>NZ_BAAAHG010000005.1:0-181617 GCF_039525155.1 Streptomyces thermoalcalitolerans | reverse complement strand
GAGCCGAGCGCCCTGCCGCTCGGCGCGCTCGCCGCGGCGGCGCTGGGCTGCCCGGCCGCCGCCGACGCCGGGTTCGCGCTCGGCACGCTGTTCGGCAGCGCGCGCGGCTCGTTCGACGCGCTCGCGCCCTACGCGGCTGCCGCCACCGGTGTGCTCACCCGGTGGATCGCACAGGCGGAAGCCGGTGGTCCCGCCGGTGCCGACGCACGCGCCCGCGTGCTGGCCGTACTGGAACGCGCCGACCAGCTCGCCGACCATGCACGGCTGAGCGGACTGCTCACCGGGGACCGGCTGCTGCCCTCCGGGTACCGGGCGCGGCTGCGGGCGCTGGGCGCCGCGCTCGACGGGAGACCGGCCGCCGCCCAGGCCGCCCTGCGCGAGCTGGGGGACCATCAGCTGGCCGGTCTGTACGGCGACTCCACCGAGCGTGCCCGCACCGCCGTACGTCTGCTGCGCTGGCTCGACGCCCCGGCGCCCGTCCTGGACTCGGTGGGTCAGGGGGTGCGGCATCATCTTGCGTCCACCGGGTGGGTGGATCTGGCGACCGGCGTCCTCGCCGAGGGCGACGCCTCGCGGGACAGTGTGCTCGGAGAGGCGTACCACCGGCTCATCGGCCGTGTGCGCGCCCGGCGGCAGCAGCTCGACGAACAGTTCGCGTCCGTGCTGGCCACCTGGACGGAAGCTGCCTCCCAGCAGGCGCCGGGAGGGGCGCTGCTGATCGAGGACGTCCTCGCGGAGGCCGCCGCACCGCTCGCCAGGGACGGCGGGCGGCGACCGCTCGTGGTCGTGCTGGACGGGATGAGCGCCGATGTCGCCGTGGACCTCGCGGCCGGGCTCGACCGGCGGGTCTGGACGGAGATCGTTCCGGTTCCGGCCCACTCCGGCGGGCGGCCGCCCGGACGTCTCGCCGCCGTCGCCATGCTGCCGACGATCACATGCATCAGCCGGGCCTCGCTGCTCAGCGGCACGGCGGCCGACGGCGGGCAGGACGTGGAACGCGCCGGATTCACGGCCTTCTGGAAGAAGCGCAGACGGGAAGCGGTCCTCTTCCACAAGGGCGGTTACGAGGGCACGGCCGGGCACCGGCTGGCTCCCGCCCTGCTGGAGGAACTCGCCCACGAGGAGCGGGTCGTCGGGGTCGTGGTGAACACCATCGACGACGCGCTCGCGGACGGCCGGGAGAGCGGACGGGCCCGGTGGGGCATCGAGGACATCGCCAGACTGGCCGACCTGCTCGACGCGGCCCGCAACGCCGGACGGCCGGTCCTGCTCGTGTCCGACCACGGGCACGTCCTGGACCGCACTCCGCACGATGCGGGGCCCGCGGCGGCCGAGGGGGTCCAGGGCGCCCGCTGGCGGACCGGCACGGCCGGGCCGGGCGAGGTCGAGCTCGCCGGGCCCCGGGTCCGGGCGGCCGGCGGGCGGATCACCGCCGCCTGGCGCGACGATCTGCGCTACACCTCCCGGCAGGCCGGCTACCACGGCGGCGCCTCCCTCGCGGAGGTCACCGTGCCCGTCCTCGCCTTCGTCCCCTCCGGCAGCCCCATCCCCACGGGATGGACGGTGCTGCCCGCCGAGGACACCGTTCCCACGTGGTGGCGCGCCGAAGCGGACCCCGTGCCCCCGCAGGCGCCCGAACCGGCGGCCCGCGGCCGGGGCAGGAAACCGGCACCCCAGACCGAGAGCCTGTTCCCGCAGCCCGGTCACGGCAGCCTCGGCGAGCAGACGGTGCGCAGCGCGCCGTACCGGACCCAGCGCGGCTTCGTGCGGCTGCCGCCCAGCGACACGGCCGTGGCCGCCGCTCTCGACGCGCTGCTCGCAGCCGGCGGCAAGCTGTCCCCGGCCGCGGTCGCCGCCGCCGCACAGGCCGCCACCGGCAAGTCGCAGCGCAACCCGGAGCGGTTCGTCACCGTGCTGGAGCGGCTGCTGAACATCGACGGCTACCCGGTGCTCCAGCTGACGGAGTCCGGGCGCACGGTCCACCTGGACAAGGAGCTGCTGCGGCAGCAGTTCACCGGAGGCACCACCTGATGAGCACCACCGCCGCACCCGCCCCGGGCGGCTCCGGGGCACCCGGCATCAGCGCCGCGCGGGCCCGGGACGTCGTCGACGCACTGCGCCGCGGCACCGTGCCGCAGCAGGGACTCGGGCTGTTCGCCGTGGGTCTCGACCGGTTCGCGGACGCCCTGGACGACGACCTGGACACCGTCGCCCGCGGCGGCTCCGCCTTCCACGCGCTGCGCGGTGAGTACGGCTCCGGCAAGACGTTCTTCGCCCGCTGGCTCGCCGAGCGGGCCAAGCGTCGCGGACTGGCCGTCAGCGAGGTGCAGATCTCCGAGACCGAGACCCCGCTGCACCGCCTGGAAACCGTCTACCGGCGCCTGGCCGAACGGCTGACCACCGCCACCCACCCGCCGTCCGCCCTGCGGGCCGTCGTCGACTCCTGGTTCTACGCACTGGAGGAGGAGGTCCTCGCCGCCGGGGAGGCCGAGGAGGACGACGAGCAAGGGCTCGGCCGGGCCGTGGACGAGCTGCTGGAGCGGCGGCTCGCGGACGTCGCCCGCACCACGCCCGCCTTCTCCGCGGCACTGCGCGGCTACCGCGACGCGGTGGCGGCCGGCGACGGAGCGCGCGCCGAGGCGCTGATCGCCTGGCTCGGCGGGCAGAGGTCCGTGGCCGCCGCCGCCAAGCGCGCGGCCGGAGTGCGCGGCGACCTCGACCACTTTGGCGCCCTCGGCTTCCTGCAGGGACTGCTGACCGTGCTGCGGGACTGCGGGCACCCCGGGCTGCTCCTGGTGCTCGACGAGGTGGAGACGCTTCAGCGGGTGCGCAGCGATGTACGGGAGAAGTCGCTGAACGCACTGCGGCAGCTCCTCGACGAGATCGACGCCGGCCGGTTCCCGGGACTCTTCCTGATCATCACCGGCACCCCCGCTTTCTACGACGGCCAGCAGGGCGTGCAGCGGCTCGCGCCGCTGGCGCAGCGACTGGCCACCGACTTCACCACCGACCCGCGCTTCGACTCCCCGCGCGCCGTCCAACTGCGCCTTCCCGGCTTCACCCTGGCCTCTCTCGGCGAACTCGGCCGCAAGGTGCGCGGGGTGTACACGGCAACGGCCCGGAACCCCGAGCGGATCACCGCGCGGGCCGACGACGCCTACCTCGACGAGCTGGCGCGGGCGGTGACGGGCTCGCTCGGCGGCAAGGCCGGTATCGCGCCCCGCCTGTACCTGCGCAAGCTGGTCGCCGACGTCCTCGACCGGATCGACACGTTCGACGACTTCGACCCCCGGGTCCACTACACGCTCACGGTCAACAGCGCCGAACTCGACGAGGTGGAGCGCAACGCGGCGGCGAGCGCCGGTGATGTGGAGCTGGACCTGCCGTGAGCGCCGACGCGCTGGACCTCCTCGACCCGATCCTCGTCCACCACATCGTCAACTCGCTCGGCTGGCGTTCCCTGCGGCCCCTGCAGCAGGAGGCGATGGAGCCGGTGCTCGCCGGGCAGGACGCCGTACTGCTCGCGCCGACCGCCGGCGGCAAGACCGAGGCCGCCGTCCTCCCGTTGCTGACGCGGGCACAGCGGCAGGGCTGGAAGGGCACCAGCATCCTCTATGTCACCCCGCTGAAGGCGCTGCTGAACAACCTGCATCCGCGGCTGGAGACGTACACGGGCTGGGTGGGACGCACCGCCGAGCTGTGGCACGGGGACGTCACCGCCACCCGGCGCCGCCGCATCCTCGCCCAGCGCCCGGATCTGCTGCTCACCACGCCCGAGTCGCTGGAGGCGATGCTCGTCAGTGTGAACGTGGACCACCGGGCGTTCTTCTCCGGACTGCACAGCGTGATCGTCGACGAGGTGCACGCCTTCGCCGGCGACGACCGCGGCTGGCATCTGCTCGCCGTGCTGGAGCGCCTGCAGAAGGTCGTCGGGCGGCCGGTGCAGCGCATCGGGCTGTCGGCCACCGTCGGCAATCCGCGCCAGCTCCTGGACTGGTTGCAGGGGTCGGGCCGCGGCCGGCGACCGGGACGGGTCGTCGCGCCCGGCGTGACGCTGCCCGAGCCGGACTCCGGCGACCCGTCGGTGTCCCTGCCGGAGGGTAGGCCCGTGACCCCGCCGCCGGGAGACGTGGAACTGGACTACGTCGGCTCCGTCGCCAACGCCGCCACCGTGATCGCCGCACTGCACCGGGGCGAGAAACGCCTGGTGTTCTGCGAGAGCCGACGCACCGTCGAGGAACTGGGCGAACAGCTCAGGCTGCGCGGCGTGACCACGTTCCTCTCCCACGCCTCGCTGTCCGCCGACGAACGGCGGCGTGCCGAGGCGGCCTTCGCCGAGGCCCGGGACTGTGTGATCGTCTCCACCAGCACCCTGGAACTCGGCATCGACGTGGGCGACCTGGACCGGGTGATCCAGATCGACGCTCCCCCGACGGTGGCCTCGTTCCTGCAACGCCTGGGGCGCACCGGACGACGCCCCGGCACCACGCGCAACTGCCTCTTTCTTGCCCTGGACGACGCCGGACTGCTGTCGGCCGCGTCCCTGCTGCTGGCGTGGTCGCGCGGCTGGGTCGAACCGGTGGTCCCTCCGCCCGACCCCCGCCATCTCGTCGCCCAGCAGATCCTCGCCCTGTGCCTGCAGGAGCGCCGCGTCGGCGAGAACCTGTGGCAGGAGTGGTGGGGCGGCCTGAACCCGTTCGGGACGGCGGCGGAACCGGTCGTACGGCATCTCGTCGAGCAGGGCTACCTGGAGCGGGACGGCGGCACGCTGTTCATCGGTCCGGAGGCCGAACGCCGCTTTGGACAGCGGCATTTCATGGACCTCACGGCCTCGTTCACCGCGCCTCCGGAATTCACCGTCCTCAGCGGGCGCACGGAAATCGGCCGCACGGACCCCGACCTGCTCACCGAGGAGGTGGAAGGGCCCCGCAAGCTGCTGCTGGCAGGCCGCAGTTGGCTGGTCACCTACATCGACTGGCGACGCCGGCGCTGTTTCGTGGAGCCGACGGACGAGGGCGGGCGTGCCAAGTGGAGCGGATTCGGGCCGGAGCGCGTCCGCTCCCGGGCCCTGACCCGGGCCGCTCGTGACGTGCTGCTCGGCAGTGATCCGCCGGTGGCCCTCACCCGGCGGGCCATGGCGCGGCTCGCCATGGCGCGGGAGGCACACCTGGACGTCGTCCACCCGGGCGGCACGCTCATCATCCGGGACGGTGACGGGGACGTGCGCTGGTGGACCTGGGCGGGGCACCGGGCGAACGCCACTCTGGCGGCCTCGCTCTCCCCGGTCACGATCCCGCACCGGCGCGTGGACGACCGGTTCATCGCACTGCGCGACGATCTCACGCCACAGGCCTGGCGGGCGGCGCTGGCCGATGCGCGGGCCGGCCTCACCCTGCCCGAGGTCGACATCCGCGCCGTACGCGGCCTGAAGTTCGCCGAGGCCCTGCCCGAGCGGCTGGCGGAGGCCACCCTGGCGGCCCGGCTGGCGGACGAGGCGGGCGCACGGGCGGTGCTGGCGGAGGACGTACGGTTCGTGGTCCGGCCGTAAGGGGCCCAAGGGTCCGGGAAACCGCGCACGCTCCCGCTTCGGCCCGGGCAAGAGGAGCAATCAACGGGGCGGGAACGCACCGGTGCCCGGCGCCCCCGAAGGGGTGCCGGGCACCGGAGAGGTCAGGCCGGTGAGGCGCTCAGTGGGCGTGGCCGTGGCCGTGGCCCGCCGCGGCGGCCTTCTCCTCCTCCTTCTTCTCGACGACCAGGGTCTCGGTCGTCAGCAGGAGGGAGGCGATGGAGGCGGCGTTCTCCAGGGCGGAGCGGGTGACCTTGACCGGGTCGATGACGCCGGCCTTGATCAGGTCGCCGTACTCGCCGGTGGCGGCGTTGTAGCCGTTGCCCTTCTCCAGCTCCTTGACCTTGGAGACGATGACGTAGCCCTCCAGGCCCGCGTTCTCCGCGATCCAGCGCAGCGGCTCGACGAGGGCGTTGCGGACGACCGCGACACCGGTGGCCTCGTCGCCGGTCTTGCCGAGGTTGTCCTCCAGGACCTTGGAGGCGTGGACGAGCGCGGAGCCACCACCGGAGACGATGCCCTCCTCGACCGCGGCGCGGGTCGCGGAGATGGCGTCCTCCAGACGGTGCTTCTTCTCCTTCAGTTCCACCTCGGTGGCGGCGCCGACCTTGATCACGCACACGCCGCCGGCCAGCTTCGCGAGGCGCTCCTGGAGCTTCTCGCGGTCCCAGTCGGAGTCGGTCTGCTCGATCTCGGCCTTGATCTGCGCGACGCGGGCCTCCACGTCCTCCTTCTTGCCGGCACCGTCGACGATCGTGGTGTCGTCCTTGGTGACGGTGACACGGCGGGCGGTGCCGAGGACGTCCAGGCCGACCTGGTCGAGCTTGAGGCCGACCTCCTCGGAGACCACGGTGGCGCCGGTGAGGACCGCCATGTCCTGCAGCATCGCCTTGCGGCGGTCGCCGAAGCCGGGGGCCTTGACGGCGACGGCGTTGAAGGTGCCGCGGATCTTGTTGACGACCAGGGTGGACAGGGCCTCGCCCTCGACGTCCTCGGCGATGACCAGCAGAGGCTTGGAGGAGTTGGCCTGGATGATCTTCTCGAGCAGCGGCAGCAGGTCCGCGATCGCGGAGATCTTGCCCTGGTGGATCAGGATGTACGGGTCGTCGAGGACGGCCTCCATGCGCTCCTGGTCCGTCACGAAGTACGGCGACAGGTAGCCCTTGTCGAAGGCCATGCCCTCGGTGAAGTCCAGCTCCAGACCGAAGGTGTTGGACTCCTCGACGGTGATGACACCGTCCTTGCCGACCTTGTCCATCGCCTCGGCGATGAGCTCACCGACCTGCTGGTCCTGGGCGGACAGCGCGGCCACGGCGGCGATGTCGGACTTCTCGTCGATCGGACGCGCCGAGGCGTGCAGGTCGTCGGAGACGGCCTTGACGGCGGCGTCGATGCCCTTCTTCAGGGCGGCCGGGGAGGCACCGGCGGCGACGTTCTTCAGACCCTCGCGCACCAGCGCCTGGGCGAGCACGGTGGCGGTGGTGGTGCCGTCACCGGCGATGTCGTTGGTCTTGGTCGCCACCTCCTTCACCAGCTGGGCGCCGAGGTTCTCGTACGGGTCCTCGATCTCGACCTCGCGGGCGATGGTGACGCCGTCGTTGGTGATGGTGGGGGCGCCGAACTTCTTGTCGATGACAACGTTGCGGCCCTTGGGACCGATCGTCACCTTGACCGTGTCGGCCAGCTTGTTGACGCCGCGCTCGAGGGCGCGACGGGCGTCCTCGTCGAACTTCAGGATCTTCGCCATGGCAGCGGGAGCCCTCTCGGAAATCTGAGCGGAGAACAACTGCGCCCCGGACGCCCGGCCTGTGATCGGTCGCGGGGCCAGGGGCGCAGCTCACAGCAGGGTGCTGAGGTGGCTTACTTCTCGATGATCGCGAGCACGTCGCGAGCCGAGAGAACGAGGTACTCCTCGTTGTTGTACTTCACCTCGGTGCCGCCGTACTTGCTGTAGAGCACGACATCGCCGACCTTCACGTCGAGCGGGAGACGGTTGCCGTCCTCGAAGCGGCCCGGGCCCACGGCCAGCACGACGCCCTCCTGGGGCTTCTCCTTGGCGGTGTCCGGGATGACCAGGCCAGAAGCCGTGGTCTGCTCCGCGTCCAGCGGCTGGACCACAATGCGGTCCTCGAGCGGCTTGATGGCAACCTTGGAGCTGGTGGTCGTCACGATCCGACCTCCCCCTTCGGAGATCTCACGGGGTTGACTGTCTGAGGTGGCGACCAGGTCGATCCGTCGTCGCGGGTGCCGGACCTGCCCGTCGCTTTATTGGCACTCTCCAGGGGGGAGTGCCAGCACCGAGACTATGACCGCGATTAGCACTCGGTCAAGCTGAGTGCCAATTGCCTCGCGGCGCGTCGGCGGGGTCCTTCCGACTCCTGTTCGGGCACGGTGCCGCTTCTCTCAGCAACCGCCCTCCAGGGGGTCTTGCACTCTTTTATCCCCTTTTGTCACCAACGCGCTGCCGGGTCGCACGGTTCGCCCTCCGGCTCCCCGGGATCCCCGGACCGGGGGATCCGGCAGCGGGCCCGCCGGGCCGCCGGCCGTCCGGCGCCGGACACGCGCGGCGCCCGCCCCGGTCCGACGACACCGTCCACGTCCATGAGGAACACGCCGAGCGGCAGCCGCGGTTCACGGACCATGTCGACGGGCCGGAACTGCCCTCCGCACCGCCCTGCACACCACCCCGGGCACCGTCACAGGTAGTCCTCCAGCCGGGCCACCGCGAACCCCTCGGCCGTCACATGGTCGAGGAACCGGCGCATGGCGTCGACCATCGTGCCGTTCCACTCGGCGGGGCCCCGGAAGTGGGTGAGGACGACGTCCCCGGGCCGCAGCCGCCGGTCGCTCTCACGGAACTCCCAGCGGTCGACGAAAACCTCCTCGTTCCAGAGCGGCACGTACGCGATGCCGCAGGACTTGGCGGCGCGCAGGGTGTCCCGGTTGTAGTTGCCGTAGGGCGGGCGGAACGCCTTCGGACGCTTGCCGAACTCCTTCTTCATCACGTCCTGCATGCCGCAGATCTCGTGCCTCTGCTCCTCGTAGGACAGGCCCGGCAGATACGGGTGGTTCAGGGTGTGGTTGTTGAGGGTGACTCCGGAGGCCTGCATCGTCCGGAAGTAGCCGTAGTCGCTCTCGACGAGGTAGTCGGTGAGGAACGCCGTGTACGGGATCTTCAGGTCGTCCATCATGCGCAGGAACGCGGGGTCCTTCTCCGCACCGTCGTCGATGGTGAGGAAGACGACCTTGTGCGCGGTGGGGACCGTGGTGAAGACCGGGGGCAGGTCCTCGTCCTCCTGACCGGTCACCTCGAAGCCCGGGCGGACGGTGATCCTCGGCTTCGCGGCGGGCGGCGGCGGGGGCGGCAGCGGAACCTGCTCCAGGCCCCAGCGGCCGGCGGCGGCCGCCCGCTGCTCGTAGGAGGTGCGCAGACGGGTGGCGTAGGAGTCCAGCGCGCGGGCCGAGGGCGCCTGGAGGCGCTGCTGACCGGGTGCCGGGTGCGCCTGCGTGCCCGACGGGGTGCAGCCCGAGGCGAGGGCGGCCATGGCGAGCCCCACAAGTCCGCTCTGGATCCCGGCTCTGCGCCGCGCGCCCCCTTGGGGGGCTTTGGCGATTTTTTTGTCATTTTGTACGACCAGCCTCATGCCGCTGGATCCTCGCAGGCCGCCGCCGGGAACCCGGGACGACACCGCGCCCCGGGGCACGCCGTCCACCGGGCGGCCCACAATGAGCCGGTGAACGACCCTCTCCACACCTTCGCCTCACTGCTCACCCCCGAGGGCCGCGCCCTCCTGGACGAGGTGCGCGGCATCGATCCCGCCGACGAACTCGCCGTCGCCACCCGGCTGCGCCGCGACCATCCCGCCGAGCTGGTGTCGGCGGCACTCGGCCAGGCCCGGCTGCGGCAACGGGCGGCGGCGAAGTTCGGGGCCGAGGACGCGCAACGGATGTTCTTCACCCCGAACGGGGTGGAGCAGTCGACCCGGGCGAGCGTGGCGGCGTACCGGGCACAACGGCTGCGGGGGCTGGGCGTGTCCTCGGTCGCCGATCTGTGCTGCGGGATCGGCGGCGACGCGATCGCGATGGCCCGCGCGGGGATCCGGGTCCTCGCCGTGGACCGGGACCCGCTGACCGCCGCCGTGGCCCGCGCGAACGCCGAGGCCCTGGGGCTCAGCGAGCTGATCGAGGTCCGGGAGGCGGATGTGACACAGGTGGACCCCTCACCGTACGACGCCGTCTTCGTGGACCCGGCCAGAAGAGGAGGCCGGGGCCGGATCTTCGACCCGGAGGCGTACTCGCCCCCGCTCTCCTGGGCCGTCGGCACGGCCCTGAAGGCACCGCACGCCGCCCTGAAGACCGCCCCGGGCATTCCGCACGAGGCGATCCCGCCGCAGGCCGAGGCCGAGTGGGTCTCCGACGGCGGGGACGTGAAGGAGGCGGTGCTGTGGTTCGGCACCGAGCCGGGCCTGGTCCGGGCGACCCTGCTGCCCGGACCGCACACCCTGCGGGCCCGCGGCCTGCCCGACCCCCCGGTGCGCACACCGGGCCGCTATCTGTACGAACCGGACGGCGCGGTCGTCCGCGCCCATCTCGTGGCCGAGGTCGCCGCGGACCTCGACGGCGGCCTCCTCGACGAGACCATCGCGTACATCACCGCCGACGCCCTGCGCCCCACCCCCTATGCCTCCGCCTATGAGATCACCGACCACCTCCCCTTCAACGTCAAGAAACTGAAGGCCCTGCTGCGCGCACGCGAGGTCGGCACGCTGACCGTGAAGAAGCGGGGCTCGGCGGTCGAGCCGGAGGAGCTGCGCCGCAAGGTCCTCCCCAAGCCGCAGGGGAGGAACACGGCGACGGTGTTCCTCACCCGTGTCGCGGGGGCCCCGGCCATGCTGCTCGGACACCCGGTGCGCTGACGCCCCAAAACCCGGAAACCCGGGGAGCGGTCAGCGCAGCGACGCCCACAGGCCGCTCGCCTCCGGCTCCTGCGGCACCACACGGTTGGGGTCGTACGGGGCCGTCACCACCGGCAGGGTCACGGTCGTCACGTTCTCGGCCGTCAGGTTCTTCAGGCTCTGGGCGAGCTCCATCAGCTCGGCGAGCGAGTCCAGACCGGTGTCCGTGGTCAGGCTGCCGGTGACCGCGTCGGCGACCCGGTACAGCCGGGCGGGGTCGTTGAGGAGGTCGCTGGAGGCGACCTCCTGAAGCATGGCCTTGACCAGCATCTGCTGCAGCCCTATGCGGCCGAGGTCGCTGCCGTCGCCTATGCCGTGCCGGGTGCGGGCCAGGGCGAGGGCCTGGGTGCCGTTCAGCCGGTGGGTGCCGGCCTCGAGACGCAGATGGCTCTTGTCGTCGTCGATGTCCTGCTCGGTGGTGACGGTGACCCCGCCGAGCGCGTCCACCAGGTTCGCGAAGCCGGAGAAGTCGATCTCGACGTAGTGGTCCATGCGGATGCCGGTGAGCGTCTCGACCGTCTTCACCGCGCACACCGGCCCGCCCACCGCGTAGGCGCTGTTGAACATCGCGCTGAACGCCGGCGCCGTCGAACCGCCCGAGGGAAGCGGGCAGGACGGACGCGCCACCAGCGTGTCGCGCGGGATGCTCACCACGGTGGCCGAGGTCCGGCCCTCGTCGATGTGCACGACCATCGCGGTGTCGGAGCGCGCGCCCTCGCTGTCGCCGCCGCCGAGTTCCTTGTTCTCCTTGCCGCTGCGCGAGTCCGAGCCCAGCACCAGGATGTTGAGAGCGCCGCCGGGCAGAGCCGAGGTCTCGGCCGCGGGTGCCGCCAGTGGCCTGGGCGGGCGGTTGTCGCCGAGCGCGTCGTTGATGTCGACGCCGGTGATGTTGCGGTTCAGCTGCCAGTACGCCCAGCCCGCCGCCGCCACGCCCAGGACCAGGGCACCGGCCAGGGTGAGGCCCATGGCCTTCAGCACCCTCGAGCGTCGTGTCCCCCGTCTGCAGGCCTCCCTGCCGTCCCCGAGTTCCCTGTCATGTCCCCTGTTGTGTCCCCTCACGGAGAGGAACATACGACCGACCCCTGGAGAGCCCGTCAGGGGGGAGGGCTTTACAGGGCTTCCCCTCGGAACATCTCCTCTCCGAAAGTTTCGATCTCCTTGAAGACCTCGTGGACGCCTTTTGGACGCTCCTTGAAGACCTGTTGAAGAACCGTTGGAGACCCGTTGAAGACTCGTTGAAGACTCGTCGAAGTCCCCCTCGGACGCCCCCTGACCGCCCGGTCCCGGGCAACCGGGGCCGCGGCCGCACGGCCTCACCCCGTCGGCGCCGCCGTGCTGCTGCGCACCACCAGGCTCGTGGCCAGTTCCACCCGGGTGGCCACCGGCTTCTCCTGCGCGCGCCCGAGGTCCAGCACCAGCCTCGCCGCCGCCTCCGCCATCTCGGTCAGCGGCTGGCGCACGGTCGTCAGCGGCGGGCCCACCCAGCGCGCCACCGGCAGATCGTCGAAACCGACCACGCTCACGTCCTCCGGGATGCGCAGCCCCAGCTCGCGTGCCGCCTCGTACAGTCCGAGCGCCTGCAGGTCGTTGCCCGCGAAGACGGCGGTCGGCCGGTCCTCGCGGTCCAGCAGCTTCAGCCCCAGCCGGTAGCCGGCCTCGTGGTGGAAGTCCCCGGCCATGATCAGCGACGGGTCCACCGGCACCCCCGCCGTCTCCAGCGCCGCCCGGTAGCCGTCGATCCGGGCGCGGCTGCACATCATCCGCGACGGTCCGCTGATCGCGCCGATACGGGTGTGCCCGAGCTCCAGCAGATGCCGGGTCGCGGCCAGCCCGCCCTGCCAGTTGGTCGCACCGATCGACGGCACGTCGGCGCCCGGGTCACCGGCCGGATCCATCACCACGAACGGGATGGAACGGCTGGTCAGCAGCGCCTGCTGGGACTCGTCGAGCTCGGACAGCACCAGGATCACGCCGTGCGGGCGGCGGGCGGCGACCTGGTCGGCCCAGGTCCGCCCGGGGGTGAGCCGGCCCGCGCTCTCGGAGAGCACGACGCTCAGCCCCGCGTCCCGGGCCACGTTCTCCACTCCCCGGATGACCTCCATCGCCCAGGCGCTCTCCAGCTCGTGGAAGACCAGGTCGATCAGCGGTGAGCGGGTCGCCTCGGCCCGTCGGCGCCGGTAGCCGTAGGCCCGCAGCAGCTCCTCGACACGGCTGCGGGTTGCCGGGGCGACATCGGCCCGCCCGTTGAGAACTTTCGAAACAGTCGGAGCCGACACACCGGCCTCACGGGCGATCTCGGCAAGCGTGGCGGTCTGTGTTTCTGCGGGCTTCGGAGGATTCATGCGGGCGATCGTATCTCTGCGCGACCCCTTGACGAACCCCTTTGCGCGCCATAGGTTCCCGGAACATTCGACGTGTCATACGAAACATTCGGCCTTGCGCAGGATGTACCCCTCCTCCGGCCACGCATTTCTCGGCCGCACATCCGCACCGGCCGGACGACCATCCGGAAACACGACATCGCGAGAGGTGCCGTCATATGGAGTCCTACAGCAGACGCTGGTTCCTCGGCGTCGGCGCCACCACCCTCATCTCGGCCGCCGGACTCACCGCCTGCGGTTCCGGCAGCGGCTCCGGCGGCTCCGGCACCGGCACCATCACGGCGATGGTGTACGGCGACGACGCGGTGAAGATCCAGGTCAAGGCCGCCGAGCGGTTCAACGCCTCGGCCGCCGCCCGGAAGACCGGCGGCAAGGTCAGGCTGGAGAAGGTGCCCGCCTCCGACTACCCCGCCAAGCTGCGCACCGCGATGGGCTCCCCCAACGCCCCCGATGTGTTCTTCAACTGGGGCGGCGGCTCGATCAAGGCGTACAAGGAGGCGAACCAGCTCGTCGACCTCACCGACGTCATCGAGTCCGACCCGGTCCTGAGGGACGGCTTCCTGCCCTCCGTCCTCGACTCCGGCGCGCTGGACGGCCGCCGCTACGGCATCCCGATGCGGGGCATGCAGCCGGTGATCCTCTTCTACAACAAGACGATCTTCGCCGAGCACAAGCTCCAGCCGCCCACCACCTGGGACCAGCTGCTCGACATCAACGCCAAGCTGAAGAAGGCGGACATCACCCCGTTCGCGCTCGGCGGCGCCGACACCTGGACGGAACTGATGTGGCTGGAGTACCTGGTCGACCGCATCGGCGGACCCGAGGTCTTCGAGCGCATCAAGAACGGCGACGCCTCCGGCTGGGGCGACCCGGCCGTCCTCAAGGCCGCCGAGACGGTCAAGCAGCTCATCGACGACGGCGCCTTCGGCAAGGGCTTCAGCTCGGTGTCGTACAACAACGGCGGCGCGCCCGCCGTGTTCGCCCGGGGCAAGGCGGCGATGCACCTGATGGGCTCCTGGGAGTACCCCACGCAGCTCGGCAAGTTCCCGGACTTCGCCAAGAAGCACCTGGGCTGGTGCGCGTTCCCGAGGTACGAGGGCGGCTCCGGCGACATCCGCAACGTCGTCGGCAACCCCACCAACTACTGGTCCGTCAACGCCCGTACCTCCAACCGGGACGCCGCGATCGCCTTCCTCAAGGACTGCGCCTCCGAGGCGTACGCCAAGGACCTGATCGCCAACGGCGACATCCCGACCACCTCCAACGCGGCCAGGCTGCTCGACGCCTCCCCCAACCCCGAGTTCGCCAGGTTCCAGTACGAGATGGTGCAGCAGGCGCCCGCGTTCACCCTGAGCTGGGACCAGGCGGTCGACCCGAGCTGGCAGTCGCCGATGCTCACCGAGATCAACAAGCTGTTCGTGGGCAAGTCGTCGCCGGCGCAGTTCGTCTCGGCGCTCAAGGGGCTGAAGTGAGTTCGACCGTCACCCCCGTGACGAAGGAAGGGCCCGTGACGAAGAGCGGGCCCCGCACGGACGGTCCCGGGACGGGTGTGCGGGCCGGACGCCCGCACACCGCCTGGATCCTGCCCGGTGTGCTGTTCTTCGCCTTCTTCGCCGTGGTCCCCATGATCCTGGCCTTCTGCCTGTCCTTCACGCGGTGGAACGGCCTGGGCGACCCCGAGCCGGTGGGCCTGGCGAACTGGCGGAAACTGATCGACGACCCGCGTCTGACCCAGTCCCTGACGGTGACCGTGCTGCTCACCGTGGTCAGCTGGGCCTTCCAGACGGCCGTGTCGCTGCTGCTGGGCGTCTGGGCGGCGGGCCGCCAGCGCAACCGGGCGATCCTCTCCGCGGTCTTCTTCGTGCCGTTCCTGCTGTCCTCGACGGCGATCGCGCTGCTCTTCTACGCCCTGCTCGACCCCAACTTCGGCCTCATCCAGGGCGACACGCTCGGCACCACCTCCGGTGCCTTCCTCGCGATCGTCTTCGTCGGCGGCTGGCAGTTCATCCCCTTCCACACCCTGCTCTACCAGGGCGGGGCGCGGCAGATCCCCGACGTCCTCTACCAGGCAGCGGCGATCGACGGCGCCGGCCGCTACCGCCAGTTCTTCTCGATCACCCTGCCGCAGCTGCGCAACACGGCGACCATGTCGAGCGTGCTGATGATCGTCGGCTCGCTGACGTACTTCGAGACCGTGCTGATCCTGACGCAGGGCGGTCCCGGCACGGACACCGCGATCCTGCCGTACCTGATGTACGAGGCGGGCTTCAGAAGCTACGACTTCGGCTACGCGAGCGCCGTCGCGACCTTCCTCGTCGTGGCCGCCACCGCGCTGTCGCTGCTGCTGGTCCGGCTGACCGGCTTCGGCGCCATGCGCAGCACCAGGGAAGGAATGTGACGAAGTGTCCCACCCGACGTCACACGCCACACGGCCGCGCCGTCCCGCACCGGCGCCGCCCAAGCCGCCGAGGACGGCGGCCCCCGCGCACCGCCGCCGCCGGGCCGAGCGCCCGAACCTGCTGGCCGGGCTGGGCTCGGTCGTCTGGCTGGCCGTGGTGATCATCCCCATCTACGCGATGATCACCACCTCGCTGGCCCACCAGGACGAGGCACTGGGCCACAACGCCCTCAAGCCGCCCTCCCACCCGACCCTGGAGAACTACCGCACCGTCCTGAACAGCGGCTTCGGCCACTTCCTCACCAACACGGCGATCGTCGCGGCGGCGGTCGTGGCGATCGTCCTCGTGCTGTGCGTCCCGCTCGCCCATGTCGCCGTACGCACCCGCACCTTCTGGTCGGACACGGCCTTCCGGATGTTCCTGCTGGGGGTGGCCATTCCCGCGCAGGCGGTGGTCGTCCCCCTCTATCTGATGATCGCCAAGCTGAACCTCTACGACAGCCTGCTCGCGATCATCCTGCCGACGGCGGCCTTCGCGATGCCGGTGTCGGTGCTCGTCCTCACCGGCACCCTGCGGGACATCTCCGAGGAGCTGTACGAGGCGATGGCCCTGGACGGCGCCTCCCCCACCCGGATGCTGTTCCAGCTGGTCATCCCGCTGGCCAAGGGCGGCATCGGCACGGTCGTCATCTACTCCGCCCTCCAGGCCTGGAACGGCTTCCTCTTCCCACTGATCTTCACCCAGTCCGACGGCCCGCGCGTGCTGACCCTCGGTCTGTTCAACTACGTGAGCCAGTTCGGCGTGAACATTCCCGCCCTGCTCGCCTCCGTCGTCCTCTCCGGCGTCCCGATCTTCGTCGTCTACCTGCTGGCCCGGCGCGCCCTCGTGGACGGTCTGATGGGCGTGGGCGGCAAGTGAACCCCCTTCTTCCCCGGCCCTCCCTGACCTTCCCGACCTTCCCCGATCCTTCCCGACCTTCCCCGATCCTTCCCGACCTTCCCCCCCGACGTCTGTGACAGGAGTTCCATGACCACCGTCCCCTGGCGCGATTCCGCCCTGCCCGCCGCCGCCCGCGTCGACGACCTGCTCTCCCGGATGACGCTGGAGGAGAAGACCGCCCAGCTGTACGGCGTATGGGTGGGAGCCGCGACGGACGGCAACGGTGTCGCCCCGCACCAGCAGGCGATGAACACGGACTACGACTGGGACGAGCTGATCACGCTCGGCCTCGGCCAGCTCACCCGTTCCTTCGGCACCGCCCCCGTGGACCCGGCGCTGGGCGCGCAGGCGCTGGCCCGCGCCCAGCGCCGGATCATCGAGGCCGGCCGCTTCGGCATTCCCGCGGTCGCCCACGAGGAGTGCCTGGCCGGCTTCACGGCCTGGGGCGCGACCGCCTACCCGGTCCCCCTGGCCTGGGGCGCCACCTTCGACCCGGCCCTGGTGGAGGAGATGGCCGCCCGCATCGGCCGGGACCTGCGCTCCGTGGGGGTGCACCAGGGCCTGGCCCCGGTCCTGGACGTGGTCCGCGATCTGCGGTGGGGCCGGGTGGAGGAGACCATCGGCGAGGACCCGTACCTGGTCGGCACGATCGGCACCGCCTATGTGCGGGGACTGGAGTCGGCGGGGATCGTCGCCACGCTGAAGCACTTCGCCGGGTACGCCTCCTCGGCGGGCGCCCGCAACCTGGCCCCGGTACGGGCCGGCACCCGGGAGTTCGCCGACATCACGCTCCTGCCCTTCGAGATGGCGCTGCGCGAGGGCGGCGCGCGCTCGGTGATGGCGGCGTACACGGAGACGGACGGCGTCCCGGCCTCCGCGGACCCCCGTCTGCTCACCGACCTGCTGCGCGAGCAGTGGGGCTTCACGGGCACGGTGGTCTCGGACTACTTCGGCATCGACTTCCTGCAGACCCTGCACCGGGTGGCGGACAGCCCGGTGGAGTCCGCCCGGCTGGCCCTGGACGCCGGCATCGACGTCGAGCTGCCGACGCTGAAGTGCTACGGCAAGGACCTGGTGGCGGCGGTGCGCGAGGGCACGATCCCGGAGTCGCTGGTGGACCGCGCGGCCCGTCGCGTCCTGCTGCAGAAGTGCGAACTGGGCCTGCTGGACGAGGACTGGAGCCCCGACGTCCCCACGGAGCCGATCGACCTGGACTCGGCGGGCAACCGGGCCGTGGCCCGCCGCCTGGCCGAGGAGTCGGTGGTGCTGCTGAGCAACCCGGACGGGGTGCTGCCGCTGTCTCCGGACACCCGGATCGCGGTGGTCGGCCCGCGGGCGGCGGACGCCCTGGCGATGCTGGGCTGCTACTCCTTCCCCTCCCATGTGGGCACCCAGCACCCCGAGGTGCCCATGGGCATCGAGATTCCCACGCTGCTTCAGGCACTGCGCACCGAACTGTCCGATGCGAAGGTGACGTTCACGGAGGGCTGCGATGTCTCCGGCCCGGACACCTCCGGCTTCGCGGAGGCGGTCGCCCGGGCGCGGGAGGCGGATGTGTGCGTGGCGGTCCTGGGCGACCGCTCGGGCCTGTTCGGCCGGGGCACCTCGGGCGAGGGCTGCGACGTGGCGGACCTGAACCTGCCCGGTGTCCAGGGCGAGTTGCTGGACGCGCTGGTGGCGACGGGCGTGCCGGTGGTGCTGGTCCTGCTGACCGGCCGTCCCTACGCCCTCGGCCGCTGGGACGGCCGTCTGGGCGCCGTCGTCCAGGCGTTCTTCCCGGGCGAGGAGGGCGGGCCCGCGGTCGCGGGCGTCCTGTCGGGCCGGGTGAACCCCTCGGGCCGGCTGCCGGTGAGCGTGCCGCGCGGGCCGGGGGGCCAGCCGTGGACGTATCTCCAGCCGCCGCTGGGTCTGGCAGGGGAGGTGAGCAGCCTGGACCCGACGCCGCTGTACCCGTTCGGGCACGGGCTGTCGTACACGACGTTCGAGTGGTCCGGCTTCCAGGGCGACGAGGTCACCGAGATCGGCACGGACGGCTCGTACGCGCTCTCGCTGACCGTCCGCAACGCCGGTGACCGGGCCGGGGCGGAGGTCGTGCAGCTGTATCTGCACGACCCGGTGGCGTCGGTGACCCGCCCGGACATGCGCCTGATCGGCTACGAGCGGCTGGAGCTGGCCCCCGGCGAGTCCCGCCGGGTGACCTTCCGGTTCCACGCGGACCTGTCGGCGTTCACCGACCGCGAGGGGCGCCGGGTGGTCGAGCCGGGCGCCCTGGAACTGCGTCTGGCCGCCTCGTCGGCGGACGTCCGCCACACCGCCCGTCTGACCCTGACGGGTCCGGTGAGGGAGCTGGGCCGGGACCGGCGGCTGCGCTGCGAGACGGAGACCGCGGAGGTGAGCTGACCCGCCCCTCGCGGGGCTTCTCGCCCCGCTGCCGTCCCCGGACGCGGTTCGCCTTCGGTGCCGGGCGAGGTGGTCGTCCCACCGTCCGGCGCCGAAGGCGCACCCCCGCCGAAAACGGACGGACGGCAGCCGGCCGGACAAGAAGAAGACCCCGCCCCCGGCGAACCGGGGACGGGGTTCCGTCGAGCGCTGGGCAGGCCTTGCACCTGCATCTCCCCGCGGGAGGCGGGGCGTCTTTCCTTAGACCACCAACGCACCGCTCGCCAGCCTCTGTTGGCCGCTTGCGTGTGATGATCGTAGCGCATCCGGCGGGCGGACGGCCAATCAGACGTCCGCCTCCGTCCCGACCGACTCGAACCGCCACCGGTGCACCGGACGCCTCATCAACTCACTGTCCGGTTCGGGAAGTTCGGGCAGTTCCGCGTCGTACTCCGCGTCCCACCACGTGATGACCAGCACCCGGTCCTGCGGGGCGCGGAAGGTCTCCCGGCGCAGCGGTTCCCGCTCGAGCTTCTGCCGCCGCACCCAGGCCAGGAGGTCCTCCCCCCGGCCCTCGGCCGCCCGGGCCTCCCACATCAGCGCAACCGTCACGAGTACAGATTCTCCTTGCTGACCTCATGCACATGGTCGTGGCCGTGACCGTGCCCCGGCACATGCGTCTCCGTCACCGGCAGGGACGAGTCCGCCGACAGATCCCAGCCGGAGGCCGGCCGCCCCCGGCGGACCATCTCCGCGCCCAGCGCCGCCACCATCGCCCCGTTGTCCGTGCACAGCTTGGGGCGCGGCACCCGCAGCCGGATCCCGGCCGCCTCGCAGCGCTCCTGGGCCAGCGCCCTCAGCCGCGAGTTCGCGGCCACCCCGCCGCCGATCATCAGATGGTCGACGCCCTCGTCACGGCAGGCCCGTACGGCCTTGCGGGTCAGCACGTCCACCACCGCCTCCTGGAAGGAGGCCGCCACATCGCGGACCGGAACCTCTTCCCCCGCCGCCCGCTTGGCCTCGATCCAGCGGGCCACCGCCGTCTTCAGGCCGGAGAAGGAGAAGTCGTACGCCGGGTCGCGCGGCCCGGTCAGCCCGCGCGGGAAGGCGATGGCCTCCGGGTCGCCCTCCCGCGCGTACCGGTCGATCACCGGCCCGCCCGGGAAGCCCAGGTTCAGCACGCGTGCGATCTTGTCGAAGGCCTCGCCCGCCGCATCGTCGATCGTCGCCCCCATGGGCCGTACGTCCGAGGTGATGTCCGCGGACAGCAGCAGCGAGGAGTGGCCGCCGCTCACCAGCAGCGCCATCGTCGGCTCCGGCAGCGGGCCGTGCTCCAGCTGGTCCACACAGATGTGCGAGGCCAGGTGGTTGACGCCGTACAGCGGTTTGCCCAGGGCGTAGGCGTACGCCTTGGCCGCCGAGACGCCCACGAGCAGCGCGCCCGCGAGTCCCGGTCCGGCGGTCACCGCGATGCCGTCCAGGTCCTTGGCGCTCACGCCCGCCTGCTTCAGCGCGCGTTCGATGGTCGGCACCATCGCCTCCAGATGGGCCCGGGAGGCCACCTCCGGGACGACACCGCCGAAGCGGGCGTGCTCGTCGACGCTGGAGGCGACGGCGTCGGCCAGGAGCGTCGTGCCGCGGACGATGCCGACGCCGGTCTCGTCGCAGGAGGTCTCGATGCCGAGGACGAGCGGCTCGTCCCGCATGTCAGTCATGGATCTCGGTTCCTTGTTCACCGTCGGGGGAGGTCGCGTCCGCGGAGTCGTCGTCGGACGCCATGCGCAGGCGCATCACCAGGGCGTCGACGTTCCCCGGCTGGTAGTAGCCGCGCCGGATGCCGATCGGCTCGAAGCCGAAGCGTTCGTAGAGCTTCTGGGCGCGCACGTTGTCCACCCGGCACTCGAGCAGCACCTCGGCGCACTCGAACGAGGTCGCGGCCCGCAGCAGTTCGGTGAGCAGCCGGGAGCCGAGCCCCGTGCCCCAGTGGTCCCGGGCGACGGCGATGGTCTGCACGTCCCCCTGGTCGCCGGAGACGACCAGCCCGGCGTACCCGATGATCTGCTCGTCCTTCTCGGCGACCACGTACCGCCGGGTCGCCCCCGGGCCCCGGGAGTGCGCCAGCTCGGACCAGAACATGCCCCGGGACCAGGCGTCCTGGGGGAACAGGTCCTTCTCCAGCTCCATCACCGGCTCGATGTCCCACCAGCGCATCTCGCGCACCACGCAGTCCGCCGCCCCGGTCGTCGTCCGTTCCGTCGCTTCTCCCGTCACTTCGGAGTGACCACCTTGTAGCTCTTGGGCACCTGGGCGTCCGGCCGGCGCAGATACAGCGGCCGGGGGGCGGGCAGCTCCTCGCCGGCGGCCAGCCGCTCGGCGGCCAGCGAGGCGAGGGCGGCGGCCGACACGTGCTGGGGCTCGTGCGCCTGCGGGAACGTGTCGGGATACAGCAGCGCGCCCGCCCCGACCGCGGGCAGGCCGGCGACCTCGCCGGCGATGTCGGCGGGCCGGTTGACGGCCGGGCCGGTGACACGGGTGCGGGAGTCCGCGTAGCGGGCCCAGTAGACCTCCTTGCGGCGGGCGTCGGTCGCCACGACGAAAGGACCGTCGATGTCGGCGGCGTAGGCGAGGCCGTCGAGCGTGCACACGCCGTACACGGGGACCCCGAGCGCGAGCCCGAAGGTGTCGGCGGTCATCAGTCCGACCCGCAGTCCGGTGTACGGGCCCGGCCCGATGCCGGCCACGATGCCCGTGACGGCGTCCAGCCCGAGCCCGGCCTCGGCGAGCAACCGGTCGACGGCCGGCAGCAGAAGCTCTCCGTGCCGGCGTGCGTCCACCTGGGTGGAGGAGGCGATGACGGCCGTACCGTCGTGCAGCGCGACGGTGACGGCGGGGGTGGCGGTATCCAGAGCGAGCAAGAGCACGCAAACAGCGTACGGCTCCGGCGGGCCCCGCACCGCCGCCCCGGAAGGACGGCCTCCGGCTGCTAACGTCGCCGCACACCGCTCATACAGCTGATACGACCGACAGACCGACACAGAGACCGACTCGTACGACCGACGCAGAGGTGGACGACCGTGGCACGGAGCAGCGCGGGATTCGTGGCCGGGCTCACCGCCGCCGCCCTCGCCGTGGTCGGCTTTCTCGCCCACCAGGCGCGGGCGAACGCTCCGCAGGACCTGCGCGGCACCCCCGGTGCCTCGGCGACGCCCGCCGCGAGCGCCACCGGGACGCCCCGTGCCGGGCGGCGCCCGGTCGCGCCGCCCGACGGCTCCGGCACCGGCGAGCGGGTCGTGTACTCGGTGGGCGACGACCGGGTGTGGCTGGTCGGCCCGGACGACGAGGTGCGGCACACCTTCAAGGTCACCCCCGGCAGCGTCGACCCGCCCCCGGGGACCTACGCCGTCACGTCCCGGACGAAGGCGACCACCGGGACCGACGGCGTCCCCGTCGAGCACGTCGTGCGCTTCACCAGCGTGGACGGGGTGGTGATCGGCTTCAGCGCGGCCGTGGACGGCTCCGCGCCGGCGCCCGGCCGGGCGGTGAGGACCGGCGGCATCCGTGAGTCGCGGGCGGACGGCGAGGCGATGTGGATGTTCGCGCCGGTCGGTCAGAAGGTCGTCGTCGTGCGGTAGAGCGGCGCCGGCCGCGGGGGAACGGGCCGTCCGGCGGGGTCACGCCGCCCGGCGGTGCTCCTTTGCCGTCCGGGAGTCCGCCGGCTCCGGGGCGTGCGGCGGGCGGGAGACCGCGTCCGCGGCGGCGCAGGAGGCCAGCAGGTCCCGCATGGACACACCGCCGACCGTGTACGGCTGCGGCTGCCGGCGTCGCTGCTCGGTGTTCTTCGTGGCGTTCTCCATGGAGCTCTCCCTGGCCGGCATGGACGCCTCCTCGGACTGGGGCGGACGTAGGTTAGGTATACCTAACTTACGAGCGGGACACCAGGGGACCACGCCGGACGCACTCGACGCAAGAAACGCCGCCGGCCTGCTGCCGGAAAGCCCGCGCGGGGGTTCAGGCGGTCAGAACCCCCAGGTCGACGGCTGCCCACCGGTCCCCGATCCCGGTCACCGTCACCTGCCGCACCCCGTCCGCGCCCACCTCGTGCGCACCGGGGGCTCCGGGGGCCGCCCCCGGGGAGGGCGCGGTGCCGACCGTCCGGTGGATCACGACCTGCAGGCGCGCGTCGGACAGCTCCTCGACCTTGCCCTCGCCCCACTCCACGACGACCACCGAGTCCGGCAGCGACACGTCGAGGTCCAGGTCCTCCATCTCCTCCAGCCCGCCGGACAGCCGGTAGGCGTCGACGTGGACGAGCGGCGGACCGTCCCCGAGGGACGGGTGCACACGGGCGATCACAAAGGTCGGGGAGGTGACGGCACCGCGTACGCCCAGGCCCTCGCCGAGTCCGCGGGTCAGCGTGGTCTTGCCCGCGCCGAGCTCCCCACTGAGCATCACCAGGTCGCCGGCGCGCAGCAGCTTGGCCAGACGGCGGCCGAGTTCCTGCATCTGCTCCGGGGAGTTGACGGTGATCTCGACAAAGGCGGGGTCAGCCGGGGTGGGCGGTGCTGCTGCTTCCATACTTGCCCACGGTAGTGCCTGCCGGGACCGCGCCGGCGCGGACGAGCAGATCGGCGAGGCGGTCGGTGACGACCTCCGGGTGCTCCAGGATCACCAGGTGCCCGGCGTCCGGGACCAGCACCAGCTCCGCGTCGGGAAGCTGATCGGCGATCGCCTCGCTGTGCTCGCTGGGCGTGACCAGGTCCTCCACCCCGGCCAGGACGAGCACCGGCATGTCCCGGAACAGGGCCAGTGCCTCGGTCTTGTCGTGGTCGGTGAAGGCCGGGTAGAACTCGGCGACCACGTCGATCGGTGTGCTCTCGATCATCCGCTCGGCGAACCGGGCGACGGCCGGGTCGACGTCCCGCCCGGCGAACGAGTACCGCTTGATGATCCCGGCGAACAGGTCCGCGGTGGCCTGCCGCCCCTTCTCCACCAGCTCGGCCCGCTGCCCGAGCACCTTCAGCACCCCGGGGAGGATCCTGCGCACCGCGTTGACCCCGGCCACCGGCAGCCCGAAGTTGACCTCGCCGAGCCGCCCGGAGGACGTGCCCACAAAGGCGGTGGCGACGACCCGCTCACGGATCAGCTCGGGGTACTGGGCGGCGAGGGCCATCACGGTCATGCCGCCCATGGAGTGCCCGACCAGCACGATCGGCCCCTCGGGCACGGCGGCGTCGATCACCGCCTTCAGATCGCGGCCCAGCTGGTCGATGCTCAGCGGCGCGCCCTCGCTCGTGCGGGTGGCGCTCCGCCCGGAGCGGCCGTGGCTGCGCTGGTCCCAGTGCACGGTCCGTACGACACCGCGCAGCGCCGCACGCTGGAAGTGCCAGGAGTCCTGGTTGAGGCAGTAGCCGTGGCTGAAGACGACGGTGACGGGGGCGGGGAACCTGCGGCCGAAGAGCCGGCGGCGGCGCGGGCCGGGATCCACGTCCGGGTCGATGTCGTCGACCTCGTAGTAAAGCTCGGTGCCGTCGTCGGCCAGGGCCCGGCCGGGGGTGCCGCGCAGGGCGCCGTAGGGGCCCGCCGAGTCCAGGGCGAGCCGGGCCTTGCGGCGCATCCCGCGGCCGACGGTCATCCGCTCGATGGCGACGCCGACCGCCGCGCCCGCCGCCACCATGCCTATCGCGGCGCCCGCGATGCCGGTCGCCCTGCGCCAGCCGCCGGCCGCCCCCTCGGTGGCCTTCGCGACCGCGCTGCTCCTGCTCACCTGCCCGCTCCCCTTGGTGCCGTCCTGCTGTCCGCACGGGCCGCTCCGCACGGCCCGCTCCCCCGCTTTCCTTGCTACTCCTCGTTCTCCCGTTTCCCCCGCTACTCCTCGTTCAGATAGACGCGGGGAACGCGTGTTCCGATCCGGGTGACGATCTCGTACGCGATGGTGCCGGCGGCCTGGGCCCAGTCCTCGGCGGTGGGCTCACCGCGGTCGCCCGGCCCGAAGAGCACGACCTCGGAGCCGATCTCGGGCTCGTCCCCGCCCAGGTCCACCACGAACTGGTCCATGGCGACCCGGCCCGCGACCGTACGCCACTTGCCGCCGACCAGGACCGGCCCGGTGCCGGAGGCATGGCGCGGAATGCCGTCCGCGTAGCCGACGGGCACCAGGCCGAGGGTGGTCGGGCCGGGGGTGACGTAGTGGTGCCCGTAGCTGACGCCGTGTCCCCCGGGGACGCGTTTGACCAGGGCCAGCGAGGCGGTCAGGGTCATGGCGGGGCGCAGCCCGAGGTCGACCGGGGTGCCGATCTCGGCGCTGGGCGAGATGCCGTAGAGGGCGATACCGGAGCGCACGAGGTCGAAGCGGGCCTCGGGGAGGGTGAGCGTGGCGGGCGAGTTGGCGATGTGCCGCACCTCGGGGCGCACGCCGAGCCGTTCGGCGTGCGCGACCATCTCGCGGAAGCGGTCGAGCTGGGCGGCGACGGAGGGGTGCCCCGGCTCGTCGGCACAGGCGAAGTGGGACCACAGTCCGGTGACGCGGATCAGTCCCTCGGCCTCGGCGCGCAGGGCCTCGGTGACGAGATCGGCCCAGTCGGCGTGCTGGCAGCCGTTGCGTCCGAGGCCGGTGTCGGCCTTGAGCTGGACCCGCGCCGGCCGTCCCGCGGCACGCGCCGCCTCCCGGACCTCCTTCAGCGCCCACATCCCGCTCACGGACACGTCGAGGTCGGCCTCGATGGCCTCGCGCCAGGGTCCGCCGGGCGTCCACAGCCAGCACATGATCCGCACCTGCCCGGGCGACAGCCCGGCCTCCCGCAGAGCGAGGGCCTCCTCCGGTGTGGCGGTGCCGAGCCAGGTCGCCCCGGCGGCGACAGCCGCTCGGGCGCACGGGACGGCGCCGTGGCCGTAGGCGTCGGATTTCACCACGGCCATGAGGGCCGCGCCGGGCGCCCGGTCGCGAAGGGCCCGTACGTTGGCCCGTACTGCGGCCAGGTCGATCTCGGCGCGGGCGCGCAGCGGCGCCGACCGCGGGTGTGCTGTCTCGTTCATCGCGCCCCAGTGTCTCAAAGGCTCCCCGCGTCCCCTCCGCACCCGGCCCGTAGCGGACGCGTGCGGGGCGGGGATGCCCGCCGTCGCCCTCCCGGCCGGGGTCAGCCGGTGCCGCCCGGGCGGTCCGTCCAGACGTAGCGCTCGGGGAGCAGGTCGACCACGGGCACGGTCCGGGCGTCGTCACCGTTGCCGACGACGACCCGCAGGGCGGGGAAGTAGTCGGCGAGCATCTGACGGCACCGGCCGCACGGGGGAACGACCCCGCGTCCGCGGTCGCCCACGGCGACGACCGTGTCCAGTGCGTACACGCCCTGGGCGGCCGCCGCGCCGATCAGGACCATCTCGGCGCACGGGCCTCCGGTGAAGTGACAGGCGTTCACGGCGGTCACGATCCGCCCGTCCCGGGCGCGGCCCGCCGCGGCCATGGTGTGGTGGTCGCCCCGGCAGCGGGTCCGGGCGACCCGGGCCGCGGCCTCGACGAGCTCGTGGTCGACCTGACCGGTCCGCGTGGTCAACGGCTCCACCCCCTTCGGGTGCCGGGTGAGAACAAGGACCGGCACCCGGCGGCGCGGGCCGGATGCCGGTGAGAGCACTATCCCCCGACCCGGTCCCGTACGTCCCGCCACGCCTGCGGAATGGCTTCCGCCACCTCGTGGGCGCCGGCCGGGGCGCCCTGGGCGGCGAGGCGGCCGGCCAGACCGTGCAGATAGGCGGCCACACTGCCGGCGTCGCGGGCGGTCAGACCGGCCGCCAGCAGGGAGCCGGCCAGGCCCGACAGGACGTCACCGCTGCCGGCGGTGGCGAGCCACGGGGTGCCGGTCGGGTTGACGCGTACGGGGCCGCCGTCCGGATCGGCGACCAGGGTGGTCGAGCCCTTGAGAAGGACGGTCGCCCGGTAGCGGGCGGCGAGCTCGCGCACGGAGGACAGCCGGGCCCCCTCGACCTCCTCACGGGTCGTACCGAGCAGGGCGGCGGCCTCCCCGGCGTGCGGGGTCATCAGGGTGGGGGCGGTACGGGCCCGTACGGCGTCGCGGTCGGCGAGGCGCAGACCGTCCGCGTCGATCAGGACGGGAACGTCCGCCTCCAGCACCTCCGCGACGGTCGCGGCGTCGTCCCCGGCGCCCGGCCCCACCACCCAGGCCTGCACCCGCCCCGCCTTGTGCGGCCCCTGGTCGGAGACCAGCGTCTCCGGGAAGCGGGCGATCACCTCCCGCCCGGCCGGACCGACGTACCGCACCGCGCCCGCCCCGCCGCGCAGCGCGCCCGCCACGGCGAGCACGGCCGCGCCCGGGTAACGGGCCGAGCCCGCGGCGACGCCGACGACACCGCGCCGGTACTTGTCGCTCTCGGCGGTCGGCAGCGGCAGCAGACCGGCCACATCGGCGTGCTGCAGCGCCTCCAGCTCGGGCTCGTCGGGCAGTTCGGGGCCCAGGCCGATGTCGACGAGCCGGACCGTACCGGCGTGCTCGCGCGCCGGGTCGATGAGCAGTCCCGGCTTGTACGTGCCGAAGGTGACGGTCAGATCGGCGCGGACGGCCGCGCCGAGCACCTCGCCGGAGTCCGCCTCGACCCCGCTCGGCAGGTCCACGGCGACCACGGCCGCCCGTGAGCGCGCGGCCCGCTCGGCCAGCGGGGCGGCCTCGGCGCGCAGACCGCCCTTGCCGCCGATGCCGACGATGCCGTCGACGACCAGATCGGCCCGGTCGATCGCCGCCTCGGCGGCACCGGCCCGGGCCACGCTTCCGCCCGCCCGGCGCAGCGCGGCAAGACCGCCGGGGTGCGCACGGTCGGGCGCCAGCAGCACGGCGACCACCCCGGCCCCGCGCCGCGCCAGCCGGGCCCCGGCATACAGCGCGTCACCCCCGTTGTCCCCGCTGCCGATCAGCAGCACCACCCGGCGTCCGTACACCCGCCCGAGCAGATCCGCGCACGCGGCGGCGAGTCCGGCCGCCGCCCGCTGCATGAGCGCCCCCTCGGGAAGCCTCGCCATGAGCGCGCGTTCCGCCGCCCTGACCGTCTCCACGCTGTATCCGATGCGCATGCGGTCGAGTCTGCCCCGGATCCGCCCGGCCTCGCACGCGAAGCCGACGACGGCGGTGGCCGGTGCGCACCGCCCCGCGCCGAGTGGCCCGCCTCCGACGGGTCGTCGAGCATGAGAAGGGCAGACACCTGCCGCGAGCGGAAGGAGCGCGAGCAAGATGGCGGACGACCCGGTGCGGGTCGGCGCGCCGTACGTGGCCGGGGCATCCGGAGGCGAGCGTCACCGCCGGCGGCTCCGCGCGATGGAGACCCTGCTGACCGAACAGCGGTCGCGGGTCGCCCGGTACGTCACCGCCCACGCCGCACTCGCACAAGAGCCGGTCCCCGCTGCTCGTCCCCTCTCCCTGCCCGAGATCCCGACCTGGGACCTGCTGGACGCCCTGCCGCTCCCCGTCATGGTGGTCCTTCCGGAACCCGGCGCCGAGAGGACGGGCTTCTCCTACATGGGCCAGAACTCCGCCGCCTGGGACTACTGGGTCCACCGCTTCCCGCCCGGGAAACTCCCGCCGCGCACCGGTGCGGTGCCGCTGCTCGAGCTCTTCCCCACCCTGGCGGACACGGCCGTGCCCCGGATGCTCGCCGAGGCCCACCGGACGAAAAGGCCCCAGGGGCCCGAAGCCGTGGAGTGGTCACTGCCCGGACACGGCGAACGGACGGTGCGCCTCAGCGGCGAGGTGCGCGTGGCGCCCTGCGCCGGTGCGCTGCTGCTCACCTGGGAGCGCGGCAGCAGCGCCCGCAGGAGCAGGGCCTCGCAGCACCTGGTACGGGTCTCCTGGGCCGACTGGAACCTGGGCGACGGATCCGTCGAGGCGTCGGCGGAACTGCGCGACGTCCTCGGCCTGCCCGGCCGGCAGCCGCCGCCCGACCTGCTGGAGCTGGCCCGCATGGTGGTGCCGACCAGTGTGCTGCCGCTGTACCGGGCCGTGCGCGCCGTTCTGCTGCGGGAGCAGGAGGTCGCGGAGTGCGAGCTGCGCCTTCCCGCGCCGTACAACCGGATCGTCCGCTTCGTCGCCGAACCGGTCGGCCCCGAAGGCGGCCCCGTGTGGACCGTCCGCGCGGTGCTCCACGACGTCACCGAGGACCGCCGCAGCCGGGCGCTGGCCGAGCGGGCGGTCGCCGAGGCCCGGGCGCAACGGGAACGGGCGGACACGGTCGCCGAGGTGGCCGAGCGGCTGCGGAAGGCCGTTCTGCCCACCCTCCCGGCGGAACTGGCCCGGCACGGAATCGAGACGTCCGTCTTCTACTACGCCGAGGCCCCCACGGTCCGCATGGGCGGCGACTGGTACAAGACCCGCGTCCTGCCCACGGGCCAGGTACTGGTCGCGCTCGGCGACGCCCGCGGTCACGGCCTCGACGCCGTCACCCTGATGGCGAAGCTGCGGTACGCCCTGACGGGCCTGGCGTTCACCGGTGAGCCGGTGGAACTGCTGACCTCCTGGCTCAACGCGGTGGCCTGCGACGACGGCGACGAGTCCACCACCACCGCGGTCATCGGCCACTACTCCCCCGACCTCGGCCTGCTGCGCTGGACCTGCGCCGGCCATCCGCAGCCCGTCCTGGTCCGCGGCCGGCGGGCACACCGGCTCGACCCGCCGCCGGGCGGGCCCGGCCTCCCGCTGGGCGTCCTGCCCGACGAGAAGTACGTGGCGGCCGAGACGTCCCTGGACCCCGGTGACGTGGTGCTGCTCTACTCCGACGGTCTGGTCGAACGCCGCTCCTCGGACCCCGACCAGGACGCGGAACGCCTGCTGCGGGTCGCCGAGACATACGCCCACGACGGCATCCCGCCGGGCGACGAGGCACTGGACGCCTACGTCAACGACGTCGTCCGGCATCTGACCGGACCGCATCCGGGGGACGACTCCACCATCCTCGCCTTCCGTCGCATCCACGCCGAGAACAACGCGTGCTGACGGCCCCGGACGGTCACCCTTCCGCGATCACCACCGCCGACGCCACCCCCGCGTCATGACTCAGCGACAGATGCCAGGAGGTGACCCCGAGCTCGGCCGCCCGTGCCGCCACGGTCCCCGTCACCCTCAACCGGGGCCGCCCGCTGTCCTCGACGTACACCTCGGCATCCGTCCAGAGCAGCCCGGCGGGCGCGCCGAGGGCCTTGGCGAGCGCCTCCTTGGCGGCGAACCGCGCGGCGAGCGAGGCCATGCCCCGCCGCTCCCCGCTGGGCAGCAGCAACTCGCTCTCCAGAAACAGCCGTTTCGCCAGCCCGGGCGTCCGCTCCAGCGACGCCGCGAACCGATCGATCTCGGCCACGTCGATACCGACCCCGATGATGCTCATGCCGAGCACCCTACGGCCCGCTCCCCACCCACCCCTGTCCGCGTGAAACGCGGGGAGGGGCATCAGGCACTCCTCTTCTTAGGGCCGGGAAGACAAGTGTCCGGTTCGGGCCACACCCCAAAGGCACGGCCTATGACTTCGCCCCGACGAGTCGGCCCAGATCCCCCACTTCCCGGCCGCATCCCCAGCCAGGCCCCTGCACCGGCCGGCCCCGGAACCCGCCCCCTCACCACAAGCCGCACCCACCCCCTCACCACAAGCCGCACCCACCCCCTCACCACAAGCCGCCGAACCCACCCGGCGTGCCTGCGAGGCGAGAGCGCGCCCCCGACCCAGCCGGCTCATGCAGCCCATGCAAGGAGCCGCCCACCTGGGCCACCCGCTTCCCTCCCCCGGCCGCCCGCTCGCTTCTCTCCGCGTGCTGGAGCGGACCGGGTCAAGGGTGGCCCGAAGGGCCATCGCCGAAGGCGACGCGCAGCGCCCTTGACCCGGTCCGCGGAAGCACGACACTGGCCGCGAGAAGCGGGCGGCCCCACGGCCACTTGGAGGCCACCGGAGAACCACCGGAGACCACCAAGGACCGCGCTCAGCCCACCCGGCTGAAACGAAACGCCGAAACGAAACCGCCCCGCAGCTACTCCACCGTCACCGACTTCGCCAGGTTCCGCGGCTGGTCCACCTCGTTGCCCCTCGCCGTCGCCAGCTCGCACGCGAACACCTGCAAGGGCACCGTCGCGACCAGCGGCTGCAGCAGCGTCGGCGTCGCCGGGATGCGGATGAGGTGGTCGGCGTACGGGACGACCGCCTCGTCACCCTCCTCCGCGATCACGATCGTGCGTGCGCCTCTCGCGCGGATCTCCTGGATGTTGGAGACGATCTTGTCGTGGAGGACGGACCGGCCGCGCGGCGACGGCACCACCACGACCACCGGCAGGTCCTCCTCGATCAGGGCGATCGGGCCGTGCTTGAGCTCACCGGCCGCGAAGCCCTCGGCGTGCATGTACGCCAGCTCCTTGAGCTTCAGGGCGCCTTCGAGGGCGACCGGATAGCCCACGTGCCGCCCCAGGAACAGCACCGTGTTCTTGTCGGCCAGCGAGCGGGCCAGCTTCCGTACCGGCTCCATCGTCTCCAGGACCCGCTCCACCGCTCCGCTGATCCGCGACAGGTCACGGATCACCGCCTGGACCTCGTCGCCCCACTTGGTGCCCCGCACCTGGCCCAGGTACAGCGCCACCAGATAGCAGGCCACCAGCTGCGTCAGGAACGCCTTCGTCGACGCGACCGCGATCTCCGGTCCCGCGTGCGTGTAGAGCACCGCGTCGGACTCACGGGGGATGGTCGAGCCGTTGGTGTTGCAGATGGCCAGCACCCTGGAGCCCTGCTCGCGGGCGTGACGCAGCGCCATCAGGGTGTCCATCGTCTCTCCCGACTGGGAGATGGCGATGACGAGGGTCTGCGCGTCCAGGATCGGGTCCCGGTAGCGGAATTCGCTCGCCAGTTCCACCTCGCACGGAATCCGCGTCCAGTGCTCGATGGCGTACTTGGCGATCAGGCCCGCGTGGAAGGCCGTGCCGCAGGCGACGATGACGATCTTGTCCATCTCGCGGAGTTCCGCGGCGCTGATCCGCACCTCGTCCAGCGTCAGGTTTCCGGCCTCGTCGATACGGCCCAGCAGGGTGTCGGCGACCGCCTTGGGCTGCTCGGCGATCTCCTTGAGCATGAAGTAGTCGTAGCCGCCCTTCTCGGCGGCGGCCATGTCCCAGTCGACGGTGTAGGAGTGCACCTCGGCGGGCCGGCCGTCGAACCCGGTGATCGTCACTCCGTCCCGGCGCAGCTCCACGACCTGGTCCTGTCCCAGCTCGATCGCCGAGCGCGTGTGGGCGATGAACGCGGCGACGTCGGAGGCGAGGAAGGCCTCGCCCTCGCCGACGCCCACGACCAGCGGGGAGTTGCGGCGGGCGCCCACGACGACGTCGGGTTCGTCGGCGTGCATGGCGACCAGGGTGAACGCGCCCTCCAGACGCCGGCACACCAGCCGCATGGCCTCCGCGAGGTCGGCGCAGGAGGAGAACTCCTCGGCCAGCAGATGCGCGACGACCTCGGTGTCGGTCTCGGAGGACAGCTCGTGTCCGCGTTCCTCCAACTCCGCCCGCAGCGCGGCGAAGTTCTCGATGATGCCGTTGTGGACGACGGCGACCCGTCCGGCGTTGTCGAGGTGGGGGTGGGCGTTGGCGTCCGTGGGAGCGCCGTGGGTGGCCCACCGGGTGTGGCCGATGCCCGTGGTACCGGTCGGCAGCGGCCGTTCCACGAGCTCCTTCTCCAGGTTGACCAGCTTTCCGGCCTTCTTCGCCGCCGCCAGCCCGCCATCGGCGAGCACGGCGACACCGGCCGAGTCGTAGCCCCGGTACTCCAGCCGCTTCAGTCCGGCCATCACGACCTCGAGCGCCGACTGCGCCCCCACGTATCCCACGATTCCGCACATGAGCGGCAGCCTACGGGCCGTCACCCGGCTCAAGTGGCGACTTCGTGCCCGAAATCGGAAATTCCTACCGGGGCAGGAAGCACCTGTCCATGCTCGCAGGATGTCCACCGGGCACCCACACGATGCCCACACCCACGGGCCGCCCGCCGGGGCGGAACACGCCCCGGCGAACGGCCGCCTTCCCGCCAGACACCCGCCCCCCGGCAGACGGCCACCCCCCGATGGACGACCAGCCCTCGGCAGACACCCGGCTCACTTCAACTTGGCAAGCTGGGCGTCGACGATTTCCGCGGGGAAGGCGAAGTCCTTGCCGCTGGCGCCCGAGGCGAGGTTGACGGCGGAGAAGTAGGCCAGGGTGGCGCCCTTGCGGACGACGACGCCCTTGACCGGGGCCTTGACGCCTTCGGCGTCCATCGTCTCGTTCACGGCCAGTGCCTCGTCGGCGCCCTGGGGCGCATCGGTGGTGGCAACCTTGACGATCTTGACCTTGTCGCTGTTCACGGCGTAGCCGAAGCCGCCGGAGCACGCCGCCGCGGCCTTGGTCAGGTCCTTCATCGCCTGCTCGGCGCCGCCGTCCTCGTAGGAGGCCAGCGTGACGATGACCTTCGTCCGGTCCAGGGCGGCCAGCATGACCTCCTCGGGCTTCGCGCCGGCCTCGGGCTTCTGCACATCGCCCAGCCAGGACCGCTTCACGGTGGCCGACGGCTTGCCGACGTAGCTGCCGGCCTGAAGGTGGGCGAGCGGGTCGCAGGCCGGGTTGTCCGTCCGGACCTTGTCCTGTGCGATGTCCTCCGCCGCCGGGACCTTGGTGGTGACCTTGCCGCTCTTGACGTCCGCCTGGGTGAGTGCGGCCTTCTCCAGCTCGCCGGCGGTCAGCGCCTTGGCGGGGGCCGCGGAGGGGGTCTTGCCGGCCTGGGCGGCCTTGTCGCCGCCGGCCTTGTCCGAGCTGTCACTGCCGCCGTCGGACGAACCGCCGCAGGCGGTGACGAGGAGGGCCAGAGCGGCAGCGGACGCGGCCAGAGCCGTACGACGGACCACGAGGGATCTCACAGGAGCTCTCTTCTCTCGGCGTAGGGACACCGGAGTTCTCTTCTCTCGGCGTAGGGACACCGGCGGGACACCCCGCACTGGTTCACCGCAGCCTATGCACAGCGTCCCCACAATTGATCATGAACTCTTCACCCGCTACCCGACCGTGACGCACACGTGATCTTCGCTCCACCACGTGACACAGCCCACTCCGCGCCCTGTTCAAACTCCGTTCACAATGAACTGTGTTTTCTCCGGTCTCCTCGATGCCCCGGAGCGCCCACCGGCCCCGGCCGGAGGCGACTCCCTACGTCGATCTCACCCGCGCCGAGTGGAGCGCGCTGCGCGACAAGACGCCGCTGCCGCTGTCCGCCGAGGAGGTCGAGCGGTTGCGCGGTCTGGGTGACGTCATCGACCTCGACGAGGTGCGGGACATCTACCTTCCTCTGTCGCGGCTGCTCAACCTCTACGTCGCCGCCACCAATGAGCTGCGCGGCGCGCTGAACACGTTTCTCGGCGAGCAGAGGTCCCAGTCCGGCACGCCTTTCGTCATCGGAGTGGCGGGGTCGGTCGCCGTCGGGAAGTCGACCGTGGCCCGGCTGCTGCAGGCGCTGCTGTCCCGCTGGCCGGAGCATCCACGGGTCGAACTGGTGACGACCGACGGGTTCCTGCTGCCGACACGGGAGCTCCAGGCGCGGGGGCTGATGTCGCGCAAGGGCTTCCCGGAGTCGTACGACCGCAGGGCCCTGACCCGGTTCGTCGCCGACATCAAGGCCGGCAAGGACGAGGTGACCGCCCCGGTCTACTCCCACCTCATCTACGACATCGTCCCCGGCGAGAAGCTGACCGTACGCCGCCCCGACATCCTCATCGTCGAAGGGCTGAACGTCCTGCAGCCCGCCCTGCCCGGCAAGGACGGCCGCACCCGGGTCGCACTCGCCGACTACTTCGACTTCAGCGTGTACGTCGACGCGCGCACCGAGGACATCGAGCGGTGGTACCTGAACCGGTTCCGCAAGCTGCGCCAGACGGCCTTCCAGGACCCGTCCTCGTACTTCCGCACGTACACGCAGGTGTCCGAGGAGGAGGCCCTCGAGTACGCCCGCACCATCTGGCGGACCATCAACAAGCCGAATCTCGAGGAGAACATAGCGCCCACCCGCGGCCGGGCCACGCTCGTGCTGCGCAAGGGCCCGGACCACAAGGTGCAGCGGCTGAGCCTGCGCAAGCTGTGACGTCGGCGACGCCCATGACGTCCATGACGTCCATGACGTCCATGACGTCCATGACGTCCATGACGTCCATGGTGCCCATCACACCCGCGGCGTCCTGACGTCCATGACGTCCATGGCCTCCGCGACCCGCAACCCGGCCGGTGACGAAACTCCTCGACAGGCTGTCGACGAGTGATCGACGGGTGGTCAACGGGCTGCGGGAACAGGAACCGACGACCCGACTCAGCCTTCCGGCTCAGCCCCCTGACTCAGCCTTTCAGCTCAGCCTCCGGCTCAGCCCAGGGCCGACTTCACCGCGTCCGCCAGGCGGCTCGCCACCGTGCGCGCCTGGTCGATGTCCGCGGCCTCGACCATGACCCGGACCAGCGGCTCGGTTCCGGACGGACGCAGCAGCACCCGCCCGGTCTCCCCCAGTTCCTGCTCCGCCTCGGTGATCGCGGCCGCCAGCTCGGCCGAGGTCTTCACCCGGGTCTTGTCCACGTCCGGGACATTGATGAGGACCTGCGGCAGGCGCTCCATCACGGAGGCCAGGTCCCGCAGCGTACGGCCGGTCTCGGCGACCCGGGCGGCCAGCATCAGGCCGGTCAGCGTGCCGTCGCCGGTGGTCGCGTGGTCGAGGATGATGACGTGGCCGGACTGCTCGCCGCCGAGGGCGTAGCCCTTGTCCTTCATCTCCTCCAGGACGTACCGGTCGCCCACGGAGGTCCGCACGAGGTGGATGCCCTCGCGCTCCATGGCCAGCTTGAAGCCCAGGTTCGACATCACGGTCGCGACGACGGTGTCACGGCGCAGCGTGGACCGCTCCCGCATCGCCAGCGCGAGAATCGACAGGATCTGGTCGCCGTCGACCTCCTCGCCGGTGTGGTCCACGGCCAGGCAGCGGTCGGCGTCGCCGTCGTGCGCGATGCCGAGGTCGGCGCCGTGCTCGACCACGGCCGCTTTGAGCTTCTCGAGGTGGGTCGAGCCGTAGCCGTCGTTGATGTTGAGGCCGTCCGGCTGCGCGCCGATGGTGATGACCTCGGCACCGGCCCGCCGGAAGGCCTCCGGCGAGACCTCGAAGGCGGCGCCGTGCGCCTCGTCGAGGACGATCTTGAGGCCGTCGAGCCGGTTCGGCAGGGCGTCGACGAGATGGGTGACGTACTTGTCGAAACCTTCGTCGTAGTCGCGTACCCGGCCCACACCCGCGCCCGTGGGACGGTCCCAGGGCTCGCCGGTGCGGTGCTCCTCGTAGACCGCCTCGATACGGTCCTCCAGCTCATCGGGGAGCTTGTGGCCGCCGCGGGCGAAGAATTTGATGCCGTTGTCCGGCATGGCGTTGTGGCTGGCCGACAGCATCACGCCCAGGTCGGCGTCGAGTGCGCCGGTGAGGTACGCCACCGCCGGCGTCGGCAGGACGCCGACCCGCAGGACGTCCACGCCCGCGCTCGCCAGACCGGCGACCACGGCGGCCTCCAGGAACTCCCCGGACGCGCGCGGGTCCCGCCCCACCACCGCGGTCGGCCTGTGGCCCTCGAAGGTGCCCGCCTCGGCCAGTACGTGCGCCGCGGCGACGGAGAGCCCGAGTGCCAGCTCGGCGGTCAGGTCCGCGTTGGCAACACCCCGCACGCCGTCCGTGCCGAAGAGTCGTCCCACTTGTCCTCCTGGAGAAGCATCACTTCGAAAAGATGCTGGATTATGGCATTCGACGACCCGGGCATTCGATCGCACCAGCCTTTGAACAGCTTGTGCCGTTATACGTCCAAGTTCTGTGATATACGAACGCCCCGGAGCACAGGGGCGTGCCGCCGGGGCGTTCGGAGTACCTGCAAGGGCGCTGCCGAAATCAGCGCTTGCTGTACTGCGGGGCCTTACGGGCCTTCTTCAGACCGGCCTTCTTGCGCTCGACCGCACGGGCGTCGCGGCGGAGGAAGCCGGCCTTCTTCAGCGGGCCACGGTTGTTGTCGACGTCGGCCTCGTTCAGGGCACGGGCGACACCGAGACGGAGAGCACCGGCCTGGCCGGAGACACCACCGCCGGAGATACGGGCGATGACGTCGTAGCGGCCCTCGAGCTCCAGCACCTTGAAGGGCTCGTTGACCTGCTGCTGGTGCACCTTGTTCGGGAAGTAGTCCTCGAGGGTGCGACCGTTGATCTTCCACTTGCCGGTGCCCGGAACGATCCGGACGCGGGCAATGGCGGTCTTGCGGCGGCCCAGCCCGGCGGCCGGCTGCGGCTCGCCGAAGCGGGAGGCCAGGGACTCCGAGGTGTACTCGCCCTCGACGGGGTACTCGGACTCGGTGGTGTAGCTGTCGATGTCAAGCTCTTCGAGCGGCTGCTCGGCAGTGGTCTCGGCCACGATTCTCCTCAGATTCTCTTTCGTCTTAGGGGCTGGCCGGACTTACTGCGCGACCTGGGTGATCTCGAACGGCACCGGCTTCTGCGCGGCGTGCGGGTGCTGGTCACCCCTGTAGACCTTCAGCTTCGAGAGCATCTGACGGCCAAGGGAGTTCTTGGGGAGCATGCCCTTGACGGCCTTCTCGACGGCCTTCTCCGGGTTCTTCTCAAGCAGCTCGTCATAGCGGACCGAGCGCAGACCACCCGGGTAACCGGAGTGGCGGTACGCCAGCTTCTGGGTCCGCTTGTTGCCGGAAAGGTGCACCTTGTCGGCGTTGATGATGATGACGAAGTCACCGGTGTCGACATGCGGTGCGTAAATCGGCTTGTGCTTGCCCCGCAGAAGGGTGGCGGCGGTGGACGCCAGACGGCCCAGGACAACATCCTGAGCGTCAATGACATGCCACTGGCGCGTGATGTCGCCGGGCTTGGGGCTGTACGTACGCACGGTTCGTAGCCTTCGCTTCTTCAGTGAATGGTCCTGACAAGGTCACCGAAGACGATCACGACAGCCTTGACCGCACCGCGGCGACGCAAAACCGCGTGCTGGTCGCTGGTCATCGGCCCGGTGGACCGGTGTAAGGGCCCGTCCCGTGAGAATGAGCAAGCCAATACACAACGAAACCGCAGAATACCCGCGGCGCCCTCCGAGGGTCAAAACGGGGGCGGCGGCGCGAATACTGCGTGTTCCTCGTCCAGTGTACGCCCCTCACCAGGTGCCTCCGTCCCGCCCCGCGGTCACCCACCGCGACCTTCTGTCTCCTCACTGTTCCCTCAACTGCCCCAACTGTCCCCCACCCAACTGCCCCAACCGTCCCCCTGACCGCCCCCCCTAACTGCTCCCCGCTGCTCCTCGCCGTCCGGCGCGCGCGGACCACGCCCGGACGGACTCCCGGCCTCTCCTCGGCGGGCCCCGCACGGGGATGCGCCGCTTTGTACCGGCCTGTACGGAAGGCCGTCCCAGGCCCTTGAACAAGGGCACCGGCGCTTCCCTGACCCGGGTCTAAGATGCGGCCCATGAGTTATGGGCAGGGGGGATCGCAGTCCCAGTGGGATCCCTGGAAACCGAATTCTCAGCAGTCGTGGAACAGCGGGAGTGACAGCCGGACTCCGGACTGGGCCGCGCTCGCCGAGGCCTCGGAGACACGGCACAAGAGGCGCCGGATGCTGCTCATCGGCGGTGGTGCGGTGGCCACCGTCGGAATCGCCACGGCCGTCGCCATGAGCATGGCGTCGAGCAGCAGCGACAACGCCCTGGGCCGGCCGTCCACTCAGCTTCCCGCCCTGCCGAGCGACTCCGTCGTCATTCCTTCCTTCGCCCCCACCAGCGCCCCGCCTCCGCTGGATCCGAAGGAGTTCATATCCGACGCGAAGAAGGACAAGGCTCCGCTCGATGTGAACGCGCTCTTCCCGGGCACCCAGCTGACCATGGGCAAGAACGTGTACAAGAAGGGCCCGACGGACGACACCAAGAACTGCGCCACCGCCGCTCAGGGCACGCTGCCCAAGGTCCTCACCGACAACGGCTGCACCCGTGTGCTGCGCGTCACCTACAGCAAGGACGGCCTCGCGGTGACCGTCGGTGTCGCCGTCTTCGACACCGCCGCACAGGCGGCCAAGGCCAAGGGCGCGGCCGACAGGAAGAGCATCGTCAAGCCGCTGCCCGGCGGTGACGTCAAGGCCTTCTGCAACGGCGCGGTCTGCCGTTCCACGACCAACTCCCTGGGCCGCTACGCCTACTTCACTCTCACCGGCTTCACCAACGGCAAGGACGTCACCACCGAGGACACCAAGGCCTTCCAGGCCGGGGACGACCTCGCCCAGTTCACGTTCCAGCAGATCCTCCGCCGCGGCGAGACCCAGGCCTCGGCGGCGGCCACCCAGTAGCGGTTCCCGGAAGACCGGTCGCCTCGTGGTCCGGCCGCTCCAGCCGGCCGGCCACCCGGTGGACCGTCGCCGCCCCGGCCGTCCCGCGCCCCGGCTCCTTCCCGCAGGCGGCATGTGCCGACACCGACCGAGAACAGTCGGCACCGGGAGCAGCCGGCACCGGGAACGACCGGTGCCGGCGACGACGGGCCGTACGAGATCCCGGCCCCTCGGCCCGCCCCTCGGCCCTCCGGGGCATCCGTCTGCCGGCCCTCCGGGCACCGCCCGGTCTCAGCAGCAGCCCGTCCTCGGCAGCGACCGTTTGTTGCGCGCCTCGCGGCTCCGCGCGGCCAGCAGCTCGTCGGCCGGGTAGCCGACCTCCTCCAGGGTCAGCCCGTGCGGCCGTACGACATGCACGGCGGAGTCCCGTACCCCTGCGTCCAGAACCTTTCTGGGCCAGTCGGGCGGGCGGTGTCCGTCCCCCACGAACAGCAGGGCCCCGATGAGCGAACGCACCATGTTGTGGCAGAAGGCGTCGGCCCGGACGGTGGCGGTGATGATCCCGTCGTCCCCGCGTCGGAGGCTCAGCTCCTGAAGGGTGCGGATCGTGGTCGCGCCCTCGCGTTTCTTGCAGTACGCGGCGAAGTCGTGCTCGCCCAGGAGCCGCTGGGCGGCCTCGTTCATGGCGTCGACGTCGAGCGGCCGGTCGTGCCACAGCACATGGTTGCGCAGCAGCGGATCGACACCGCCGGGGTTGTCGGTGACCCGGTAGGCGTAGCGGCGCCAGAGGGCGGAGAAACGGGCGTTGAAGCCGCTGGGCGCGGGGCGCAGGGCCCAGACGCGCACATCCCGGGGCAGCCGCCCGGCGAGCCGTTTCAGCAGCTTCTCGTGGTGCTCGCGCCACACCTGCTCGGGCAGATCCACGTGGGCCACCTGGCCCCGCGCGTGCACCCCGGCGTCGGTGCGCCCGGCCACGGTCAGCTCGTACGTCTCCGTCGACCGCGTGACCGTGCGCAGCGCGTCCTCGATCTCTCCCTGCACGGTCCGCCGGCCGCCGGCCTGCTTGGCCCAGCCGTGGAAGTCGGTGCCGTCGTAGGAGAGGTCCAGACGGATGCGGAGACAACCGGGTTGTACTTCGTCACTCACGTACAGATCTTCTCAGGTGCGGGAAGACAAGGAAGCGGGCCCGCCCCGCAGGGGACGGGCCCGCTCCGGCACGAGGATGACGTGCCTCAGGCGTCCTTGGACTCCTCGTCCTTCGACTCCTCGGCCTTGGCGTCCTCAGCCTTGGTCTCCTCGGCCTTGGTCTCCTCAGCCTTGGCGTCCTCGGCCTTGGTCTCCTCAGCCTTGGTCTCCTCGGCCTTGGCCTGGGCCTCCTTGGCCGCACGCTTGGTGGCGGCCTCGGCCTCACCCACGGCCTCCTGCTGCACCGTCAGTGCCTCGACCAGCTCGATGACGGCCATGGGCGCGTTGTCGCCACGGCGGTTGCCGATCTTGGTGATACGGGTGTAGCCACCCGGACGGTTCTTGTACCGCGGGCCGATCTCGGTGAAGAGCGTGTGGACGACGCTCTTGTCCGTGATCACCTGAAGCACCTGGCGGCGGTTGTGCAGGTCGCCCTTCTTCGCCTTGGTGATCAGACGCTCGGCGTACGGGCGCAGGCGACGGGCCTTCGCCTCGGTGGTGGTGATGCGGCCGTGCTCGAACAGCGACCTCGCGAGGTTCGCGAGCAGCAGCCTCTCGTGCGCGGCGCTGCCACCCAGACGGGGACCCTTGGCGGGCTTCGGCATGGTTCTTCTCCTGTGTGTCTGCCCCGGCCGTATCAGGTACCGGAGTCAGTATCCGAGCAGGCGGTTGCCTGTCGGAGATCCGGGAGCGGCCCGAGGGGGACGCTCCCGGAAGAAGTGCGGGCCTTCGTCGGCACGCGGCCGTGCCGCGGGGCGCGACCCGGCCGACCGGCCCGCGGATACAGTACGGCCTCCTCGCGGAGTGCTCAGTACTGCTCGGTCTCCACGAATCCGGAATCGGCGTCGTCGTCCGTGCCGAACGCGTCCGCCGCGGCGGTCGGGTCGAAGCCGGGGGGCGAGTCCTTGAGCGTCAGCCCCATGTTCGCCAGCTTCGTCTTGACCTCGTCGATGGACTTCGCACCGAAGTTGCGGATGTCCAGCAGGTCCGCCTCGGAACGCGCGACCAGCTCACCCACGGTGTGGATGCCCTCACGCTTGAGGCAGTTGTACGACCGGACGGTGAGCTCGAGCTCCTCGATCGGCAGGGCGAGGTCGGCGGCGAGCGCGGCGTCCGTCGGGGACGGACCCATGTCGATGCCCTCGGCGTCGACGTTCAGCTCGCGGGCGAGGCCGAACAGCTCGACCAGCGTCTTGCCGGCGGAGGCCATGGCGTCCCGCGGACGCATCGCCGGCTTGGTCTCGACGTCGACGATCAGCTTGTCGAAGTCGGTGCGCTGCTCGACACGCGTGGCCTCGACCTTGTACGTGACCTTCAGCACCGGCGAGTAGATCGAGTCGACCGGGATGCGGCCGATCTCCTGACCCACCTGCTTGTTCTGCACGGCGGAGACGTAGCCGCGACCGCGCTCGACGGTCAGCTCCATCTCCAGCTTGCCCTTGCTGTTGAGCGTGGCGAGGACGAGGTCGGGGTTGTGCACCTCGACACCGGCCGGCGGCGCGATGTCCCCGGCGGTGACCAGACCCGGGCCCTGCTTGCGCAGGTACATCACAACAGGCTCGTCGTGCTCGGAGGAGACGACCAGCTGCTTGATGTTGAGGATCAGGTCGGTGACGTCCTCCTTGACGCCCGGCACGGTGGTGAACTCGTGCAGAACGCCGTCGATACGGATGGACGTGACCGCCGCACCCGGAATCGAGGAGAGGAGCGTACGACGCAGAGAGTTGCCGAGGGTGTAACCGAAGCCCGGCTCCAGCGGCTCGATCACGAACCGCGAGCGGAACTCGTCGACGACCTCTTCGGTCAACGAGGGTCGCTGAGCAATCAGCATGTGTGGATCAGATCCTTCAGTCGGGGGCGCCCGCTATATGACGCCCGACCGGTCCGCACCGGACAAAGTGCGGTACTGCAAGGGTACGGGCGGTACGACCCGAATGCGGACCGTACCGCCCGGACACCTGCCGCCGGGAAGCGGCGCGCACGCGTCAGACGCGGCGGCGCTTCGGCGGACGGCAGCCGTTGTGGGGGGTCGGCGTGACGTCCTGGATGGAGCCGACCTCGAGACCGGTCGCCTGAAGCGAACGGATGGCGGTCTCACGGCCGGAGCCCGGACCCTTGACGAACACGTCGACCTTGCGCATGCCGTGCTCCTGGGCGCGGCGGGCGGCCGACTCGGCGGCCATCTGCGCGGCGAACGGCGTGGACTTCCTCGAGCCCTTGAAGCCGACGTGGCCGGCGGAGGCCCAGGAGATCACGTTGCCGGACGGGTCGGTGATCGAAACGATGGTGTTGTTGAACGTGCTCTTGATGTGGGCGTGGCCGTGAACGACGTTCTTCTTTTCCTTGCGGCGCACCTTCTTGGCAGCGCCCTGACGTCCCTTGGGGGGCATGGATGAGACTCCTGTGGGAGGTGGTCGGTCCTACAGCGAAGACCGCTGGACGACGAGTGCCGCTGCGGACTACTTCTTGCCCGGCTTCTTCTTGCCGGCGATGGCGCGACGCGGACCCTTGCGAGTACGGGCGTTGGTGCTGGTGCGCTGGCCGCGGACGGGCAGACCGCGGCGGTGCCGCAGACCCTGGTAGCAGCCGATCTCGACCTTGCGGCGGATGTCGGCCTGGATCTCGCGGCGGAGATCACCTTCGGTCTTGATGTTGTTGTCGACGTACTCGCGGATCGCGACGAGCTGCTCTTCGGTCAGGTCGCGGACACGGGTGTTCGGGTCGACGCCGGTAGCGGCCAGCGTCTGCTTGGAGAGGGTCCGGCCGATGCCGAACACGTAGGTGAGAGCGACCTCCACGCGCTTGTCGCGCGGGATGTCAACACCGGATACGCGTGCCATGCAATGGCTCCAGTTGATCTTCGGAGGTCTTCCGCAGAACCGGTCCCAGCCCGCCGTATCAGGTACGGACCGGGTCCCCGGCCTCCGAACCGGAGGTATCGAGCGGAGGGGTTCCGCTCGGGTCCTGCGTATGAACATGATTCAGCTCGCGTCGCGCGAATCCCTGCGATGGCGGTGCAGAGGGTGCGGTCGGTCGTGCGTCAGCCCTGGCGCTGCTTGTGGCGCGGGTTCTCGCAGATGACCATGACCCGACCGTGACGACGGATCACCCTGCACTTGTCGCAGATCTTCTTGACGCTCGGCTTGACCTTCATGGGATGAGGTTCTCCGGGTCAGTGCCACCATCCCGCCGGAGCGGAATGCGCACCCCGCGGGCGGGGTGCGGGCAGATCTACTTGTAGCGGTAGACGATCCGGCCACGCGTCAGGTCGTACGGAGACAGCTCCACCACGACCCGGTCGTCAGGGAGGATGCGGATGTAGTGCATGCGCATCTTGCCGCTGATGTGTGCCAGGACCTGGTGGCCGTTCTGGAGCTCGACCTTGAACATGGCGTTCGGCAGAGACTCGACGACAGTGCCCTCGATCTCGATGGCACCTTGCTTCTTGGCCACGCTTCGCCCTTCGAATCGACTACCCTGAGCGGCCCCGCCGCACCGCAGCTGCACGCAGACATGCGGATGCACAAGAGCCGACGAGTCAGTCTACGTCAGCGTTTCACAAAAGACGAATCGAGAGATCCTGCCCCACGCCAGAGATTCTTATGCGGAGACCCGGCTTCCGGCACCATCGTGAGGCCGGATCGTCAGGCCAGCGGGTCCGGCGCCGCCTTGATGCCGTACTCCGCGAGCTTGGCCTTGCCCCCGTCCGGAGCCGTCAGGACCAGGGGACCCTCGGGGGTCAGGGCCACCGAGTGCTCCCAGTGGGAGGACCAGCTGCCGTCCGTGGTGACGACGGTCCAGTCGTCCTCGAGGACCCGGGTCTTCGAGGTGCCGAGGGAGACCATCGGCTCGATGGCGAGGCAGAAGCCGGGGACCAGCCTGGGGCCCCTGCCGCGACGGCGGTCGACGTAGTTCAGCAGGTGCGGGTCCATGTGCATCTCGGTGCCGATGCCGTGGCCGCCGTAGTCCTCGATGATCCCGTAGCGGCCGCCGCCCGGCTTGGGCTGGCGGCGGATGTACGTCTCGATGGCCCGCGAGATGTCGACCAGCCGGTTGCCCTGCTTCATCGCCGCGATGCCGGCCCACATCGACTCCTCGGTCACCCGGGAGAGCTCGATCAGCGCCGGGTCGTGACCGGATCCCACGAAGGCGGTGTACGCCGCGTCGCCGTGCCAGCCGTCGACGACCGCGCCGCAGTCGACGGAGATGATGTCGCCGTCCTTCAGGACGACGTCCTCGGAGGGGATGCCGTGGACGACGACCTCGTTCACGGAGGTGCAGATCGTCGCCGGGAAGCCGCCGTAGCCGAGGAAGTTCGACGTGGCGTTGTGCTCCGCGAGCACCTTGCGCGCCACCTGGTCCAGGTCCTTGGTGGTCGCGCCGGGCACGGCCGCCTCCCGGGTGGCCTCGTGGATCGCGGCGACGACCAGCCCCGCCGCACGCATCTTGGCGATCTGTTCGGGGGACTTGATCTGCACCATGGGGACGATGGCCTTTCTGGAACCGGTGGGAGGGCCGACTGTGTCAACCATACGGGCGCGGCAGCCATGCCCGCGGGCATCCGTCCGATCGGCCGCGGGCGTCCGCGCCGCCCGGGGCGGTCCGGAGGGAGGCGCCCCGTCGGTGCCGGGCCGCGTGCTCCCTCCCACAGCACGGCCGCGGCTCCTCGCACAGGAACCGCGGCCGCGGCCGACGACAGAACCTACTGCAACCTACTGCGCCGCGTCCTCGCGCTTCAGCGCGCTCAGCGCCCGCTGGGTGATCTCCTCCACCGGACCCAGTGCGGAGATCGTCACGAGCAGCCCCTGCGCCCGGTAGTAGTCGATGATCGGCTCGGTCTGCGTGTGGTAGACCTCCAGCCGCTTGCGGACGGTCTCCTCCGTGTCGTCGTCCCGCTGGTACAGCTCACCGCCGCAGACGTCGCAGACGCCTTCCTTCTCCGGCGGGCTGTACGTCACATGGAACACATGTGCGGAGTCGTTGCGGCAGGTCCGCCGCCCGGCGATCCGCCGGACGATCTCCTCCTCGGGCGCCTCGAGGTCGAGCACCGCGTCCAGCTTGATGTCCTCGGCCCGCAGCAGCTCGTCCAGCGCCTCGGCCTGGGAGACCGTGCGCGGGAAGCCGTCCAGCAGGAACCCCTTCTCGGCGTCCGGCTGCCCCATGCGGTCCTTGGCCATGCCGATGGTGACCTCGTCGGGCACCAGGTTGCCGGCGTCCATGTAGGACTTCGCGAGCTTGCCGAGCTCCGTCTGCCGACTGATGTTGGCACGGAACAGGTCACCCGTGGAGATGTGGGGGACACGCAGCTTCTCTGCCAGGCGTGCGGCCTGTGTTCCTTTGCCTGCACCCGGTGGTCCGACAAGGACGATTCGCATCAGCGGAGGAACCCTTCGTAATTGCGCTGCTGGAGTTGACTCTCGATCTGCTTCACCGTCTCGAGACCGACACCCACGATGATCAGGATGCTGGTGCCCCCGAAGGGGAAGTTCTGGTTTGCTCCGAACCCGACCAACGCCATTGTTGGCACGAGAGCGATCAACCCCAGATACAGCGACCCCGGCCAGGTGATCCGGTTGAGTACATACGAAAGGTACTCAGCGGTAGGTCGGCCAGCCCGGATGCCCGGGATGAAGCCACCATACTTCTTCATGTTGTCCGCGACTTCTTCGGGGTTGAAGGAGATCGCCACGTAGAAGAACGCGAAGAACACGATCAGGAGGAAGTAAAGGGTGATGTAGATGGGATGGTCACCCTTGGTGAGGTTCTCCTGGATCCAGACCTTCCATCCCGCATTGCCCTCGGCGAACTGGGCAATGAGCGCCGGAATGTAAAGCAGCGACGACGCGAAGATGACGGGAATCACACCCGCCTGGTTGACCTTGAGCGGGATGTACGTCGACGTACCCCCGTAGGAGCGGCGGCCGATCATGCGCTTGGCGTACTGCACCGGAATACGGCGCTGGGCCTGCTCGACGAAGACCACCAGGGCGACCATGACGAACCCGACGAGCATGACGGTGCCGAACTCGATCCACCCGTCGGCGAGCTTGCCCTGCTGCTTGATGGCCCACAGCGCGGACGGGAAGGTCGCGGCGATCGAGATGAACATCAGGATCGACATGCCGTTGCCGATACCGCGGTCGGTGATCAGCTCACCCAGCCACATCACCACGGTCGTACCGGCGGTCATCACAATGACCATGACGATCGTGTTGAAGATCGACTGGTCCGGGATGACGTTGCCGGCGACGCTGCAGCCGGCGAACAGCGAGCCGCTGCGCGTGGCCGCCACGACACCCGTGCCCTGCAGGACCGCGAGCGCCACCGTCAGGTAACGGGTGTACTGAGTGATCTTGGCCGTCCCGGCCTGTCCCTCTTTCTTGAGGGCCTCCAGCCGCGGAATCACCACGGTCAGCAGCTGCAGGATGATGCTCGCCGTGATGTACGGCATGATGCCCAGCGCAAAGACCGTGATCTGCAGCAGCGCACCGCCACTGAACATGTTCACCAGGCCGAAGAGGCCCTGATTGGCCGAGGCCTCTGTGACACACTGCTGGACGGCCTTGTAGTTGACGCCCGGAATCGGAATGTGGGTGCCGATGCGGAACACCACGATGATGCCGAGCGTGAAGAGCAGCTTCTTGCGCAGGTCGGGCGTCCTGAACGCCCGGGCGAAGCCGGTGAGCACGGTGCCTCCTGCGACCCCCCACGCAAGCGCGTCAAGGGCGACGGTCTTGAGGTTCAACGACGATGACTATGTGATCAACAGCCGCCTGGCGGCAGGAAAGTCTACCCGGCGAAAGTTGGCAGTCTAGGCCACCCTACCGGCGATCCGCCGGTCGAAAACAACCGTCGGCACGATTGTGGGCCGACGGATATCCGGATACCGCCCTTCGGGTCCATGTCCCCGGCTCCGCTTGCTCCGGCCGGCAGAGGAACGGAGCATTCCGGTCCGCGCCCCGATCTCCGGTTCCGGCCGGCCGTCCCTGCCGAGGCGTACCGGCTGACCTCTGGATATGTGCGCGGCATGCCGTCCGCCGGGGTGCCGGACCGGGGGCGGTCCCTCGTCGGCGGCCGGTGCGCAAGCCCGGGTCACGGGCCTGCGGCGGCAGGACCGGAGTGAACGGCGTGAACAGGGTGGTGTTCATCACCGCACGGGCCGGGGGCGTCGCCGGGGCCGGCGGCTGATGTCCCGTTCCCGCGTCTAGGTTCCCGTCCCGAGGTTCCCGTTCCGGGGCAGAGCACCTCGTCCCGCGGGCCGGGCAGTGTACGAACGACCACGGCCCTGGGCCCCACAGGGGTCCAGGGCCGTGACACGGAGCCTGAACTCAGACGAGCTCGACGGTACCGCCGGCGGCGGTGATCTTCTCCTTGGCGGAGCCGGAGACGGCGTCGACCGTCACCCGCAGCGCCACGGAGACCTCACCCTGACCGAGGACCTTGACCGGGCGGTTCTTGCGAACGGCACCCTTGGCCACCAGGTCCTCGACCGTGACCTCGCCGCCCTCGGGGTAGAGCTCGGCCAGGCGGTCGAGGTTGACGACCTGGTACTCGGTCTTGAACGGGTTGTTGAAGCCCTTCAGCTTCGGGAGGCGCATGTGCAGCGGCATCTGGCCGCCCTCGAACCTCTGCGGAACCTGGCTGCGGGCCTTGGTTCCCTTGGTACCACGACCGGCCGTCTTGCCCTTCGACGCCTCACCACGACCGACACGGGTCTTGGCGGTCTTGGCGCCGGGGGCGGGACGGAGGTTGTGGATCTTCAGCGGGTTCTGCTCCGCCATGATCAGTCGACCTCCTCGACCGTCACGAGGTGGCGGACGGCGCGCACCATGCCGCGGTACTCGGGACGGTCCTCCTTGACGACCACGTCGCCGAGCTTCTTCAGCCCGAGCGTACGCAGAGTGTCACGGTGGTTCTGCTTGCTGCCGATGTAGGACTTGACCTGCGTGATCTTGAGCTGTGCCATGGTTACGCACCCGCCCCGGCACGCGCGCGCAGCAGAGCCGCAGGGGCCACGTCCTCCAGCGGCAGACCACGGCGGGCCGCGATCGCCTCGGGACGCTGCAGACCCTTGAGGGCCTCCACCGTGGCGTGCACGATGTTGATCTGGTTGTCGGAGCCGAGCGACTTCGACAGGACGTCGTGGATACCGGCGCACTCGAGCACCGCGCGCACCGGACCACCGGCGATCACACCGGTACCCGGGGAGGCGGGCTTGAGCAGCACGATGCCGGCTGCCTTCTCACCCTGGATCGGGTGCGGAATGGTGCCCTGGATCCGGGGGACCTTGAAGAAGTGCTTCTTGGCCTCCTCAACGCCCTTGGCGATGGCGGCCGGCACCTCCTTGGCCTTGCCGTATCCGACACCCACGGTGCCGTCGCCGTCGCCCACCACGACCAGCGCGGTGAAGCTGAAGCGACGACCACCCTTCACAACCTTGGCGACGCGGTTGATCGCGACGACGCGCTCGATGTACGCGGTCTTCTCGGCGGCGGCTGCGCCGCCGTCACGGCCCTTCCGGTCCCGCCGCTCGCCGCCACCGGCACCGCCACCGCGGCGCTGGGGTCCAGCCATTGGAATTACCTCTCTCTGTTTCCGCTAGCTCGGAACCGGCTCAGAACTTCAGGCCGGCTTCGCGGGCGGCGTCCGCCAGAGCGGCGATGCGCCCGGCGTACTGGTTGCCACCACGGTCGAACACGACGGCCTCGACACCGGCGGCCTTGGCACGCTCGGCGACCAGGGCGCCGACCTTCCTGGCCTGCGCGGACTTGTCGCCCTCGCCACCGCGGATCGAGCTGTCCAGGGAGGACGCCGACGCCAGGGTGTGACCCTTGGTGTCGTCGATCACCTGCGCCACGATGTGACGGTTGGAGCGGGTCACGACCAGACGAGGACGCTCCGCCGTACCGGACACCTTCTTGCGGATCCGGAGGTGGCGGCGCTTGATCGCGGCGCGCTTGTAGGCGTCGCCCTTGAGGATCCTCTGCCCGTATGCCATGGCTTACTTACCCGCCTTTCCGACCTTGCGGCGGATGACTTCGCCCTCGTACTTGATGCCCTTGGCCTTGTACGGGTCGGGCTTGCGCAGCTTGCGGATGTTGGCCGCAACCTCGCCGACCTTCTGCTTGTCGATGCCCTCCACCGAGAAGCGGGTGGGGCTCTCCACCTTGAAGGTGATGCCCTCCGGCGCCTCGACGAGGATCGGGTGGCTGTAGCCGAGCGAGAACTCCAGGTTCGAGCCCTTGGCCTGCACGCGGTAGCCAACACCGCTGATCTCGAGCTTCTTCACGTAACCCTGGGTCACGCCGGTGATCATGTTGGCCACCAGCGTGCGGGACAGGCCGTGCAGGGCCTTGTTCTGACGCTCGTCGTTGGGACGGGTCACCCGCAGGGTGCCGTCCTCCTCCTTGACGACCTCGATCGGCGCGGCCACGGTGTGGGTCAGCTCGCCCTTGGGGCCCTTGACCGAGACCGTGCGGCCATCGATGGTGACGTCCACGCCGGCGGGAACCGCGATGGGAAGCTTGCCGATGCGCGACATAGCTGTTTCCTCCGTTCCCTTCCGTTACCAGACGTAGGCGAGGACTTCCCCACCCACGCCCTTCTTGCTGGCCTGCTTGTCGGTGAGGAGCCCGTGGGACGTGGAGATGATCGCCACGCCGAGGCCGCCGAGCACCTTCGGCAGGTTGTTGGCCTTCGCGTACACCCGGAGACCGGGCTTGGAGATCCGCTTGATGCCCGCGATGGAGCGCTCACGGTTCGGGCCGTACTTCAGCTCGAGGACGAGGTTCTTGCCGACCTCGGCGTCCTCGGTCCTCCAGCCCGTGATGAAGCCCTCCTGCTGGAGAATCTCCGCAATGTGAGACTTGATCTTGGACGCCGGCATCGTCACGGTGTCGTGGTACGCCGCGTTCGCGTTCCGCAGACGCGTAAGCATGTCTGCGATCGGATCAGTCATGGTCATAAATTGGCCTTCGGCCTCTCTCGCCGGGGTTTCCTGGTGCGCCATCCCTCTCCCCGATCCGAGACGGGACGGGTGCGGCGCGGTGGACCTACGGCGTAGTAAGTCGTACGGCACGGCAGGTGCCCAGCCCCGCAAGCCTACGGCATGCGGAGCGGGCCTCCTGCCGTCCCCTATTGCCTACCGAGAGCCTGGGAGTCCGGACGCGGTCCGGATCACCAGGAGCTCTTGGTCACGCCCGGCAGCTCGCCGCGGTGAGCCATCTCACGAAGGCACACACGGCAGAGGCCGAACTTGCGGTACACGGAGTGCGGACGGCCGCAGCGCTGGCAGCGGGTGTAGCCGCGCACGGCGAACTTGGGCTTGCGAGCAGCCTTCGCGATGAGAGCCTTCTTCGCCATCTCGCTCACGCCTCCTTGAACGGGAAGCCGAGGTGACGGAGAAGGGCACGGCCCTCTTCGTCATTGGTCGCCGTGGTGACCACGGTGATGTCCATACCCCGGACGCGGTCGATCTTGTCCTGGTCGATCTCGTGGAACATCACCTGCTCCGTGAGACCGAAGGTGTAGTTGCCGCGGCCGTCGAACTGCTTGGGGGACAGGCCGCGGAAGTCGCGGATGCGCGGCAGCGCGAGCGACAGGGTGCGGTCCAGAAACTCCCACATGCGGTCGCCGCGGAGCGTGACGTGGGCGCCGATCGGCTGACCCTCGCGCAGCTTGAACTGCGCGATGGACTTGCGGGCCTTGGTGACCGCGGGCTTCTGGCCGGTGATCGTGGCGAGGTCGCGGATGGCGCCCTCGATCAGCTTGGAGTCGCGGGCGGCGTCGCCCACACCCATGTTGACCACGATCTTGACGAGGTTCGGAACCTGCATGACGTTCTTGTACTTGAACTCGTCACGCAGCTTCGGGACGATCTCGTCCTTGTACTTCTGCTTCAGACGCGGAGTCACGGTGGTGGTCGTCATCAGATGTCCTCACCCGTCCGCTTGGCAACGCGGATCTTGTTGCCGTTCTCGTCGAAGCGATAACCGACGCGGGTCACAACCTTCTTGCCGTCCTTCTCCACGACCAGCTGGACGTTGGAGACGTGGATCGGCGCCTCGGTGGTGATGATCCCGCCGGCCTGGGAACCGCGGGCGGTCGGACCGGCCTTGGTGTGCTTCTTGACCCGGTTGACACCCTCGACCAGGACGCGCTGCTCACGCGGGTAGGCGGCGATGACCTTGCCCTGCTTGCCCTTGTCCTTGCCGGTGATGACCTGGACCAGGTCGCCCTTCTTGATCTTCATGCTCACAGCACCTCCGGCGCGAGGGAGATGATCTTCATGAACTTCTTCTCGCGCAGCTCACGGCCGACCGGGCCGAAGATACGGGTGCCACGAGGATCGCCGTCGTTCTTGAGAATGACGGCGGCGTTCTCGTCGAAGCGGATGTACGAGCCGTCCGGGCGGCGGCGCTCCTTGACGGTGCGGACCACGACCGCCTTGACGATGTCGCCCTTCTTCACGTTGCCACCGGGGATCGCGTCCTTGACGGTGGCGACGATGACGTCACCGATGCCCGCGTAGCGGCGACCGGAGCCGCCGAGCACACGGATGCAAAGGATCTCCTTCGCTCCCGTGTTGTCGGCGACACGCAGTCGCGACTCCTGCTGGATCACGTCTATCTCCTGATCGTCTGCCGGTTCCCTCCGGGAGGGCCCGGAGAGCCTGGCGGAACTGTCCTGCGGGTCGGTCCCGCAGGAATTACTTGTGCCTCTGAGGCGCGGAACCCTCACCGTCGGGGCGAGTGCCCAGGGGTCCGGCCGCCCGGGGCGGCTCCGCGAATCGCCTCACGCGACCGCTGCCGGCCGCGGCCCGAGCCGCCGGAGCCGCCCGGTCCGGACCCTGTGGCTCTCGCCGGGCCCGGGCCGGGGCACGGCCCCGGCGGGATGCCGGGGTGACAGGCCCCTGGCAGGGTCAGCGGGGACGGAGCCCCCGCTTTTTACCTCGCCTTCTCGAGGATCTCGACGACGCGCCAGCGCTTCGTCGCGGACAGCGGCCGGGTCTCCATCAGGAGGACGCGGTCGCCGACGCCCGCGGCGTTCTGCTCGTCGTGCGCCTTGAGCTTGCTGGTACGGCGGATGACCTTGCCGTACAGCGGGTGCTTGACGCGGTCCTCGACGGCGACGACGACGGTCTTGTCCATCTTGTCGCTGACGACGTAGCCCTCACGGGTCTTGCGGGAGCCGCGCTGCTCCGTCTCGTTCTTCGTCACGTTGCTCTCGCTCATCAGGCGTTCTCCACCGTCTCGATGCCCAGCTCACGCTCGCGCATCAGGGTGTAGATCCGCGCGATGTCCTTGCGGACCGCCTTCAGACGGCCGTGGTTCTCAAGCTGACCAGTCGCCGCCTGGAAGCGGAGGTTGAACAGCTCTTCCTTGGCCTCGCGGAGCTTGGCGAGAAGCTCCTCGTTGCCCAGCTCACGCAGCTCGGACGCCTTGGTACCGGCCGACATCACGCTTCACCTGCCTCGCGCTTGACGATCCGGCACTTCATCGGCAGCTTGTGGGCCGCACGGGTCAGCGCCTCACGGGCGATCTTCTCGTTCGGGTAGGACAGCTCGAACATCACGCGACCGGGCTTGACGTTCGCGACCCACCACTCCGGCGAACCCTTACCGGAACCCATACGGGTCTCGGCGGGCTTCTTGGTCAGCGGACGGTCCGGGAAGATGTTGATCCAGACCTTGCCACCACGCTTGATGTGGCGGGTCATGGCGATACGGGCCGCCTCGATCTGGCGGTTCGTCACATAGGCCGGGGTCAGCGCCTGGATGCCGTACTCGCCGAACGCGACCTGCGTCCCGCCCTTCGCCATGCCATTGCGACGAGGGTGGTGCTGCTTGCGGTGCTTGACCCTACGGGGGATCAGCATGTCGGTCAGGCCTCCGTTCCGGTGCTCTCAGCCGGAGCGGCAGTGGCGGCGTCGGCCTTGGGGGCCTCGGCGGCCTGCGCCTGCTGCTGCGGCTTGCGACCGCGCCGCTCGCCACGGCCACGGGCCGGGCGGTCGGAGCCGCGGGCCGGGCGGTTGCCCGCACGGGCGGCGGCGTTCTCGGCGCGGACCTCGGCGATGTTCTTCACGTCGCCCTTGTAGATCCAGACCTTCACACCGATGCGGCCGAAGGTCGTCCTGGCCTCGAAGAAGCCGTAGTCCACGTTCGCACGGAGCGTGTGCAGGGGCACACGGCCCTCGCGGTAGAACTCCGAACGGGACATCTCGGCGCCGCCGAGGCGACCGCTGCACTGGATCTTGATGCCCTTGGCGCCGGCCTTCATCGCCGACTGCATGCTCTTGCGCATGGCACGGCGGAAGGAGACGCGGGAGGACAGCTGCTCGGCAACGGCCTGGGCCACCAGCTGAGCGTCGGTCTCGGGGTTCTTGACCTCGAGGATGTTCAGCTGGACCTGCTTGCCCGTGAGCTTCTCGAGGTCGCCGCGGATGCGGTCGGCCTCGGCGCCACGGCGGCCGATGACGATGCCCGGGCGCGCGGTGTGGATGTCCACGCGGACGCGGTCACGGGTGCGCTCGATCTCCACCTTGGAGATGCCGGCGCGCTCCATGCCGGACGTCATCATCCGACGGATGGCGACGTCTTCCTTGATGTAGTCCTTGTAGAGCTTGTCGGCGTACCAGCGCGACTTGAAGTCGGTCGTGACGCCGAGCCGGAACCCGTGCGGGTTTACCTTCTGGCCCATTACCGGGTCCCTTCCTTGCTGCTGACGACCACGGTGATGTGGCTGGTCCGCTTGCGGATCCGGTAGGCGCGGCCCTGGGCGCGCGGACGGAACCGCTTCAGGGTCGGGCCCTCGTCGACGTACGCCTCGGAGACGTAGAGGCTGTCGACGTCCGTGTGGTTGTAGTTGTGCGCGGCGTTGGCGATGGCGCTGTCCAGCACCTTGCCGACCGGCACGGAGGCTGCCTGCGGAGCGAATCGCAGGACGGCCTGGGCCTCCGTGGCGCGCATGCCACGGATGAGGTCCACCACGCGGCGGGCCTTCATGGGCGTGACGCGGATGTACCGCGCCTGGGCCCTGGCTTCCATGGTTGTCCCTTCAGTTACTTGCGTGTCTGAATGCGATCCGCTTAGCGGCGCTTCGACTTCCGGTCTTCCTTGACGTGGCCCCGGAAAGTGCGGGTCGGCGCGAACTCGCCGAGCTTGTGGCCGACCATCGCCTCGGTGATGAACACCGGGATGTGGGTCTTGCCGTTGTGCACCGCGATCGTGTGGCCGAGCATGGCCGGAACGATCATTGAGCGACGGGACCAGGTCTTGATGACGTTCTTGGTGCCCGCTTCGTTCTGCGCTTCCACCTTCTTGAGCAGGTGGTCGTCGACGAAGGGCCCCTTCTTCAGACTACGAGGCATCTCAACCCGTCCTTAGCGCTTCTTGTTCGTCTTGCGGCGGCGGACGATGTACTTGTTGCTCGCCTTCTTGGGAGAACGAGTACGACCTTCCTTCTGACCCCAGGGGCTGACCGGGTGACGGCCACCCGAGGTCTTGCCCTCACCACCACCGTGGGGGTGGTCGACCGGGTTCATCGCCACACCGCGAACGGTCGGACGGATGCCCAGCCAGCGCTTGCGGCCGGCCTTGCCCAGGCTGATGTTGGACTGCTCGGCGTTGCCGACCTCGCCGACGGTGGCACGGCAGCGCACGTCGACCAGACGGATCTCACCGGACGGCATGCGGAGGTGGGCGTAGGAGCCCTCCTTCGCGAGCAGCTGCACCGAGGCACCGGCGGAGCGGGCGAACTTGGCGCCGCCGCCGGGACGCAGCTCGATGGCGTGCAGCGTCGTACCGACCGGGATGTTGCGCAGGGCGAGGTTGTTGCCCGGCTTGATGTCGGCCCCGGGACCGTTCTCGACGAGGTCGCCCTGCTGCAGGCCGCGCGGCGCGAGGATGTAGCGCTTCTCGCCGTCCGCGTAGTGCAGCAGCGCGATGCGCGCGGTGCGGTTGGGGTCGTACTCGATGTGCGCGACCTTCGCCGGCACACCGTCCTTGTCGTGACGACGGAAGTCGATCACGCGGTAAGCGCGCTTGTGGCCGCCGCCCTGGTGACGAACGGTCACACGACCCGAGTTGTTACGGCCGCCCTTGCTGTGCAGCGGACGGACCAGCGACTTCTCCGGCGTGGACCGCGTGATCTCGACGAAGTCGGCGACGCTGGCGCCACGACGGCCAGGAGTCGTCGGCTTGTACTTGCGGATACCCATTGTCTCTCAGTCCTCGGAAATGATCCGGACTATCTGGACGCTCCAGGCCGCCGTCAGGCGGTCGGACCGCCGAAGATGTCGATACGGTCGCCCTCTGCGAGGGTCACGATCGCGCGCTTGGTCGCGGCGCGCCGACCGAAGCCGGTGCGGGTCCGCTTGCGCTTGCCCTGGCGGTTGATCGTGTTGACCCCGGTGACCTTGACCTCGAAGACCGCCTGGACGGCCTCCTTGATCTGGGTCTTGTTGGCGCGCGGGTCGACGATGAACGTGTACTTGTTCTCGTCGAGGAGCGCGTAGCTCTTCTCCGAGACGACCGGCCGGATCAGGACGTCACGGGGGTCCGTGTACGCCTTGCTCGCCGGGGTCTCGACGGTGTTCTTGCCCTCGAGGGCGTGGCGGCGCGCCTTGGCGACGCGCGCGGCCTTGGCGGCCTTGGCCGCCTTCGAGGCGATGCTCGGGTGACGTGCAGCCATCAGGCCTCGCTCCCTTCGTTGTCGTTGGCCTTGTTCGGGCCGGCGACGAAGGACTCGAAAGCGGCCTTGGTGAAGACCACGTCGTCCGAGACGAGAACGTCGTACGTGTTCAGCTGGCCCGGCTCCAGGATGTGGACCTGGGGCAGGTTGCGGGCGGACAGCCACGTGAGCTCGTCGGAACGCTCGGCGACCAGGAGCAGGTTCTTGCGCTCGCTGATCTTTCCGAACAGGCTCTTGGCAGCCTTCGTGGAGGGGGTGTCGCCCTCGGTCACGCCGGTGACGACGTGGATGCGGTTGTGACGCGCCCGGTCGGTGAGGGCGTGGCGCAGGGCCGCGGCCTTCATCTTCTTCGGGGTCCGCTGCGAGTAGTCGCGCGGCTGCGGGCCGTGGACGACGCCACCGCCGGTGAACTGCGGCGCACGGACCGAGCCCTGACGGGCGCGGCCGGTGCCCTTCTGGCGGTACGGCTTCTTGCCGCCACCGCGGACCTCGCCGCGGGTCTTGGTCTTGTGCGTGCCCTGGCGGGCAGCGGCCAGCTGCGCGACGACGACCTGGTGGATCAGCGGGATGCTGATCTTCTCAACGCCGAAGATCTCCGCGGGGAGCTCGACGGTACCGGCCTTCTCGCCCGCCGGCGAAAGGATGTCAACAGTGCTCATCGGTTACCTCAGGCCCCCTTGGCCGCGGTGCGGACCAGGACGAGGCCGCCGTTCGGACCGGGAACCGCGCCCTTGATGAGCAGCAGGCCCTTCTCCGCGTCAACGGCGTGGACGGTCAGGTTCTGGGTGGTGACCCGCTCGTTGCCCATGCGACCCGCCATGCGGAGGCCCTTGAACACACGGCCCGGAGTGGCGCAGCCGCCGATGGAGCCGGGCGAGCGGTGCTTGCGCTGGGTACCGTGCGCGGCGCCGAGGCCACCGAAGTTGTGGCGCTTCATGACACCGGCGAAGCCCTTGCCCTTGCTCCTGCCGGTCACGTCGACCTTCGTGCCCGCCTCGAACACATCGGCGGTGATCTCCTGGCCGAGGGTGTACTCGGAGGCGTCCGACGTGCGGATCTCGACGAGGTGACGGCGAGGGGTGACGTTGGCCTTCGCGAAGTGACCCTTGAGGGGCTTGTTCACCTTGCGCGGGTCGATCTCACCGAAGGCGAGCTGGACGGACTCGTAGCCGTCGACTTCCTTCGTACGGATCTGGGTGACGACGTTCGGCCCGGCCTTGACGACGGTGACCGGGACGACGCGGTTGTTCTCGTCCCAGACCTGCGTCATACCGAGCTTCTCGCCCAGAATGCCCTTGATCTGCTTGGTCATCTCTCAGATCACCGCGCCTCAGAGCTTGATCTCGATGTCGACGCCGGCCGGGAGGTCGAGTCGCATCAGAGAGTCAACGGTCTTGGGAGTCGGGTCGAGGATGTCGATCAAGCGCTTGTGGGTGCGCATCTCGAAGTGCTCGCGCGAGTCCTTGTACTTGTGCGGCGACTTGATGACGCAGTACACGTTCTTCTCAGTGGGCAGCGGCACCGGGCCCGCGACCGACGCACCCGTGCGGGTCACCGTCTCGACGATCTTCTTCGCCGAGGAGTCGATGACCTCGTGGTCGTAGGCCTTGAGCCGGATGCGGATCTTCTGTCCCGCCATGGCTACTCAGCAGTCCTGTCTCTCTTACGCTCTGGAACCCGGTATTTCCTTGCTTTTCTCCGACCCACGCGGTCGGGCGTGTCGCGCCCCCACTGACATGGATGTCCCTCGTTCTCGAACATCCCTGCGGGATTGCACACGGCCTGCCGGAACCGCGAGCCGGGGGCTGAAGGCCCACCGGGCGCCTGGCCGGCGCCGCGCCTACGCTTCCCGGAAGATTCCCGTACGTCCGCCCCAGCGCTGCCGTGCGGCAGTTAGGACGACGAGTACTGTGGGACTCGCTTCCGGTCCTCCCGGCGGGAGGCGCGCAGCATCAACACTCGACCGAGCAACTCCGTTAGTCTGCCACACGGGCCGCTGCGGAAGCCAATCGAGCCATAGAGATTACCCCGAGGGTGGCAGGGGTGAAACCGGAACGGCGCCCGGTACGGCGGGGGTTCCCGTGCGTGTCGCTTCGGAACGGAAGTGGCGCACCCCACATGAACAGGCCCAGGGGGCGGGGCGCCGGCGGCCGACGCGCAGGCGCGGGGCAGAGGAAAAACAAGGACCATTGGTCGGCCGTCCGGGTGATGGCCACGCTGCCGCCGCGTGGCCCCTTCGCGGTCCTGTCGCACCGCGGCGGGCGCGGTGCTCCCGTGCATCCCTCCCGTATCCGGTCCCGCGTGCTTCCGGATCCCTGAGGATCCCTGAGCACTGCCGCCTCCGGGGCACGGCGCCCGGCTCCGCCGGTCCCGCTCCACGGCCTCCGGGCGGAGCGGGACCCGTCACATCCCCGGCTCGGCTCGACGCCTGCTCTCCCCGCATTCCACCGCTTCGGCCAGGGGTGCCCCGCACGGCATGTGACGGGGCGGCACCGGAAGGTGCGGCGGCGCAGCCGTCAGATCACGCCCTGGGCCAGCATCGCGTCGGCGACCCGCTCGAAGCCGGCGATGTTCGCCCCGGTGACGTAGTCGCCGGGGGCGCCGTAGCGCTCGGCGGTCTCGTGGCAGGTGGTGTGGATGTCGCGCATGATCCTGTCGAGCTCTTCCTCCACACGGGCGGCCGTCCACGACGTACGGGAGTGGTTCTGGGCCATCTCCAGGGCGCTGACCGCCACACCGCCCGCGTTCGCCGCCTTGCCGGGGCCGAAGGCGACCCCCGCGCTCTGGAACAGCTGCACGGCCTCGGGCGTCGTCGGCATGTTGGCGCCCTCGGACACGGCCTTCACCCCGTTGCGGATGAGCGTCTCGGCGTCCTTCGCGTCGAGCTCGTTCTGTGTGGCGGACGGCAGCGCGATGTCGGCCGGGACCTCCCAGACCCGCCCGTTCGGCACGAACCGCGCGGAGGCGCCGCGGCGCTCGGCGTACTCGCTGACCCGGCCGCGCTCGACCTCCTTGATCTGCTTCAGCAGCTCGACGTCGATGCCCTTGTCGTCGACCACGTACCCGCCGGAGTCGGAGCAGGTCACCGGGTTGGCGCCGAGGGCGATCAGCTTCTCCATGGTGTAGATCGCGACGTTCCCGGAGCCGGAGACGACCGCCGTCTGGCCCTCCAGGTCCTCGCCGCGCTCACGCAGCATCGCGGCCATGAACAGCACATTGCCGTACCCGGTCGCCTCCGGACGGATCAGGGAGCCGCCCCAGCCCTGTCCCTTTCCGGTGAGCACCCCGGCCTCCCACCGGTTGGTGATCCTCCGGTACTGGCCGAACAGGTAGCCGATCTCACGGGCACCGACACCGATGTCCCCGGCGGGCACGTCGGTGTGCTCACCGATGTGCCGGTACAGCTCCGTCATGAACGACTGACAGAACCGCATGATCTCCGCGTCGCTGCGCCCGTGCGGGTCGAAGTCGCTGCCGCCCTTGCCGCCGCCGATGCCGAGCCCGGTCAGGGCGTTCTTGAAGATCTGCTCGAAGCCGAGGAACTTCACGATCCCGAGGTTCACCGACGGGTGGAAGCGCAGACCGCCCTTGTACGGGCCGAGCGCGCTGTTGAACTCCACCCGGAACCCTCGGTTGACGTGCACCCGTCCCCGGTCGTCCTGCCACGGCACCCGGAAGATGATCTGCCGCTCCGGCTCGCACAAACGCTCGATGAGCCCCGCCTCCGCGTACTCCGGCCGCGCCTCGAGCACCGGCGCCAGCGTTTCCAGCACCTCATGGACGGCCTGGTGGAACTCGGGCTGGGCCGGATTGCGGTACTCGATCTCGGCGTACAGGGAGGCGAGCGCGTCCTTTGTGTCGAGTCGCGTCACGGCGGACCCCTTTCTGGCACGACGGCCGGCAGCACAAACCGGCGATGAAGCGCTAGGCGCCGTTGCCTCCGCGCAGGGACAGGGCCGCCCCGGGAATGACCCGTCCGGGAAACGACCGACCTCCCAGTGTGACTCCTGCATCAACCTACTGACCAGTGATCGATCACCAGAAGACCACTATGTGAGACGGCTCAGTGGCGGACGGAGGGGCAGACAGGACAAACACCACAAGGGTAAAGCCCCACGGCAACCGCCGAAAACGGCGTGTGCCGAGGACGACGTCCCCTCCCGGTTCGTCCCGGGACCGTGATCGGCGGGGCACAGTCGGCCGCGCCGGGCGTCGAGGTGCGCCGGACCGGCGTCAGCGGCGGCGCGAGCGGCCGACAGCACCTGGCCGTCGAGTCCGAAGTGAACGCGGAAGCTGCCGCGCCCTGCTCTTTCCCCTTCTTTTCGACCCCACCGCCCCCACTTTCAACCCCACCGCCCCCACGGCGTGGTCCTGATCGACGGCGTGATCCTGATCGGCGGCGCGGTGATCATGAGCGATGCCCGCCGATCCCGGGTCCGGGCACCGGTCGGCGGATCCGACCAGGCCCGGCTCGACCAGACGCAGCCCCCGCGGAAAGCGTCCGATGTGCTCGGGCGAGCGCAGGTGGTACGAGGGCGTCGTGTGAAGCCGGTCGGCGACGCGGTGTGCGTGTAGGTCCCGCCGACCTCACAGCTTGCCGAAGATCAGTCCGCGCCAGGTCCAGCCCGACTTGACGACGGCGTTCCGCAGGGGGCCTCGCAGCGCAGCGGCGTCGAAGCGGAAAGTCTCCGTCACTTCGAGGCGACCGCTCTTCCCCCGTTCGATCGTCCAGTGACGAGAGACGGTCCTGTCGGGCCCGCGCGAGTACTCCGACGACGCCACAAGCCTCGGCGGATTCCCGACCCGGGTGACCTCCCACTGCTCTTCGAGGGCACGGACCTCGTGGTCTTCCTGGACCAGGCGCATCCGAATCCGGACAGCGCGCGTCAGCTGGGACTCGACGAAGAAGGTCTGCCAGGCGGCTTCTGCCATCCGCCACTCCGCAACCAGGTCCGCGTCATCTGCGGCACCGTCGCGGACGACGTACGGCACATCGGGCCCGTTGAGGCCGAGCAGGGCGGCTCGCACCTCCTCGGGCGAACCCGGCGCGACACCGGGGGCGGGGCGCTTGGTTCCGGTCAGCCTGTCGAACAGTCCCATGGAATCCACCTGTGAGGGGTCGATCTGCCGCTCACGCACTACGACATTGCGTCGGTGTCCGGGCGAACCGTGCGCACGAATCTCGACGCACCATTGATCCCGAAACTCGTCCCTGAGCAGGGACAGTGATCAGAGAACGTTGCCCCGTCGACGCCTTGCGACGAAGGCCGCCGTGGTGCCTCCGAGTAGCAGGACGGCGCCGGAGGCGAGACTGGCCCACAGCAGCCTGTTGCCGCCGTCGCTCTTGGCGGACGCAGCGGCGGTCTCACCACGTGAGCCGCCAGTACCGCTGTCCGGTACCTCGGTGGGCCTCGGTGGTGCAGAAGGTGATGCCGCGGCCGGGAAGTCCGGCAGGGGGTAGACGTCCGGCGGCCCGGGGTCGCCCGGGTTCTGCAGGGCGATGCGCGGGCGGACGATGCCGTATCCGATGGAGTCGTTGCGCTTGGAGCCGTCCGTAGGAGCCCCGATGGTGTTGAGCATGACCCTGAGGACCTGATTGTTGGTCCACTCCGGGTGCTTGGACCAGATCAGAGCAGCGCTGGCGGAAGCAAGGGCGGCGGCGCCGCTGGTGCCGTGAGCTCTGCACAGGCCGGTCTTTCCTCCGCAGGCCGAGACCAAGTCATCGCCAGGAGCTGCCATGTCAACCTGAGGACCGAACCCGGATTCCTCGGTCCTACGAAGGTCCTTGCCGACCGCAGCCACACCCACTACTCCAGGCGTGGCTGCCGGATATTCGACCGGATTGTCTTTATCGCCGTCGTTCCCCACGGCGGCAAAGACAAGCGAGCCTCGGGAGAGGGCGTACGCCACTGCGGAATTGAGCTCAGGGGAACCGATCCGTGCGCCCATGGAAATGTTGATGACCTGGGCGCCGGCATCTGTCGCATAGCGAATGGCCCGGCTGAAGTAGGAGGGGCTGGCAAAGCCGCTGATGTTATCCCCCCTGCTGGGCATACGGATGGGGAGAATCTTGACTCCGGGTGCAAGACCGAACGCCCCACGTCCTCCGCCGTACGCGCCTGTGCCAGCAATGAGTCCTGCCATGTTTGTGCCATGGCCGTCATAATCCGTGTGTTCATCACCGGCATGTAGTGCGGATACGAGGTCCTTTCCGTCAAGCACCTGCCCCTTCAAGTCAGGGTTGTTCGGGTCAACACCCGTGTCGATCACAGCAACCGTGATGCCCTTGCCTGTGCTCGTTCGCCACATTTCCTCTGCGCGCATGGCATCCAGGTGCCATTGCTGGGAACGCGTGGAATCCGCGTGAGCCTGCGGGGCTGGACCACTCACCAGCAGTACGCTGGCAGCCATTGAGGTCATGACACGGATCGCCCTGTGCCACTTGTTGACCGTGGACATGCGCATGTTCTCGTGTCCTCTGGTTCTCAGCCACCGAAGGGCGGTTCGTTTCGGCGGTCGGTCTTCTGCTTCTTGCTTCGCGGTCGAGTACGACTCGCCGATCCGCTCAAAGCGCCGCGGACACCACCCCGTGCACCCGCCTCGCTGGGCACTCCGCCCGAGATACCTCCCCGCGTCGGGGCCGAGGGTGATTGTGCGCCGGGCCGCATCGGACTGCGGCCTGTCTGTTGCGGAGTGCCGCCGACGATGCCGTCACGCGGTGTGGGCGCAGTACGCCCGGTGGTGGGCCCAGCAGGCCGAGTCACTGGCTGTGCTGTCACTCCGGTGTTCGGCATGCGTCCGACCGCATGTGAACCGGTCCCAAACGGGCCGACAAGCGGAGTTCCGGGTGCCCGACCTGCCGACCGGCCGGTGGCAGCGGGTGCAGCTGGATGCCCACCGATGATTCCTGCTCCATATGGGCCACTGCGCCCGGATACGGAACCCTGGCTTGGGACAGCTCTGCCGGTCGCCCCAGCGGGACCTGGCAGATTGCGGCCAGTGACAGGACTGACGACTCCAGTCGCTCCGCCACCGCCAACAGACCCGATGGGCCTTTGCCCGGGCTGGTGGGGCAAACGTCCTCCGCCGACTGTTTTCTCGAGTCCTCCTGAAGCGGTAGGCGTCCGCACAGAGCCACGCAGGTTCGGAGGAACCGGTCCACTCGTCGGCGGCAAAATCCCTGTGTCCGGACGCGCGGCCGTGGGAGGTCCTCCCGTGGAACCCGCGGCGGGTTGACGCACTTCTGGCATCGTGGCCACTGAGTCGATGCCGACATGCGTGTCCGGCTCGGCCTCCGGCAAACGTACGTTGCTCGTGGGAAACCCACTTGAGGGCGGATCCGTACGGAGCCCGGCTGTCGCAGGACTTCGATGCTCAGTCTTTGCAATACCGGTACTCGCGGCAGCAGGTCCGGCAGCGGAGCCTCCACTGCCTTCACCATGAGGGATGCTGCCCCCTGGGCGGGCCAGGTCCTCGCGCGAGATACGAGGATCTGGCGGCGCAACGCCCTCCGGCGGCGGTGGGAACTTGGGGCGTTCCAAGTTGTTCAGCTGGGTTGCCGACAGCTTGTACGTCTGCCCCAGCTTGCGCATCTGGGCCGCCGCCTCCTGGCGGACCTTCTCCCGGTCCTCCTTCAACGCGGCGAGTTCGCTCATGGACTTGGCGCGGATCGCCGCCGCGTCCGGGTCGTTGCGGGCGGCTGTCGCCGCGGCCAGGTTCGCCTCTGCGCCCTTGGTGTCGCGGGGGATCGACGCCTGGGCCATGGCGATCGCATCCGACGCCCGGCCCAACCACTTCGCCGCGTCCTCGCTGAAGTCGCTCAGCCGGTAGGTGGAGTTGGCCAGTTCGTTGGCCCACGCGCGAAAGGCTTCCGCGCCCTCGCCCTTCCAGGCCACCCACTGCGGACGGACCTTGAGCTCCTCGGCGATCTTCTTGATCTCCTTGGCCGCGGCCATCAGACGGTCCGCGGCCGCCTGCACCTCACTCGCGTTCGCCTGGTCCAGCCACGCCAGCATCTGCTCGTGGCTCATGTTCTCGAAGGACGTACTGCCGCCGCTGCCCTTGCCCGCCATCAGACCTCCCCCCTCACCGTCGGGACCATCAGATCGTGCCGCCCGCGTCGCCCGCCGGCGGCCGCACCGGCTGCGTCGGGCCGGTGGCCCCGCCGTGCTCGCCGCCGTCCTGGTTCTTCTGCGGCAGCGACGGGTCGTAGCTTCCGCCGTAGTGCTTGGTCATCCCCACACTGATCGCCGCCATCCGGTTCCGCACGTCCAGGTCGATGTTCTCGTAACCCTTGTGCGAGGCCATGACCGCGATGGCCATGCCTTCCATCGAGTCCGCCAGCAGCTTCGACAGCTTCTCCAGCTCGCCGATCACCGTCTCGTACGCCGTGTACAGGCCGGCCGCCTCCACCCACGCCCCGCCTCCGCCGCCGAACTGGTGACGGGCGAGCTGGGCCTCCCCCACCTTGCCCGGACCGGCCTCCGAGCCCTTCAGGTCGCGGATCAGGTCGTCCACCCGCTTCTGGAACTTCGTGAAGGACGACAGCTCCGTGGCCACGTCGACGGCGGCGTCCCGTGCCGCGTCGAACACACCGGAAAACCACGACGACTGCCCGGTCGATCCGGCATCGCTCGGCAACACAGCTTCCTCCCCCGTGTGTTCGTCAGCGCAAGCTTCGTCAGCAACTCTAGCTACACCCAGTGACAGTACCTGTCCCGATCGTGCGCCGACGATCCGAACCGGCCACCCATGGACGATTCAACTGGCTTGAGCGGGGCGGGACATGAGTGCTCGTACTCATATCCGTCCCCATATCGGCGCGGCGTTGCTCCCGTCACGGACGGTCAGTGCACTCGTCCGCTCTCCAACGGCCCGGATATGTCTCCGGCAGGCCACCCATGTCGATTAGCAAGCATTGGGCGACGACGGCCACTGGCACCGGACGACTACGGCCCCTGGTACCAGGTTCTCGCTGGGCGCTTCGGAGCCGCTTCCCGCTGAACCCCGACAAGAATCTGGGGTCATGGACAATGCCGTTGTCATCGTGGGCCTGAAGGACGCCTTGCAGACGCAGGCCCATACGCCCCGCCATGAGGGAGACCGCCATTCCTGACGACATAGCTGCCCACACGCCCAAGGACGACCTCCTCGGACCCGCCTGGTGGGCGGAGGACCCCGAGCACTGGGATCTCCTGCGGTTCGAAGCAGCCCGCGACGAGGCCGGCCTGCCCTTTGACCGGTGGTGGAAGGACCGCCGGGACGTCCTGGACGCGCTCATCCTCGCCCCGGGACCGGTCGACCACGGCTTCGCCCGGTTTCTGCTGGACCAGGAGACGCGGTTCCACCGCTACACGGCTGGGGCTTCAGCCACACCATCGAGATCGCCGCACTGCTGCTCGCCGAGCACCGCCGGCCCGATGGCATCTGGTACCTGTGGCAGGCGATCAACACCGGCTTCGACACCTGGTGCGGTCTGCCCCACCGGCTTCTCCTCGCCTGTGGGGGAACGGAGCACACGGTCTCCTACGTCGCCGGCTCCGACCACGAACAGCGCGACCACCTGCTGAAGCAGCTTCGCGTACTCCAGGTGGCGACCGAACGGCACGCGGGAAAACGCGGCATGCGAAAGGGCCCGTACGACCGAGGTCGTACGGGCCCTTTCAGGCGCTCGCAGCGGAGCTGCCGGAGCAGGTCCCCGGACTTACTTGATGATCTTGGTGACCTGGCCGGCGCCCACCGTACGGCCACCCTCGCGGATGGCGAACTTCAGGCCCTCCTCCATGGCGACGGGCTGGATGAGCTCCACCTTCATCTCGGTGTTGTCACCCGGCATGACCATCTCGGTGCCCTCGGGGAGGGTCACCACACCGGTCACGTCCGTCGTACGGAAGTAGAACTGCGGGCGGTAGTTGTTGAAGAACGGCGTGTGGCGGCCACCCTCGTCCTTCGACAGGATGTAGGCCTGGGCCTGGAACTCGGTGTGCGGGGTGACCGAGCCCGGCTTGATGACGACCTGGCCGCGCTCGACGTCCTCGCGCTTGACACCGCGGAGCAGCAGACCGACGTTCTCACCGGCCTGGCCCTCGTCGAGCAGCTTGCGGAACATCTCGATGCCGGTGACCGTGGTCTTGATCTTCTCCGGCCGGATACCGACGATCTCGACTTCCTCGTTGACCTTGAGGACACCACGCTCGATACGGCCGGTGACGACCGTACCGCGACCGGTGATGGTGAAGACGTCCTCGATCGGCATCAGGAACGGCTTGTCGACCTCGCGGGTCGGCTCCGGGATCGACTCGTCGACGGCCTTCATCAGGTTGAGGACCGAGTCGACCCACTGCTTGTCGCCCTCGAGGGCCTTCAGCGCGGAGACGCGGACGACCGGGACCTCGTCGCCCGGGAACTCGTACTCGGTGAGGAGCTCACGGACCTCGAGCTCGACGAGCTCCAGGATCTCCTCGTCGTCCACCATGTCGGCCTTGTTCAGGGCGACGACGATGTACGGCACGCCGACCTGGCGGGCCAGGAGCACGTGCTCCTTGGTCTGCGGCATCGGGCCGTCGGTGGCGGCGACCACCAGGATCGCGCCGTCCATCTGGGCGGCACCGGTGATCATGTTCTTGATGTAGTCCGCGTGACCCGGGCAGTCGACGTGGGCGTAGTGACGCGTCTCGGTCTGGTACTCGACGTGCGAGATCGAGATGGTGATACCGCGCTGACGCTCTTCGGGAGCCTTGTCGATGTTGTCGAACGGGGTGGCCTCGTTGAGGTCCGGGTACGCGTCGTGCAGCACCTTGGTAATGGCGGCCGTGAGGGTCGTCTTACCGTGGTCGATGTGACCGATGGTGCCGATGTTGACGTGCGGCTTAGTCCGCTCGAACTTCGCCTTCGCCACTGGGGTCCTCCTGTGGAGTGGTTCTGTACGCCTTACTTCATCGGCGCCAGGTGATCTTTGCTGGATGGCCCGGATCCCCGGGGCATTCCGACCGCATTTGCGGCGGAATGCCCCATGAGGCTCCGGAGTCAAGCCTAAAGGCTGGAACCCGGAAGAGTTACTCGCCCTTGGCCTTCGCGATGATCTCCTCGGCGACGTTCCGCGGAACCTCGGCGTAGGAGTCGAACTGCATCGAGTAGCTTGCGCGACCCGACGTCTTGCTGCGGAGGTCTCCGACGTAGCCGAACATCTCCGACAGGGGCACGAGGCCCTTCACGACGCGGGCACCCGCCCGCTCCTCCATGGCCTGGATCTGGCCACGGCGGGAGTTGATGTCGCCGATGACGTCGCCCATGTACTCCTCGGGCGTGGTGACCTCCACGGCCATCATCGGCTCAAGGAGAACCGGGCTGGCCTTGCGCGCAGCCTCCTTGAAGGCCTGCGAGCCGGCAATCTTGAACGCCAGCTCGGAGGAGTCCACCTCGTGGTAGGCGCCGTCGAGCAGCGTCACCCGGACACCGGTCATCTCGTAACCGGCGAGGACACCGAACTGCATGGCCTCCTGGCAGCCGGCGTCGACCGACGGGATGTACTCCTTCGGGATACGTCCACCAGTGACCTGGTTGACGAACTCGTAGGCGGTGTCGCCGCCCTCGATCGGCTCGATCGAGATGACGACGCGACCGAACTGGCCGCTGCCACCCGTCTGCTTCTTGTGGGTGTACTCGACCTTCTCGACCGCCTTGCGGATGGTCTCGCGGTACGCGACCTGCGGCTTGCCGACGTTGGCCTCGACCTTGAACTCGCGCCTCATGCGGTCCACGAGGACCTCGAGGTGCAGCTCGCCCATGCCGCCGATGACGGTCTGGCCGGTCTCCTCGTTGGTGTGGACCTGGAAGGAGGGGTCCTCCTCCGCGAGCCGCTGGATGGCGACGCTCAGCTTCTCCTGGTCGCCCTTGGACTTGGGCTCGATCGCGACCTCGATGACCGGGGCCGGGAAGTCCATGGACTCCAGGATCACCGGGTTCTGCTCGTCGCAGAGCGTCTCACCGGTGGTGGTCTGCTTCAGGCCCATGACCGCGACGATGTCGCCGGCGCCCACCGACGAGATCTCCTCACGCTTGTTGGCGTGCATGCGGTAGATCTTGCCGATGCGCTCCTTCTTGCCCTTGACGGAGTTCAGCACGGAGATGCCGGACTCCAGGCGGCCGGAGTACACCCGGACGAAGGTGAGCTTGCCCAGGTGCGGGTCGCTCATGATCTTGAACGCCAGCGCCGACAGGGGCTCGTCCTCGGACGGCTTGCGCTTGACGACCGTCTCCGCGTCGCCCATCGCGTGGCCCTCGATGGCCTCGATGTCGACCGGGGACGGCAGGTAGCGCACGATCGCGTCGAGCAGCGGCTGGACACCCTTGTTCTTGAACGCGGTACCGCAGAACACCGGGGTGACGGTGGTCTCGCTGCCCTTGCCGGAGGCGATGGTGATACGGCGGATCGCCGCGTACAGCTGCTCCTCGGTGGGCTCCTGGCCCTCGAGGTACAGCTCCATCATCTCCTCGTCGTTCTCGGCGACGGCCTCGACCAGCTTGCCGCGCCACTCCTCGGCGGCCTCGACGTGGGTGTCCGGGATGTCGACGACGTCGTACATCTCGCCCTTGGCCGCCTCGGGGGACCACACCAGGGCCTTCATGCGGACCAGGTCCACCACGCCCTTGAAGTCCGCCTCGGCGCCGATCGGCAGCTGCATGACCAGCGGCTGCGCGCCCAGGCGGTCCTTGATCATGTCGACGCAGCGGTGGAACTCGGCACCGGTGCGGTCCAGCTTGTTCACGAAGCAGATGCGCGGCACGCCGTAGCGGTCCGCCTGACGCCACACCGTTTCGGACTGGGGCTCGACGCCGGCGACGCCGTCGAACACCGTCACCGCACCGTCGAGCACACGCAGCGAGCGCTCCACCTCGACGGTGAAGTCGACGTGGCCCGGCGTGTCGATGATGTTGATGGTGTGGTCGACGTCATCCAGCGTCCAGTGACAGGTGGTGGCAGCAGAAGTGATCGTGATGCCACGCTCCTGCTCCTGCTCCATCCAGTCCATGGTGGCAGCGCCGTCGTGGACCTCACCGATCTTGTACGAACGACCGGTGTAGAACAGGATCCGCTCGGTGGTGGTCGTCTTGCCCGCGTCGATGTGGGCCATGATGCCGATGTTGCGCACCCTGGCCAGGTCAAGTGAAGTGGTAGCCATAAGGCTTCAGTCTTCTCTCGGATCTCGATGGGGAAGCGACTACCAGCGGTAGTGCGCGAAGGCCTTGTTGGACTCGGCCATCTTGTGGGTGTCCTCGCGCTTCTTCACAGCGGCGCCGAGGCCGTTGGAGGCGTCGAGGAGCTCGTTGAGCAGACGCTCGGTCATCGTCTTCTCGCGACGGGCACGGGCGTAACCGACCAGCCAGCGCAGCGCCAGGGTGTTGGCGCGGCCGGGCTTGACCTCGACCGGCACCTGGTAGGTGGCGCCACCGACGCGGCGGGACTTGACCTCGAGGGTCGGCTTGATGTTGTCGAGAGCACGCTTGAGGGTGACGACCGGGTCGTTGCCGGTCTTCTCCCGCAGGCCCTCCATGGCACCGTAGACGATCCGCTCGGCGGTGGAGCGCTTGCCGTTCAGCAGCACCTTGTTGATGAGGGAGGTCACCAGAGGAGAACCGTAGACCGGGTCGACGTGAACCGGACGCTTCGGGGCGGGGCCCTTACGAGGCATTCTTACTTCTCCTTCTTGGCGCCGTAACGGCTGCGGGCCTGCTTGCGGTTCTTGACACCCTGGGTGTCGAGCGAACCACGGATGATCTTGTAACGAACACCCGGCAGGTCCTTCACACGCCCACCGCGCACGAGCACGATGGAGTGCTCCTGCAGGTTGTGTCCTTCACCCGGAATGTAAGCGGTGACCTCGATGCCGCTGGTCAGACGCACACGCGCGACCTTGCGGAGGGCCGAGTTCGGCTTCTTCGGGGTAGTCGTGAAGACACGCGTGCACACACCACGGCGCTGAGGGGAACCCTCGAGCGCGGGCGTCTTGTTCTTGTCGACCTTGTCCTGCCGGCCCTTGCGGACCAACTGCTGGATCGTGGGCACTACTTCTCCGGTTTCTGTGTGCCGATGGGTACAGCTAACCTGGAACGTCACCGACCCACGCGGTCGGGTGTGTCGAATCCCGCAGACTCCCACCGGAAGGCAGAAAGAGGCGCAGATTACGGCGGCCGTCAGCAGCTCCCTGTGCGGCATGAAAGGCGCGCACGAAAGCCAGGGCACACCCCAGGCACAAGGTCTGAGCGTACCTACCTCATTCGCTGCGGTCAAAACAAATGGGCCCTGCCCGCCTCGTTCCGCGTGCTTTGTCAAGCCCCCCTATGCCGCGCGATCTTCGAATCCATGGACCACGATCCGCGAATACGACAATCTTCGCACGTCAGGCCGCTGTCGCGGCGGTGAACACCGAGGCTCACGGCCCTCCCGCATCAGCACCCTCCCCCTTCCCGGCCGACGCACTCCGAAACGTCCTTCGGGCGCCTCCGGACGGGTCACGGCGCGCCCGGACGGATCACGCCGCCCAGGAACGCCCGGGAACGCTCAAGGACGTCCAGGGAGGCTCAGGGGCACGTGTACGGCGCCTCAGGGGCGCGTATACGGGCGTTCACGCGCCGGTCCGGAACATCGCCACCGCGGGTCACCGCGCACCACCGCACCGCCCCTGCATCACCACCGCGTCATCGCCGCCGCCAGGGGCCCGCCCGCCTTCCTCCGGCACGTCCGTGACGGGCCGTCGGCCGGCGCACGTCAGCTCGATGCGAGGACCGTCGTCAGGACGAGGAGGACGAGGAAGAGGGCCCAGCCGGCGACGGAGAGCCAGCCCAGGACCAGGCCGGTCAGGGCCAGGGCGTCGCCGCCCTCGTTCCGGCTGCGGATCTCGGAGCGGGCGGCATGGCCCAGGATCACCGCGGGAAGGCCCGTGAGGCCGGCTGTCATCAGGGTGAGCACGCCGCAGACCAGGGAGCCGACCGCCTTGCTGTTGGTGGGCGGGACCGGGCGCGGCAGAAATGTCGCGGGGACGGCCGGAGCCGCGGCGGAGAACGGTGCGGGGCCCTGCGGCAGATCGGCGACCAGCAGCGCCAGTTCCCCGATGGTGCGCGCCTGGTACGCCCGGGTCATGCGCCGGTCGAATTCCTCCTGGTCCAGGCGGCCCTCGCCGAAGCCCGCTCTGAGCACGTCCACGGCACGCTCGCGGTCGGCGTGGGACGCCAGCAGGGACGGGTTGCCCTGGCCCTGCCACGGCTGCGGAACGCCCTGTCCGGGCTGCCACGGCTGCCAGGGCTGCCACGGCGGTTGCGCTGGAGGGAACGACACGGACGACCTCCCCCGAACCGTACGAGTCCCTCCATCATGCGCCATCAGGGACCGAAACGCCGAGGGGAGACCATCCCGTGACGGAATGGTCTCCCCTTCAGTGCGTTCAGTGCGTCAGCACGTTCCTCGGTGCGTCAGCGCGTCGGACGCGTACGCGTACGTCGCACACGCACTCGCCTCACTGGTTGTACGGCCCGTAGTCGTAGTCCTCCAGCGGAACGGCCTGGCCGGAGCCCGCGCCGAACGGTGAGTAGTCGATGTCGTCGTAGCCCACGGCCGAGTACATCGCGGCCTTGGCCTCCTCGGTCGGCTCGACCCGGATGTTGCGGTAGCGGGCCAGACCCGTACCGGCCGGGATGAGCTTACCGATGATGACGTTCTCCTTGAGACCGATGAGCTGGTCGGACTTGGCGTTGATCGCCGCGTCCGTCAGGACCCTGGTCGTCTCCTGGAAGGACGCCGCCGACAGCCAGGACTCGGTCGCCAGCGAGGCCTTGGTGATACCCATCAGCTGCGGACGACCGGAGGCCGGCTGGCCGCCCTCCTGGACCACACGACGGTTCTCCTGCTCGAACTTCGAGCGCTCGACCAGCTCGCCGGGCAGCAGCTCGGCGTCGCCGGACTCGATGATCGTCACCCGGCGCAGCATCTGCCGGATGATGATCTCGATGTGCTTGTCGTGGATCGACACACCCTGCGAGGTGTAGACCTTCTGGACCTCCTGGACCAGGTGGATCTGGACGGCCCGCTGACCCAGGATGCGCAGCACGTCGTGCGGGTTGGTGGCACCCACGGTGAGCTTCTGGCCCACCTCGACGTGGTCGCCCTCGTTGACCAGCAGACGGGCACGCTTCGAGATCGGGTAGCTCGTCTCGTCGCTGCCGTCGTCCGGGGTGATGATGATCTTCTTGGTCTTCTCGGTCTCCTCGATCCGGACGCGTCCGGCCGCCTCGGCGATCGGGGCGACACCCTTGGGCGTACGGGCCTCGAAGAGCTCGACGACACGCGGCAGACCCTGGGTGATGTCGTCACCGGCCACACCACCGGTGTGGAAGGTACGCATCGTCAGCTGGGTACCGGGCTCACCGATGGACTGGGCGGCGATGATGCCGACCGCCTCACCGATGTCGACCAGCTTGCCGGTGGCGAGCGAACGGCCGTAGCACATGGCGCAGGTGCCCACCGTGGACTCGCAGGTCAGGACCGAGCGGGTCTTGACCTCCTCGACACCACGGGAGATCAGCTCCTCGATGAGCACGTCGCCCAGGTCGGTGCCGGCCGGGGCCAGCACCTGGCCGTCGACGACGATGTCCTCGGCGAGGCAGCGCGCGTACACGGACGTCTCGACGTTGCTCGCCTTGCGCAGCACGCCGTTCTCGTCCCGCTCGGCGATGCGCAGACGCAGACCGCGGTCGGTGCCGCAGTCCAGCTCGCGGATGATGACGTCCTGGGAGACGTCGACCAGACGACGGGTGAGGTAACCCGAGTCGGCGGTACGCAGGGCGGTGTCGGCCAGACCCTTGCGGGCACCGTGCGTGGAGATGAAGTACTCCAGCACGGTCAGACCCTCGCGGAAGGACGCCTTGATGGGCCGCGGGATGGTCTCGTTCTTGGCGTTCGACACCAGACCGCGCATACCGGCGATCTGACGCATCTGCATCATGTTTCCTCGGGCACCCGAGTTGACCATCATGAAGATCGGGTTGGTCTTCGGGAAGTTGCCCGTCATGGCCTCGGCGACGTCGTTGGTCGCCTGGGTCCAGATCTGGATGAGCTCCTGCGTGCGCTCGTCCTTGGTGATCAGACCGCGCTCGTACTGCCGCTGGACCTTCTCGTCCCGCGCCTCGTACTTGGCGACGATCTCCTTCTTCGCCTCGGGGACGACGATGTCGGAGATGGCGACGGTGACACCGGAACGGGTGGCCCAGTAGAAGCCGGCCGTCTTCAGGTTGTCGAGCGTGGCCGCCACGACGATCTTCGGGTAGCGCTCGGCGAGGTCGTTGACGATCTCGGAGAGCTGCTTCTTGCCCACCTCGAAGTCGACGAACGGGTAGTCCTCGGGCAGCAGCTCGTTGAAGAGCGCGCGGCCCAGGGTCGTCCGCAGGCGGAAGCTGTCGCCCGGCTGCCAGTCGGGCCGGCCGTCCTCGCCGGCCGGCGGGGTCCAGCCGCGCGGCGGGACGGTGCCCGCCGGGAAGCGGATGTCCACACTGGCCTGCAGCGAGAGCTCACCGGCGTCGAACGCCATGATCGCCTCGGCCACCGAGGAGAAGGAGCGGCCCTCGCCCTTGACCTCGCGCATCTCGCTGTCGGTGGTGAGGAAGTACAGACCGAGGACCATGTCCTGGGTCGGCATCGTCACCGGGCGGCCGTCGGCCGGCTTGAGGATGTTGTTCGAGGACAACATCAGGATGCGCGCCTCGGCCTGTGCCTCCGCGGACAGCGGCAGGTGCACGGCCATCTGGTCACCGTCGAAGTCCGCGTTGAACGCGGTGCACACGAGCGGGTGAATCTGAATGGCCTTGCCCTCGACCAGCTGCGGCTCGAAGGCCTGGATGCCGAGGCGGTGCAGGGTGGGCGCACGGTTCAGCAGAACCGGGTGCTCCGCGATGACCTCTTCCAGCACGTCGTACACGACCGTGCGGCCGCGCTCGACCATGCGTTTGGCGCTCTTGATGTTCTGCGCGTGGTTCAGGTCGACCAGGCGCTTCATCACGAACGGCTTGAACAGCTCCAGCGCCATCGCCTTCGGCAGACCGCACTGGTGCAGCTTCAGCTGCGGACCGACGACGATCACGGAACGCGCCGAGTAGTCGACACGCTTGCCGAGCAGGTTCTGGCGGAAGCGGCCCTGCTTGCCCTTCAGCATGTCGCTGAGGGACTTCAGCGGGCGGTTGCCGGGGCCGGTCACCGGGCGGCCGCGGCGGCCGTTGTCGAAGAGCGCGTCGACGGCCTCCTGGAGCATGCGCTTCTCGTTGTTGACGATGATCTCGGGCGCGCCGAGGTCGAGAAGCCGCTTCAGGCGGTTGTTGCGGTTGATGACACGGCGGTACAGGTCGTTCAGGTCGGAGGTCGCGAAGCGGCCACCGTCCAGCTGCACCATCGGACGCAGGTCCGGCGGGATGACCGGGACGCAGTCCAGGACCATGCCCTTGGGGCTGTTGGAGGTCTGCAGGAACGCGGAGACGACCTTCAGACGCTTGAGGGCACGGGTCTTCTTCTGGCCCTTGCCGGTGCGGATGATCTCGCGGAGCTTCTCGGCCTCCGCCTCGAGGTCGAAGGACTCCAGGCGCTTCTGCAGCGCCGCGGCGCCCATCGAGCCCTCGAAGTAGGTGCCGAAGCGGTCACGCAGCTCGCGGTAGAGCAGCTCGTCGCCCTCGAGGTCCTGGACCTTGAGGTTCTTGAACCGGTTCCACACCTCGTCCAGACGGTCGAGGTCGCGCTGCGCGCGGTCGCGCAGCTGCTTCATCTCGCGCTCGGCGCTCTCGCGCACCTTGCGGCGCACATCGGCCTTGGCGCCCTCGGCCTCCAGCTCGGCGAGGTCCGCCTCCAGCTTCTTGGCGCGGGCCTCCAGGTCGGCGTCGCGGCGCTGCTCGATCTGCTGGCGCTCCACCGAGATGTGGGCCTCCAGCGAGGGCAGGTCGCGGGCGCGGCGCTCCTCGTCGACGTACGTGATCATGTACGCCGCGAAGTAGATGACCTTCTCCAGGTCCTTCGGGGCCAGGTCCAGCAGGTAGCCCAGGCGCGACGGGACGCCCTTGAAGTACCAGATGTGCGTGACGGGCGCGGCCAGCTCGATGTGGCCCATCCGCTCACGGCGCACCTTCGCGCGTGTGACCTCGACGCCACAGCGCTCGCAGATGATGCCCTTGAAACGGACGCGCTTGTACTTGCCGCAGTAGCACTCCCAGTCCCGGGTGGGGCCGAAGATCTTCTCGCAGAAGAGGCCGTCCTTCTCGGGCTTGAGGGTGCGGTAGTTGATGGTCTCGGGCTTCTTGACCTCGCCGTGGCTCCACTGGCGGATGTCGTCGGCGGTGGCCAGGCCGATCCGCAGCTCGTCGAAGAAGTTGACGTCGAGCACTATGCGTCAATCCCTCTCAGGGTCGTTAAGTCTGTGGTCTGAAACGGGGGCCTGGGGGTCGGCGGGCCTTCCCGGAGCGGAAAGGCCCGCCGGACTCCCGTCAGACCTCTTCGACGCTGCTCGGCTCGCGCCGGGACAGGTCGATGCCGAGCTCCTCCGCGGCGCGGAAGACGTCCTCGTCGGTGTCGCGCATCTCGATGGACATACCGTCGCTGGACAGCACCTCCACGTTCAGGCAGAGGGACTGCATCTCCTTGATGAGCACCTTGAAGGACTCGGGGATGCCGGGCTCGGGGATGTTCTCGCCCTTGACGATGGCCTCGTAGACCTTCACGCGGCCGGTGACGTCGTCGGACTTGATGGTCAGCAGCTCCTGGAGGGCGTAGGCGGCGCCGTACGCCTCGAGTGCCCACACCTCCATCTCGCCGAACCGCTGGCCACCGAACTGGGCCTTACCACCCAGCGGCTGCTGGGTGATCATCGAGTACGGACCGGTCGAGCGGGCGTGCAGCTTGTCGTCGACCAGGTGGTGCAGCTTGAGGATGTACATGTAGCCGACCGAGATCGGGTCCGGGAACGGCTCGCCGGAGCGGCCGTCGAAGAGCCGGGCCTTGCCGGACGGCAGGACCAGACGGTCGCCGTTGCGGTCGGGGAGCGTGTGCTCCAGCAGACCTGCGATCTCGTCCTCCCGGGCACCGTCGAAGACCGGGGTGGCCACGTTGGTGCGCGGACCGACCCGGTCGGCGCCGATGGCCCGCAGACGCTCGGCCCACTCCTCCTGGACGCCGGAGACGTCCCAGCCCTGGCTGGCGAGCCAGCCGAGGTGGATCTCCATGACCTGTCCCGGGTTCATACGGGACGGCACGCCCAGCGGGTTGAGGATGACGTCGACCGGGGTGCCGTCCTCCAGGAACGGCATGTCCTCGATCGGCAGGATCTTGGCGATGACACCCTTGTTGCCGTGGCGGCCGGCGAGCTTGTCACCGTCGGTGATCTTGCGCTTCTGCGCCACGTAGACGCGGACCAGCTGGTTCACGCCCGGCGGCAGCTCGTCGCCCTCCTCGCGGTCGAAGACGCGCACGCCGATGACCTTGCCGGTCTCGCCGTGCGGCACCTTCAGCGAGGTGTCACGGACCTCACGGGCCTTCTCACCGAAGATCGCGCGCAGCAGGCGCTCCTCCGGGGTCAGCTCGGTCTCACCCTTCGGGGTGACCTTGCCGACCAGGATGTCGCCGGCGACGACCTCGGCACCGATGCGGATGATGCCGCGCTCGTCGAGGTCGGCGAGGACCTCCTCGGAGACGTTCGGGATGTCCCGGGTGATCTCCTCGGGGCCGAGCTTGGTGTCACGGGCGTCGACCTCGTGCTCCTCGATGTGGATCGAGGAGAGGATGTCGTCCTGCACGAGGCGCTGCGACAGGATGATCGCGTCCTCGTAGTTGTGGCCTTCCCACGGCATGAACGCGACCAGCAGGTTCTTGCCGAGCGCCATCTCGCCGTTCTGGGTGGCCGGGCCGTCGGCGAGGACCTGGCCCTCGACGACGCGGTCGCCCTCGTTGACGATGACCTTCTGGTTGACCGAGGTGCCCTGGTTGGAGCGGGCGAACTTGGCCAGGCGGTAGGTGATGTACGTGCCGTCGTCGTTGGCCGTGGTGATGTAGTCCGCGGAGACCTCCTGGACCACACCGGACTTCTCGGCCTTGATGACGTCGCCGGCGTCGACGGCGGAGCGGTACTCCATGCCGGTGCCGACGAGCGGGGCCTCCGCCTGGATCAGCGGCACGGCCTGGCGCATCATGTTCGCGCCCATGAGGGCACGGTTGGCGTCGTCGTGCTCGAGGAAGGGGATCATGGCGGTCGCGACCGACACCATCTGGCGCGGCGAGACGTCCATGTAGTCCACGTCCTCGGGGTCGACGTAGTCGACCTCGCCGCCACGGCGGCGGACCAGGATGCGGCTCTCGGCGAAGCGCAGGTCGTCCGTCAGGACGGCGTTGGCCTGCGCGATGACGTAGCGGTCCTCCTCGTCGGCCGTGAGGTAGTCCACCTGGTCGGTGACCTGGCCGTCGACGACCTTGCGGTACGGGGTCTCGACGAAGCCGAACGCGTTGACCCGGGCGTAGGTGGCCAGCGAGCCGATCAGACCGATGTTCGGGCCTTCCGGCGTCTCGATCGGGCACATGCGGCCGTAGTGCGAGGGGTGCACGTCACGGACCTCGAAGCCGGCCCGCTCACGGGAGAGACCACCCGGTCCGAGCGCGGACAGACGGCGCTTGTGCGTCAGCCCGGACAGCGGGTTGTTCTGGTCCATGAACTGGGACAGCTGGCTGGTGCCGAAGAACTCCTTGATGGAGGCGACGACCGGCCGGATGTTGATCAGGGTCTGCGGCGTGATCGCCTCGACGTCCTGGGTGGTCATGCGCTCGCGGACGACGCGCTCCATACGGGCCAGACCGGTGCGGACCTGGTTCTGGATGAGCTCGCCCACGCTGCGCAGACGGCGGTTGCCGAAGTGGTCGATGTCGTCGGTCTCGACGACGACCGTCTCGCCGTTGTCCCCGATGGTCTCGGTCTCGCCGGCGTGCAGCTTCACCAGGTACTTGATCGTGGCGATGATGTCCCCGATGGTCAGGACACCCTCGTCCAGCGGGGTGCTCGTACCCAGCTTCTTGTTGAGCTTGTAGCGGCCGACCTTGGCGAGGTCGTAGCGCTTGGGGTTGAAGTAGAGGTTCTCCAGCAGCGTCTGGGCGGCCTCACGCGTGGGGGGCTCGCCCGGGCGCAGCTTGCGGTAGATGTCCAGCAGCGCGTCGTCCTGGCCCTGGGTGTGGTCCTTCTCCAGGGTGGCGCGCATCGACTCGTACTCGCCGAACTCCTCGAGGATCTGCTCGTTGGTCCAGCCGAGCGCCTTGAGGAGCACGGTGACGGACTGCTTGCGCTTGCGGTCGATGCGGACACCGACCATGTCGCGCTTGTCGATCTCCATCTCCAGCCAGGCACCCCGGGACGGGATGATCTTGGCGGTGAAGACGTCCTTGTCGGAGGTCTTGTCGATGGTGGAGTCGAAGTAGACGCCCGGCGAACGAACCAGCTGAGACACCACGACACGCTCGGTGCCGTTGATGATGAAGGTGCCCTTGTTCGTCATGAGCGGGAAGTCGCCCATGAAGACGGTCTGGGACTTGATCTCGCCGGTCTCGTTGTTGGTGAACTCGGCCGTGACGAAGAGCGGCGCGGCGTAGGTGAAGTCGCGCTCCTTGCACTCGTCGATCGAGTTCTTCGGCGGCTCGAAGCGATGGTCGCGGAAGGTCAGCGACATGGACCCGGAGAAGTCCTCGATCGGGGAGATCTCCTCGAAGATCTCCTCGAGACCGGACTTGGTGGGGACGTCCTGACCCTTCTCGAGAGCCTCCTCTACGCGAGCCTTCCACGCGTCGTTCCCGAGCAGCCAGTCGAAGCTCTCGGTTTGCAGCGCGAGAAGGTTCGGGACCTCGAGGGGCTCCTTGATCTTTGCAAAGGAGATGCGCAGCGGAGCAGTGCTGGCGCCGTTGTTCGTATTCGCGGTCGAGGCAGTGCGCGAGGCGGCCAAGAGGGGGTCCTTCCGAGGGCTCGGACTCACTACGCGCGTACCGGTCCCCGCCGTCGCTGGACGACAGGTCCTCTGCTGCGGCCGGATAAGGCCAGGTCAGCGGTGGTCCGGTCGTCGTTGCTGAGGCGAGGGCATGCCCCTGGTGACGGGCAGGGGGCAGCTAACAGGCAGCGCAAAGGGTCAGTGTAGCCACTTAGCCCACTGATGTCCAGTACGGGTTTTTCGGGACCCTCACAGTTGTCGACGTCTGCGGCATGTCTGCCCTCAACGCACTTTGATACTGCCCTCTTTGTCGTCGATCCATGCCTCGGATTCGGATCCTTGTGACGACGCGTCCTGAGAATTGCGCGCTGCGTGCAGTTCGTCAAGGCCCCCCAGGCCGAAATCGGGTGCCGCCGTCGTCACATGCAGCCTGCCTCCGGGACCGCCCGAGGCACGACGAAGATCACCTTACCTGTCCCGGCCCCGGGTGCAAGGCGGCCTGCGCCGTCCTCGGGAAACGCCGAGGAGCGACCACCCGGATGGATGATCGCCCCTCGGTGCGTCCGCGTTACAGCCCTGTACGGCTGTCAGTGCGCAGGAGTCCCGGACGGACCCGTGAAGGTCTTACTTGACCTCGACGGTGGCGCCGGCGCCCTCGAGGGCCTCCTTGGCCTTGTCCGCGGCCTCCTTGTTGACCTTCTCGAGGACGGGCTTCGGGGCGCCGTCGACCAGGTCCTTGGCCTCCTTCAGGCCGAGGGAGGTCAGCTCGCGCACGACCTTGATGACCTGGATCTTCTTGTCGCCGGCGGCGGCGAGGATGACGTCGAACTCGTCCTTCTCGGGCTCGGCCTCGGCACCGCCGGCGGCGGCAGCGCCACCACCGGCGACGACGACCGGGGCGGCCGCGGCGGCGGTGACGTCGAACTTCTCCTCGAACGCCTTCACGAACTCGGAGAGCTCGATGAGGGTCATCTCCTCGAACTGCGCGAGCAGCTCTTCCTGGGTCAGCTTCGCCATGATGGCGGTCCTTCCGTTCACGTCGGCAGGTGCCGGATGTACTGGGTAAGGCGGGCGTACGTCGGGCCCGCGTCGACCCTCACCCACAGGCTGGTGAGGATCGCAAAGCGAGCCGAATTACTCGGCACCGCCCTGCTCGGCCTGCTTGGCACGCAGCGCGTCCACGGTGCGGACGAGCTTCGACGGCAGCGCCTGGAAGACGGAGGCAGCCTGGGACTGCTTCGCCTTGAAGGCACCGGCCAGCTTGCTGAGCAGAACCTCGCGGGACTCCAGGTCCGCAAGCTTCTTGATCTCATCGGCGGACAGCGCCTTGCCGTCAAGGACACCGCCCTTGATGATGAGGTTCGGGTTCTCCTTGGCGAAGTCACGAAGACCCTTCGCCGACTCCACCGGGTCACCGGTGACGAAGGCGACCGCCGTCGGACCAGCGAAGAGCTGGTCGTCCAGCGCGATCCCGGCCTCGTTGGCCGCGATCTTGGTCAGCGTGTTCTTCACCACGGTGTACTGGGCGTTCTCACCGAGAGAACGGCGCAGCGTCTTGAGCTGCGCCACGGTGAGACCGCGGTACTCGGTCAGCACGGCGGCGTTCGAGGTGCGGAACTTGTCCGTCAGCTCGGCAACCGCGGCCGCCTTGTCGGGCCTCGCCATGGCCTCGGCCTCCTTCCGGGTGATTCGGACCGCGCGGACCCGAAGGAGGACTGGGGAAAACGAAACGCCCCGGCGCAGGCGCACGGGGCGGACTCGACCGGTCGTACACACGGCACGATCGCGTGCACTCCGGGAGTACTTCCACTGTCACCTGCGCGGGCCGTCCGCAGTTCAGCGGATCCTTCGGCCACCGCACCCCCGTATGAGCGTGCGGTAACGACCAGCGGTCTCTGGCTTCCGCAGAAGAGTACGAGACCCGGGCTCCCTCGGGCAAATCCGCCCCCGCGGCGTCCCTCCGGGGGTTGCCCGGCCCGTGGGTCAGGAGCCGGTGCCCGCGGTGCCCCGGGCCGTCATCAGGTCCTTGAAGTCCCTGGTGTCGTCGGCCGGTGGCTCCTGGACGGCGACCTTGATGCCGTAGTCGCTGTAGTACGCCGTGTTGGTCATCGTGCCGGCCGCCGTGTCGGCCCTCTCGACCTTCTTGACCAGAAGGCTCCGGTCGTTGATCCAGATGTCGATGGACTCGGTGGTGACACCGGCCTGGTCGAGCTGCCTGCGCAGCGCCTCCAGCTCGCCGCGGGGAAGGGCCGAGCTCCTGCCGGCGAAGTCGGCGATGTCCACCGTGCCCCGGTAGTGCGTGGTGCGCTCGCCCCGTACCGTCGCCTCGCCGACCCTCCTGACGTCGCCGGAGGCGAGCAGCAGCTTCACCGTCTGGTTCGGCGTGGAGTTCCGCAGCTGCTCCCGCAGATACGCGCCGGAGCCGCCCGCGAGCCGCCCGAGGTCCTCGTAGCGGTACCGGATCCAGTGCCTGCCGCCCCCCGCCTGCGCGGCGAAGGCGTCGCCCATGCGGGCGTAGTAGGCGTCGGGCAGGTACCGCGCCTCCATCGAGGTGGTCCCTACCCTGCGCATCGTCTCCAGGGCCGTGCCACCGGTGTAGGTGAGCGTGAGCCGGCCGGTCAGGCCGCGGCCCCAGGCGACGGTGCCGCTGCCCTTCATGGACATCAGCGTGCCGATGCTGGTCGTCATCGACACCCGGGCGGAGTCGGCCTCGGCGGTGGAGGTGTCGGCGGACCGCAGGGCCGCGATGGAGCTCATGCGCGCCGTGTCCCGCTCCGCCGCCCCGCCGGTCCCGCCCGAGTCCCGGGAGGGGCCGCCGAAGCCGCACGCGGTCACCCCCGTCAGCGCGGCCGCCACCGCGACCGGCAGTGTCGTACGGCGCGCGGTCGTGCTCCTCATGCGTCCCCCCTGTGCCATGGCTGTGGCCCTCACGCTAGCGCAGGCCGCCAACGGCCGTGCGAGAAAGCCGTACCCGGAAAACGGTGCCCGGAAAAGGGGCGAGCCCCGCGCCGGAAGGGTCGCGGGGCTCGTCGTCGACGGGGTGAGCCAAAGGCTCAGACCGCGGCCGGGTCCTCCTCGACGAGAAGGTTGCGGGTGCGGTTCGGGTCGACCGGGATGCCGGGGCCCATCGTGGTGGTGATGGCGGCCTTCTTGATGTAGCGGCCCTTGGCGGCGGACGGCTTCAGACGGAGGATCTCCTCCAGCGCGGCGCCGTAGTTCTCCACCAGCTGGGTGTCCTCGAACGACGTCTTGCCGATGATGAAGTGCAGGTTCGCGTGCTTGTCGACACGGAACTCGATCTTGCCGCCCTTGATGTCGGACACGGCCTTGGCGGTGTCCTGGGTGACCGTGCCGGTCTTCGGGTTCGGCATCAGACCACGCGGGCCCAGGACGCGGCCGAGGCGGCCGACCTTGCCCATGAGGTCCGGGGTGGCGACGACGGCGTCGAAGTCCAGGCGGCCGTTCGCCACCTCCTCGATCAGCTCGTCGGCGCCGACGATGTCGGCGCCCGCGGCACGCGCGGCCTCGGCACGCTCACCGGTCGCGAAGACCAGGACCCGGGCGGTCTTGCCGGTGCCGTGCGGAAGGTTCACGGTGCCACGGACCATCTGGTCGGCCTTGCGCGGGTCGACACCCAGGCGGAGGGCGACCTCGACGGTGGCGTCGAACTTGGTCGTGGAGGTCTCCTTGGCGAGACGGACGGCCTCGAGCGGGGCGTACAGCCTGTTCCGGTCGACCTTGGCGTCCGCAGCGCGGAGAGCCTTGCTGCGCTTGCTCACAACTGCTCCTGTGTGGTCCGAAAGGAGTCGTGGTCCGGGCCGAGCAGGCCCTGCCACGTGCGGCCTCTCACGGCCGCATGAGTGCTACGGGGTGGGATGCCGGGGCTCAGCCCTCGATGGTGACGCCCATGGAGCGGGCGGTACCAGCGATGATCTTCTCGGCGGCGTCCAGGTCGTTGGCGTTGAGGTCGGGCATCTTGGTCTGGGCGATCTCGCGGACCTGCGCCCGGGTGATCTTGGCGACCTTGGTCTTGTGCGGCTCGCTGGAGCCCTTCTCCACGCCCGCGGCCCTGAGGATCATCTTGGCGGCCGGCGGAGTCTTGGTGACGAAGGTGAAGGAACGGTCCTCGTAGACCGTGATCTCCACCGGGATGACCCAGCCACGCTGCGACTCGGTCGCGGCGTTGTAGGCCTTGCAGAACTCCATGATGTTGACGCCGTGCTGACCCAGCGCGGGGCCGACCGGCGGGGCCGGGTTGGCGGCACCGGCCTGGATCTGGAGCTTGATGAGCCCCGTGACCTTCTTCTTCTTGGGAGGCATGCTCTCTCCGGGTCCTTGCTGAGAGGTTGAGTGCCGTCCGCGTCCTCGGCCTGCGCCGTTCGGCGCATGATCCCGCAGACGGCATACCGCACCACGATAGCCCCTGCCCCCTCAGGACCTGAAATCACGAGGTCAGCGCGGGCAGGCGGCCCGCACAGGCATACGGCGGACGGCCTCGCGCCACCGTCCGGTTCGGCCATCGGGTGCATCACAAAGGGACCATCAGACGTAAATCAGGAGGAATTCGGAGAAAACCCGCGAGTCACAGGGGACCTCCTTCGCTGACAGCACCCCTGTCCGCGGCGCCCACGGCCCTTGTGCACCGTCACGCCCGCGGCGGGCGCGACTTCAGAAGGAGTGACATGTTCACCCGTGCGTTTTCCGTTCGCACCGCTCATCTGCTCTGCATAGGCATGACCGCCACGGTGGTGCCCCTCGCGCTGGCCCCCTCCGCCTCGGCCAAGACGCACACCGTGGCGTGCAGTCAGACCGCTCTGCGCACGGCCATCACCCAGGCCAACAGCACTCCGGGGACCGACACGCTCAAGCTGACGGCCCGCTGCACCTACGCCCTGACCTCCGAACTGCCCAGCATCACCTCGCCGATCGTCATCAACGGCAACCACGCGACCCTCACCCGTACCGCTGGTTCCTTCCGCATCCTCACCGTCAACGGCGGCAATCTGACGCTGCGCAAGACCACCATCACCAACGGCAATGCCGCCGGAAGCGCCATCCTGAGCAGCGACGGCGGCGGCATCCTCGTCACCGGCAACGGCACCCTGACCGTCGACTGCAGCGTGATCCGGGACAACACCGCCGCCTTCGGCGGCGGCATCGGCGTGTCCAGCGGTTCCCAGGCGCATGTGAGCGAGAGCGTCGTCAGGGACAACTCCTCGACCCAGAACGGCGGCGGCCTCGTCAACAACGGCACACTGACCGTCAGGTCCTCGCAGATCAGCAGGAATACGGCGGGCGGCGCGGGCGGCGGCGTCGCCAGCGTCGGGACGCTGACCATCACCACCAGCAACCTCGTCGACAACACCGCGCAGACCGGCGGCGGCATCGCCAACGGTGTCCCCACCCTCCCCGGCGGCACCGCCACGGTGTCCCTCAGCAACATCAGCCAGAACCAGGCCGCCAACAACAACCCCGGCGGCATCTACAACAACAACGGCACCGTGACCCTGCAGTCCACCGTGGTCGCCGGCAACACCCCGAACAACTGCAGCACCAGCCCGAGCCCGGTGCCCGGCTGCGTGGGCTGATCCGGCCGCACCCCGGCCGCACGGGCGAGGCCCGGAGAACCGCCCGGACGGCACCCGGAGAACACAGCCGTACGCACAACGCCCCTGCCCGGCGGGAAACCGCCGGCAGGGGCGAAGGCGGGTGATCGCGCGGCTGGTTTCCGGAAGCGGTGCGGCCGGTCCCCGACGGCCGCTTTCCACCAGTCCCGCCTCTTCCGGTCTGCTCCGTCGCGGTCACTGACCGGCGTCGTCCGTCACCGCTGGCCGGCGTCGTCCGTCACCGCTGGCCGGCGTCGTCCGTCACCGCTGGCCGGCGTCGGACGGTCCGGAGACGGCCCGGCATCCTGGCAGTACGCAGCACCTGACGTCCTCGGGCACGACGCGGGCTCAGTCAGTGATCAGTGGATCATAGGGCTTCGCCTCCGGTGTGAACACGAGAACAAAGTCCTTTCCGATCTCCAGGGCAACCGCACGCAAGCGAGCCAGAGCATCTGCCTCAGTGGGAAGGTCGAGGCCAAGAGCCGCAGCGGCGCGGTCCCTTTCGGCTGCAAGATCGGGCATGTCGTCCAGGTATCCGGCCGCGAACTCTCGGCTCTCCTCCGCGGTGAACGCCCGGCAGTCGCGCCACCATGGAGCCACCAACAGAAGCCGCAGAAGTTCGGGCAGGCCGATCGCCACCAGTGCCGCTCTTCCTTCGGAGTCCGCGTACAGGATCGGACGTTCCTCGCCGCCCTCACCGCAGAAGAAGTACGTGCCGCCGGCTCCGTCACCCGCGAATCCCTCCAGTGCGGCGCCCGAGGCCAGGTGGACATCCTCACAATGGTCCCCCCGGTCCAAGTCGAAGTCGCCCGGCCAGGCAAGGAAACGAGCGACCTGGTCATTTTCGCGGACAGCTCGGATCAGCGATCGCATGTGCGGCACCCTAGAGGCGCACGGATGACGTGTGAGGTCGGCGGAACGGCTTCGGCGGAGCCGACCCCCCAGCCACGACGTGTTCCGGCTTCACGCCCCGGATGCCCTCCCGGAGGAGCGAAGCGACGACGGGTGCTTGCCGCTCACGTCAAAAGCCTGCGCCATCCGGAAGCCTGCGCCGGCGTCAGCCGGCGTCATCCCGGTGCCTGGCGCCGTGGGCGGTACAAGGCATCCCGCGAGAAAGGAAGGCCCGGGGGCGGCCCCCGGACACGACAGAGCCCCTGCCCGACGGGAAACCGCTGGGCAGGGGCTCTCTCGGATGATCGTTGAGCTAGTTCTTCTGGATCTGGTCGAAGGAGAGCTCGACCGGCGTCTCGCGGCCGAAGATCTCCACCAGGCCCTTGACCTTCTTCGCGTCGGGGTTGATCTCGTTGATCGTCGCCTGCAGCGTGGCGAACGGGCCGTCGGTGACGGTGACCGAGTCGCCGACCTCGAAGTCCAGCACCTGGACCTCGACCTTGCGCGGCGGGAGCGGCTTGCCCTCGGCCTCGGCGGCCTCGCGGGCGGCCCTCTCCTCGGCCTCGGGGGCGAGCATCTTCACGACCTCGTCGAGCGTCAGCGGGTAGGGGTTGAAGGCGTCCCCCACGAAGCCGGTGACACCCGGGGTGTGGCGGACGGCGCCCCAGGACTGGTCCGTCAGCTCCATCCGGACGAGCACATAGCCGGGCAGCTTGTTCTGCCGGACGGTCTTGCGCTCGCCGTTCTTGATCTGGACGATCTCCTCCTCGGGGACCTCGGCCTGGTAGATGAGGTCCTCGACGTTCAGCGAGACGGCGCGCTGTTCCAGGTTGGCCTTCACGCGCTTCTCGTAGCCGGCGTAGGTGTGGATGACGTACCACTCGCCGGGCAGCGCGCTCAGTTCCTCGCGGAGTTTGGCGACCGGGTCCGACTCGGCCTTCGCCTCCTCCTCGGCGGCCTCTTCCTCGGGCGTCTCGCCCTCGGCAGCCTTGGTCTCGTCGACCTCGTCCGCACCCTCGACGGTGTCGAGCTCGTCATCCACGGACTCGGTCGGCTCGATGGCGTCGTTCAGGTTCGGGTCAGACACGGTGGCTGCTTCTTCCTGGATACATGGGGGTGGAACATGCCAAAGGGGCGCCGGGTCCCACGGCGCCCTTCGCTCTTGGCTCAGCCGAAGACGTACTTGGCCGCCTGGTCAAGCCCATAGTCAATCACGGTCACCATGGCGATCATGATGACGACGAAGACAATCACCACGGTGGCGTACGTCGTCAGCTGGTTGCGAGTGGGCCAGACAACCTTGCGGAGCTCCGCGATGATCTGGCGGTAGAAGAGAGCAAGGCGCTTCAGCGGCCCCTTCTTGGCGCGCTTGCCGCCCCTGCGCGGCTTCTTCTTGGACTCCGGCACCTCGTCCTGGGCATCAGGCGTGTCGATGGAGCCCACGGCGTCCGTCATTCGTCCTCACCTGATTCCGGGTCGTGGCCGTGCCGCGCCCGGTCGAGCCGCACGGCGGTGCATCGATGTACGTACATGCGCACACACCCTGGCGATGGTGTGTGGAGCAGGGCCGGAGGGACTCGAACCCCCAACCGCTGGTTTTGGAGACCAGTGCTCTACCAATTGAGCTACGACCCTTTGTGTGCCCCCCAACCTACCGCATCCGACCGGATGCTCGATGTGCACCTGGCTGAGCAACGGCTGCTGAAGGCCAACGAGGTGAGAGTGTACGTGGTCCGGCGCCGGTCGTCGAACGGAAAGCGGCCGACGGGGTCCCGCGGGCGGAAACCGAGCGGCCCTGCGAGTGGAAACCGAGCGGTCCTGCGGGCGGAAAACGGCGGGCGGGCCGGTGGGCAGAACCGAGGTGCCGCGGCCGATTCCGGTCTGAAACGATGGACGGCATGAGCGCTGCAACTCCTCCTACCGAGCGCCGGGTCTCCGCCCGCATCGGCGCGATCTCCGAGTCGGCCACCCTCGCCGTGGACGCCAAGGCCAAGGCCCTCAAGGCCGCCGGCCGTCCGGTGATCGGTTTCGGCGCCGGTGAGCCGGACTTCCCGACCCCGGACTACATCGTCGAAGCCGCGATCGAGGCCTGCAAGAACCCCAAGTACCACCGGTACACCCCGGCCGGCGGTCTGCCCGAGCTGAAGGCCGCGATCGCCGCCAAGACGCTGCGCGACTCCGGCTGGGAGCCGGACGTGTCGCAGATCCTGGTCACCAACGGCGGCAAGCAGGCCATCTACGAGGCGTTCGCCGCGATCCTCGACCCGGGCGACGAGGTCATCGTGCCGGCGCCGTACTGGACGACGTACCCGGAGTCCATCCGTCTGGCCGGCGGTGTCCCCGTCGAGGTCGTCGCCGACGAGACCACCGGCTACCGCGTGACGGTCGAGCAGCTGGAGGCCGCCCGCACGGAGAAGACCAAGGTCCTCCTCTTCGTCTCCCCGTCCAACCCGACCGGCGCGGTGTACTCCGAGGCCGAGACCGAGGAGATCGGCCGCTGGGCCCTGGAGCACGGCCTGTGGGTGCTCACCGACGAGATCTACGAGCACCTGGTCTACGGCGACGCCGTCTCCGTGTCCCTGCCGGCGAAGCTGCCCGAGCTGCGCGACAAGTGCATCGTGGTCAACGGCGTCGCCAAGACGTACGCCATGACCGGCTGGCGCGTGGGCTGGCTCATCGGCCCCAAGGACGTGGTCAAGGCCGCGACGAACCTCCAGTCGCACGCCACGTCGAATGTGTCGAACGTCGCCCAGGCGGCCGCCCTCGCCGCGGTCTCCGGTGACCTGGAGGCGGTCGCACGCATGCGCGAGGCCTTCGACCGGCGGCGGAAGACCATCGTGCGGATGCTCAACGAGATCGACGGTGTCGTCTGCCCGGAGCCGCAGGGCGCGTTCTACGCCTACCCGTCGGTGAAGGCGCTGCTCGGCAAGGAGATCCGCGGCAAGCGCCCGCAGAACTCGGTGGAGCTGGCCGAGCTCATCCTGGAGGAGGTCGAGGTCGCGGTCGTCCCGGGCGAGGCGTTCGGCACGCCCGGCTATCTGCGGCTGTCGTACGCCCTCGGTGACGAGGACCTGGTGGAGGGCGTCAGCCGGATTCAGAAGCTGCTGGCGGAGGCGCGGGACTGAGGTCCACTGAGGTCCGTCCTCCCCTGCGGGCCTACCACCTACTTTCTTAGTAGGTGGTAGGCCCCTTCATGTGTGCGAGCAAGACCACGAAAGAGGAAACCGCTACCGGGACGCGTGGGACGTGCGGCACGATCCTGGAATGTTGAGCTCATCAGAGGGACACTCCCCGAACCCCCCGCGCGCACGTGATGTCTCCGAGCTGCCGAAAGCCCATCTGCACCTGCACTTCACCGGGTCGATGCGGCCCACCACCCTGCTGGAGCTGGCCGACAAGTACGGCGTACGGCTGCCCGAGGCCCTGACGGAGGCCCTGGTCAGCGGGGAGCCGCCGAAGCTGCGGGCGACGGACGAGCGGGGCTGGTTCCGCTTCCAGCGGCTGTACGACGCGGCGCGCTCCTGTCTGCGGAGGCCGGAGGACATCCAGCGTCTGGTGCGGGAGGCCGCCGAGGAGGACATCAAGGACGGCTCGGGCTGGCTGGAGATCCAGGTCGACCCGACCTCGTACGCCCCGCGCCTGGGCGGGCTGATCCCGGCGTTGGAGATCATCCTGGACGCGGTGGAGACGACGTCGCGCGAGACCGGCCTGGGCATGCGGGTGCTGATCGCCGCGAACCGGATGAGACATCCCCTGGACGCGCGCACGCTGGCCCGTCTGGCCGTGCGCTACCGGGACCGCGGTGTGGTCGGCTTCGGGCTGTCGAACGACGAGCGCCGGGGCATGGCACGGGACTTCGACCGGGCGTTCGCGATCGCGCGGGCCGGCGGCCTGTTCGCGGCGCCGCACGGCGGCGAGCTGGCCGGCCCGGCCTCGGTCCGCGACTGCCTGGACGACCTCCAGGCCCACCGGGTGGGCCACGGGGTGCGCGCCGCGGAGGACCCGCAGCTGCTGCGGCGGCTTGCCGACCGGGGCGTGACCTGCGAGGTGTGCCCGACGTCGAATGTGGCGCTGGGGGTGTACGACAAGCCGGAGGAGGTCCCCCTGCGCACGTTCTTCGAGGCCGGTGTCCCGGTGGCCCTGGGCGCCGACGACCCTCTTCTGTTCGGCTCCCGCCTGGCCGCCCAGTACGAGATCGCCCGCCGCCACCACGGCTTCACGGACGCCGAACTGGCGGAACTGGCCCGTCAGTCGATCCGCGCGTCGGCAGCCCCGGAGGACGTGAGGAAGCGGCTGCTGGCGGGAGTGGACGACTGGCTGGCGGGCTGACGGGGGTGCGCCGCGGTCGGGGACGCGGCGGCGGAAGCGGGCCGGTGTGCACCGGGCGGCTCCGTGGGCGGTCGCGGCGCCTACAGGCTCACGCCCACCATCACCGGCTCGTTGACCAGGGTGACGCCGAAGGCCTCGCGGACACCGGCCACGACCTCGCGGGCCAGGGCCAGCAGGTCCTCGGTGGTCGCACCGCCGCGGTTGGTGAGGGCGAGGGTGTGCTTGGTGGAGATGCGGGCCGGGCCGGTGCCGTAGCCCTTGGTGAAGCCGGCCTTGTCGATCAGCCAGGCCGCGGAGGTCTTGGTGCGGCCCTCCCCCGCCGGGTAGGCGGGCGGCTCGACGCCCTCGCCCAGCCGCTCCCTCACGCGTGCGCGCAGGGCGGCGAAGTCGGCGTCCGTGAGGATCGGGTTGGTGAAGAAGGAGCCGGCCGACCAGGTGTCGTGGTCCTCGGGGTCCAGCACCATGCCCTTCCCGGCGCGCAGCTTCAGCACCGCGTCGCGGGCGGTGGCGAGCGGCACCCGGTCGCCCACCTCGACGCCGAGGACGCGGGCGGTCTCGGCGTATCTGATGGGCGCCGACAGCCCGTCCGCGTCCTCCAGGGCGAAGCGGACGCGCAGGACGACGTACCGTTCGGGGTCGGCCTTGAAGCGGCTGTGGCGGTAGGAGAACGCGCACTCCTCGTTCGTCAGGGTCACCGTCCTGCCCGCCCGGCGGTCGTAGGCGACGACCTCGGTGATGGTGGCGGACACCTCCTGGCCGTACGCCCCGACGTTCTGGATCGGGGTCGCGCCGGCGGACCCGGGGATGCCGGACAGGCACTCGATGCCCGCGAGGCCGGCCTCGACGGTGCGGGCCACCGCGTCGGTCCAGACCTCGCCGGCGGCCAGCTCCAGCGTCGTCCCGTCGAGGTCGAACCCGCGGGTGGCGATGCGCAGGGCGGTGCCGTCGAAGCCCTTGTCCCCGATGACCAGGTTGGATCCGCCGCCGATGAGCAGCAGCGGCGTGCCGTCGGTGTCGGCCCGGCGGACGGCGTCGATCACCTCGTCGTCGGTGGTCGCGGTGATCAGCCGGGTCGCGGGGCCGCCCAGCCGGAAGGTGGTCAGCGGAGCGAGGGGCGCGTCATGGAGTTCCTGCACGCGCCCAAGACTACGAGACCCCTTCGGCGCGGCCCCGTACCGCCCCGTACTGCCCGCACCGCTTCGCGCCGATGCGCACTGCTTCGTACTGCCGCGTGCCGCATCATGCGCCTTTCCCTATTTTCTTTATGTCTTTATGCCGTCGCGTACGCCGACGGCTCGCCCCCACGATGGGGTCAGGCCAGTCGTACGAGCGCCCGGGACATCCCGAGGACCTTCTGCCCGCCGCTGACGGCGGTCAGGTCGACGCGCACGATGTTGTCGTCGAGCTTGGCCCCCACCTTGCCGGAGACCTCGATCACGGCTCCCTTGTCGTCGTCGGGGACGACGACGGGCTTGGTGAAGCGGACGCCGTACTCGACGACGGCGCCGGGGTCGCCGGCCCAGTCGGTGACGACGCGGATCGCCTCGGCCATGGTGAACATGCCGTGCGCGATCACGTCCGGCAGTCCGACCTCCTTGGCGAACCTCTCGTTCCAGTGGATGGGGTTGAAGTCCCCGGAGGCGCCCGCGTACCGGACGAGGGTGGCGCGCGTCACGGGGAAGGTCTGGGCCGGAAGCTCGGTGCCGACCTCGACGTCGTCGTAGGCGATCTTCGCTGTCATCGGTTCCTCATCCTTCCTCGGCCGCGCGGGCCACCAGCTTGGTCCAGGCGGTCACGACGTGCTCGCCGGCCTCGTCGTGCACCTCACCGCGGATCTCCAGGACGTCGTTGCCGGCCAGGGACTTGATCGACTCGATGGTGGAGGTGACGCTGAGCCGGTCACCGGCGCGCACCGGCCGGGTGTAGGCGAATTTCTGGTCGCCGTGCACCACGCGGCTGTAGTCGAGGCCGAGCTGCGGGTCCTCGATCACCTGTCCGGCGGCCTTGAAGGTGATCGCGAACACAAAGGTCGGCGGGGCGATCACATCGGGGTGGCCGAGCTCCTTGGCGGCTTCCGGGTCCGTGTAGACCGGGTTGGCGTCTCCCACGGCCTCCGCGAACTCACGGATCTTCTCCCGCCCGACCTCGTAGGGGGCGGTGGGCGGGTAGGACCGCCCCACGAAGGACTGGTCGAGCGCCATGGCTCGGTACCTCCTGGTGTCAGCTGGGGTTTTCCCACATGAAACAACATGAGGCCGTCCCCCTGATGCAGGGGACGACCTCGTGCGTGCAGGTGTGTTGTACCCGTTATCGCGTCTCGCGGTGCGCGGTGTGTGCGTTGCAGCGCGGGCAGTGCTTCTTCAGCTCAAGACGGTCCGGGTTGTTGCGCCGGTTCTTCTTGGTGATGTAGTTCCGCTCCTTGCACTCCACGCAGGCCAGCGTGATCTTCGGGCGGACGTCGGTGGCAGCCACGTGAGTGCTCCTTGACGAACGGGTCGATGGGTTTAACGCACATGAAGAGTAGCCGATCGACGGACCGACCCCGCAATCGGCTACTGGGAGTAGCGGTGACCGGACTTGAACCGGTGACACAGCGATTATGAGCCGCTTGCTCTACCGACTGAGCTACACCGCTTCGATGCGTTCGGCCCCGCCTGACGGCGGGAACCCCCGCATCAGAGCCCCAAAACGGAATCGAACCGTTGACCTTCTCCTTACCATGGAGACGCTCTGCCGACTGAGCTATTGGGGCGAGCGAGGAAGACATTACACGGTCCGGCGCCCTACACCCAAATCCAATCCTCATCGAATCAGCCGCGCCGCCCCGTCGCGCGGCCACACCGGTACGACTATTGCGCTCCTCCCTCATCGGGCCCACCGGCCGCCCTAGGCTCGAGCCACCCTGCGTGATCTTGTGTTCCGCGCGCGGCCTCGTGGCCCGTGTCCCCCTGGAGTCCCTGGAGTGCGATGCCCCCTGGTCAGCCGCAGCCGCCCCACTCGTCCTCCCCGCCGGGCTCGTCCAGGCGGACGGACCCGGACGGCCTCCTGCTGTGCGGGGCCCGGCTGGCCGACGGGCGGACCGTGGACGTACGGCTGTCCGGCGGGCGCATCGAGGCGGTCGGCACCGCCGGCAGCCTCCGCGCCGGCGGACCGCGGGACAAAGGCGCGTACGTGGATCTCGAGGGCTATCTGCTCCTGCCGGCCCCGGCCGAACCCCACGCCCACCCGGACACCGCCCTGACCGCCGACGGCGACGGCCCGGTGCCGTGCGACCCCAAGGACGTCCAGCGCCGGACGACCGAGGCCGCGCTGCTGCACCTGGGGCACGGAGCGACAGCCGTACGCGCACACGTGCGCGTGGACGACGTCCAGGGGCTCGGCGCCCTGACGGCGGTCCTGCGGGCGCGGCGGACGCTGCGCGGCCTCGCCGAGCTGACGACGGTGGCGGTGCCGCGCGTGCTCACCGGCGTGGCCGGCGCGGAGGGCCTGGCGATGCTGCGGGACGCGGTGAAGGCGGGCGCGTGCGTGGTGGGCGGCTGCCCGGACCTGGATCCCGACCCCACGGGCTACGTCGAAGCGGTCCTCGAGGTCGCCTCCGAGCACGGCTGCCCCGTCGACCTGCACACCGACGGCGCCGACCCGGCCCGTCTGGCGCGGATCGCGGCGATGGCGGGCGGACTGCGCCCCGGAGTCGTTCTGGGCCCGTGCGGCGGCCTGTCCCGGCTGCCGGCCAAGGTGGTCGCGCGGGCCGCGGACCAGCTGGCCGCGGCCGGGGTGGCGGTGGTGTGCCTGCCCCAGGGCGGCTGCGGGAACACCGAGCGGCGGGACACGGCTCCGGTACGGCTGCTGCGGGCGGCCGGGGTGCGGGTGGCCGCGGGCAGCGGCGCCCTGCGGGACATGTCGAACCCGGTGGGGCGCGGCGACCCGCTGGAGGCGGCGTATCTGCTGGCCTCCCGCCACGGGCTGCGCCCCGAGGACGCCTACGACGCGGTGAGCGCGTCGGCCCGCGCGGTCCTCGGCCTGCCCGAGGTGCGGGTGGAGGCGGGCTTTCCCGCCGAGCTGCTCGCGGTGCGCGGCGAACGGCTCGCGGGGGTGCTGTCCCTCGGGTACAGCCGGATCGTGGTGCACCGGGGGCGCGTGGTGGCACGGACGAGCGCGGTACGGGAGTTCTGCGACTCGACCGCCGCGACGGAGCTGGGGCTGCCGCGGCAGGGACGGGGCGAGTTCTCGTGACACAGGGCACAGGGGCGCGAGTGCATGGAAGCACGGATGCGACGCACGCACAGGTGTGCGGTTGCGCGCCCCTCGGGCACGCCCGAAGGCACGCGGCGAACACGCCCGTTCGGGCGTACGGTCGGAGACATGCGCATTGTCATCGCCGGTGGTCATGGTCAGATCGCGCTGCGGCTGGAGCGGCTGCTCGCCGCACGCGGGGACGAGGTGGCGGGAATCATCCGCCGTGCCGAGCAGAGCGAGGACCTGCGGGCGGCCGGTGCCGAACCGATCGTGCTCGACCTGGAGTCGGCGTCGGTCGAGGAGGTCGCGGAGCGGCTGCGGGGGGCCGACGCGGCGGTGTTCGCGGCCGGCGCGGGCCCGGGCAGCGGCGCGGCGCGCAAGGAGACGGTGGACAAGGGCGCGGCGATCCTGTTCGCGGACGCGGCGGTACGCGCGGGCGTGCGCCGGCACCTGGTCGTGTCGTCGATGGCCGCGGACGTGAACCACCAGGGTGACGAGGTCTTCGACGTCTATCTGCGCGCCAAGGGCGCGGCCGACGACTACGTCCGCAGCCAGAAGGACCTGGACTGGACGATCCTGCGCCCCGGCGCGCTGACGAACGACGCGGGCACCGGTCTGGTACGGCTGGAGGCCCACACCGGCCGTGGCGCGGTCCCCCGCGACGACGTGGCCGCCGTCCTGGCCGAACTGATCGACACCCCCGCCACCGCCGGCCTGACCCTGGAGCTCATCAGCGGCTCGACCCCGGTGTCGGTCGCGGTGAAGGCGGTGGCGGGCAACTGAGGGGGCGCTCCCCCCTCCCGCACGGAAACCCCCTCTGTCCGCGCCTCCGCGGACAGAGGGGGTTTCCGCACAGTGGCGGCACCAGGAATCACACACTCCGCTCGACGTCGCGCTCCTCCGCCCCGGCCTGGTCGCCGACCCCGCGCCCGACAGCCGTGTCACCCGAACAGCCCACTGTGGCGTGCCACCCACACGGGTGAACGTCAGGGTGTGTAGTGCCCCGAACGAGGCAATCCGTGAAAGGGGAACCACATGCGTATTCGACGCCTCCTCGCCGCCCTCATGGCCACGGCAGCCTTCACCGGACTCGGCCTCACAGGTACCGCCACCGCCACCAATGGCGACGGTGCCTCCCTCACCCCGGGTGAGTGCACGGAGGCCGGCGGAACGGTCGACTGGTCGACCATTCCCACGACCCGCACCGGAACCTGCAGGGGCGGCACGCTCGACGGGCGATCGGTCGACTAGCCCCACAACCCCCATGGGGCGCCCCGCAGCCACGCGCTGCGGGGCGCTCCCGCGTGAACGCAGTCGGAAGAGCCGCAGGAACCGTGCCGCCCCGTCGGGCACGCCGCGTCCGAGTCTCCGAGTCGGCCCGGAAGCACGCGCGGGACTCAGGCGGCACAGAGCGAGACAGGCCCCCGGAACCGGCACCGGATCGAACAGCGACCGAGAACGAGCAAACCCCCTCCGACCTGCCATAGAGGCTGGTCGGAGGGGTTTCCCTCGGTGTGGCGGCGCTAGGATTCGAACCTAGGAAGGCTGAGCCGGCAGATTTACAGTCTGCTCCCTTTGGCCACTCGGGCACACCGCCAAGTAGCGTGCCGGGTCGAACCGCCTTTCGGCGGTGCTCCCTGGCGACGACGTAAACAATACCCGATGCGGAGGGGTGCTTCGCCACCCTATTGATCAGCACCGTGGGAATGGGGGATGACTAGGCTGGTCAGGATGCGGCCCGCGGCCTGAAGGCGGGCCCGGCGGCCTCCCCGCGCCCGCCGACACGCATCCGACACGCACCCTGATACAAGGAGCCACAGGACATGGCCGACTCCAGTTTCGACATCGTCTCGAAGGTCGAGCGGCAGGAGGTCGACAACGCCCTCAACCAGGCCGCCAAGGAGATCTCGCAGCGCTACGACTTCAAGGGCGTGGGTGCCTCGATCTCGTGGTCCGGTGACAAGATCCTCATGCAGGCGAACTCCGAGGACCGGGTGAAGGCAGTCCTCGATGTCTTCCAGTCCAAGCTGATCAAGCGCGGTGTCTCGCTGAAGGCTCTGGACGCGGGCGAGCCTCAGCTGTCCGGCAAGGAGTACAAGATCTTCGCGTCGATCAAGCAGGGCATCTCCCCGGAGAACGCGAAGAAGGTGGCCAAGCTCATCCGCGACGAGGGTCCCAAGGGTGTGAAGGCCCAGATCCAGGGTGACGAGCTGCGGGTCAGCTCCAAGAGCCGTGACGACCTGCAGGCCGTGATCGCCATGCTCAAGAAGCAGGACTTCGACTTCGCGCTGCAGTTCGTGAACTACCGGTAGGGGCGCACCACCGGCGGGACGGCGCGCCGTACACGGGCAGCGCGGGCATCACGAGAACATCATGAGGACATGAGGAAGGGTGGCACCGCACCGGTGCCGCCCTTCCTCCGTCTGTTCTCTGTCTGTCCTCTGTCTGTCCTCCGTCCGGGCCGTGCCCTGGCGGCGCGCTCAGTCGCGGGAGTTGCCGAACAGGATGCGGTAGGCGATCAGCAGGACGAGCGAGCCGCCGATCGCCGCGGCCCAGGTGGCGCCGTCGTAGAAGTCCTTGGTGATCGGGCGGTCCAGCCAGCGGGCGGAGATCCAGCCGCCGATGAACGCGCTGGCGATGCCGATGAGGGTCGTCCCGATGAGGCCGCCCGGGTCGCGGCCCGGCAGCAGGAACTTCGCGACGGCCCCGGCCAGCAGCCCCAGGACGATCCAGCTGATGATGCTCATGCTCCGAACCTGCCCGTCGTACTCGTCATGTCTTGTGGTCGTGCTTACCACATGTGTGGTCATCCGGCGTTCCGGCCGTGTTGGGGAGAATGACGCCACGGCGGTGTCCCGCGGTTGCGCGGCTCCGTAGAGTGCGGACCATGACCCGCTTCCCCGCCGCCTCCGCGTCCGGGCTGCGGCGCAGCCTGGGGGTGCGGGACTCCGTGGTGGTCGGGCTCGGCTCGATGATCGGGGCCGGGATCTTCGCCGCCCTGGGGCCGGCGGCGCGCGCGGCCGGTTCCGGGCTGCTGCTCGGGCTCACGGTCGCCGCCGTGGTGGCCTACTGCAACGCTCTTTCGTCGGCACGCCTGGCCGCCCGGTATCCGGCGTCGGGCGGCACGTATGTGTACGGGCGTGAGCGGCTCGGCATGTTCTGGGGGTATCTGGCGGGCTGGGCGTTCGTGGCCGGCAAGACGGCCTCCTGTGCGGCGATGGCGCTCACTGTGGGCATGTACCTCTGGCCGGGGCAGGCGCACGCGGTGGCGGTGGCGGCTGTGGTGGCGCTGACCGCGGTGAACTGTGGCGGCATCCGGAAATCGGCCCTGCTGACGCGGGTGATCGTGGCGGTGGTGCTGGCCGTCCTCGCCTCCGTGGTCGTCGTGTGTCTGGGGTCCGGTGCGTCCGCCGTGGAACGGGCCGCCGTCGGCGGCCCGGTGGGCGCCGGCGGTGTGCTGCGGGCGGCCGGGCTGCTGTTCTTCGCGTTCGCCGGGTATGCGCGGATCGCGACCCTCGGGGAGGAGGTGCGGGATCCGGCGCGCACCGTCCCCCGGGCGATCACGCTCGCCCTGGGCCTGGTGCTGGCCGTGTACGCGTGTGTGGCGGTGGCCGTTCTCTCCGTGCTGGGGCCGGCGGGGCTCGGGCACGCGGGGGCACCGCTGGCCGGCGCGGTGCGGGCGGCCGGTGTGCCCGGACTGGCGCCGGTGGTGCGGGCCGGGGCCGCCGTGGCCGCGCTGGGGTCGCTGCTCGCCCTGCTCCTGGGGGTCTCGCGGACCGTGCTGGCCATGGCGCGGGACCGGCATCTGCCCGGTGTGCTGGCCGCCGTGCACCCCCGTTTCCGGGTGCCGCACCGGGCGGAGCTCGCCGTGGGTGCGGTGGTCGCGGTCCTGGCCGCCACGGTGGACGTCCGGGACGCGATCGGTTTCTCCTCCTTCGGCGTACTGGCGTACTACGCCGTCGCCAACGCCTCCGCCTGGACCCTGGACGTCTCCCCCGTCCGGCGTGCGGTCCCGGCGGTGGGGCTCGCCGGGTGTGCGGCGCTGGCGTTCGCGCTGCCCTGGGTCTCGGTGGCCGCGGGCGCCGGTGTGCTGGCCGTGGGCATGGCCGCGTACGGCGTACGGCGACGGAGGGCGGCGCGGTAGGGCTCCGGGGAGCCGGTCCTGCCCGTCAGCGTGCCGCGAACGGCTGGTCCGTGGGGACGATCTCGCGGCCCAGCGGGAGCAGGGAGACCGGGATCAGCTTGAAGTTGGCGATGCCGAACGGGATGCCGATGATCGTGAGGCACAGCGCGATGCCGGTGGTGATGTGGGCGAGGGCCAGCCACCAGCCCGCGAGGATCAGCCACAGCACATTGCCGATGCAGGAGGGGGCGCCCGCGTCGCGGCGCTCGACCGTGGTGTACCCGAAGGGCCACAGGGCGTAGACGCCGATGCGGAACGCCGCGATGCCGAACGGGATGCCGATCACGGTGATGCACAGCAGCACGCCCGCGAGCAGGTAGGCGAGGAAGAGCCAGAGGCCGCTGAGGATCAGCCAGATGATGTTGAGGAGTGTCTTCACCGGTAGTGACCTGCCATCTGCTCGAGTCGGGCGATGCGCTCCGCCATCGGCGGGTGCGTGGAGAACAGCTTCGACAGCCCCTGTCCCGGGCGGAAGGGGTTGGCGATCATCATGTGGCTCGCGGTCTCGATCCGCGGCTCGGGGGGCAGCGGAAGCTGCCGGGTGCCCGTCTCCAGCTTGCGCAGGGCGCTGGCCAGGGCGAGGGGGTCGCCGGTGAGCCGGGCGCCGGACGTGTCGGCCTCGTACTCCCGGGAGCGGCTGACGGCCAGTTGGATGACGGTGGCCGCGAGCGGGCCGAGGATCATGATCAGGAGCATGCCGAGCGGGCCGGGCCCCTCGTCGTCGTGGGAGCGGCCGACCGGGATCAGCCAGGCGAAGTTGACCAGGAACATGATCACGGAGGCGAGCGCACCGGCGACGGAGGAGATGAGGATGTCGCGGTTGTAGACGTGGCTGAGCTCGTGGCCGATGACTCCGCGCAGCTCACGCTGGTCCAGGATGCGCAGGATGCCTTCCGTGCAGCACACGGCCGCGTTGCGCGGGTTGCGGCCGGTCGCGAAGGCGTTGGGTGCCTCCGTCGGGGAGATGTACAGACGGGGCATGGGCTGGCGGGCCCGGTTGGAGAGCTCGCGGACCATGTGGTAGAGCGCCGGGGCCTCGAACTCGCTGACCGGGCGGGCGCGCATGGCGCGCAGGGCCAGCTTGTCGCTGTTCCAGTACGCGTACGCGTTGGTGCCGACGGCGACGAGGACCGCGATGATCAGGCCGGTACGGCCGAAGAAGCTGCCGATGACGATGATGAGCGCGGACAGCCCCCCGAGGAGGACTGCGGTCCTGAGCCCGTTGTGCCGGCGGTGCACGGTACGCCCTCCAAGCAGTGCGGCAGGGGAACCTTCGCTTGCTGTTGCTCGACGCCACCGGTGGCGTGGTGTCGCCTCCAGTGGACTCTTACGTACGGGTCAACGCCAGGCGTGAGCCGCGGGTTCCCCGCGGTGCGCGGCGCCGCGTGGGCCGTCCGGGTGAGCGGGACGCCGGACGGCGCGCGCGCAAGGGCGGGACCGGGCGCGGAAAGCGGGCAGGGCGGCACGCGCGCGGGGAGGCCCCGGTCGAGGTCCCCGGCGTCTCGGGCCCCGAGGGCAGGGCGGCACGCGCGCGGGGAGGCCGGTGCGCGGCGCGCGGGGCGGCTTCCCGGTGCCCGGAGCGGACCGGTGTCAGAACAGACCGGTGTCCGTGAAGTAGAGGACCAGCTGGGGTGCGCCCGACAGGGCGATGCCGAGGACGGCCGTGAGGGCGAGGGCGGCGGTGAGGGGGGCCGGGGCGCGGTGCCGGAGGGGCTCGCCCTCGGGGGCGCGGAACAGCAGTGCCGTCCACTGCAGGTAGTAGAAGAGCGCGATGACCACGTTGACGGCCATGACGACGGCGAGCCAGCCGAGTCCGGCGTCGACGGCCGCGGAGAAGACGGTGACCTTGGCGAACAGGCCGATGACGCCCGGGGGCAGTCCGGCCAGGCACAGCAGGAAGAAGGCCATCAGAAGGGCGGTCAGCGGGTTGGTGGCGTACAGGCCCCGGTAGTCCGCGACGCGGTTGCGTTCCCTCGTACGGCCCACGAGGGCGGCCACGGCGAAGGCGCCGAGGTTCACGGCGGCGTACATGAGGGCGTAGGCGACCGTGGAGCCGATCGACCGCTGGGGGTCCTTCGCGTATCCGGCCGCGGCGATCGGCACCAGGAGGTAGCCGGCCTGGCCGACGGAGGACCAGGCGAGCAGCCGTACCGCGCTGTACGCGCGCGTGGCCTGCTGGCGCAGGGCTCCGACGTTGCCGACGGTCATGGTGAGCGCGGCGAGTGCGGCGAGCGCCGGTCCCCAGGCGCCGGCGTACGACGGGAAGGCGACGACGGTGACGAGGATCAGGCCGGTGAAGCCGACCGCCTTGCCGATGACCGACAGATAGGCGGCGATGGGCAGGGGGGCGCCCACGTAGGTGTCGGGGACCCAGAAGTGGAAGGGGACGGCGGCCGTCTTGAAGGCGAAGCCGACGAGCGTGAGGACGACACCGGTCTGGGCGACGGTACCGAGCTGTCCGTCGACCCGCTGGATGCGGTCGGCGATCAGGGTGAGGTGGAGGGTGCCGGTGGAGGCGTAGACGAAGCTGACGCCGAGGAGGCTGACGGCGGTGGCGGTGACCGAGGACAGGAAGAACTTCAGGGCCGCGTCGGAGGACCTGCGCTCGCCGTGCCGGAGGCCGACGAGGGCGAAGGCGGGCAGGGAGGCGACCTCCAGGGCGATGATCAGGGTCGCCAGGTCGCGCGCGGCGGGCAGCAGCGCGGCGCCGGCGGCGGAGGACAGCAGCAGGAACCAGAACTCCCCCTCGGGCAGTGCCCCGCGCGCGTCCTTCAGCGCGGTGACCGACAGCAGGGCCGCAAGGAGTGCGCCGCCGAGCACGAGGAACTGGATGACGAGGGCGAAGTGGTCGGCGGTGTAGCTGCACACGCCGGCCTGTCCGGTCAGGCAGAACGTGGTGCGGCGGCCGTCGAGGAGGGGCAGCAGCAACAGGCCGGCGGCGGCGAGGCCCGTGACGGAGACCCAGCCGAGGACGGGCTTGCGGCCGGCGGGCACGAAGAGGTCGGCGACGAGCACCACGAGCGCGACCACCGCGGTGAGGGTGGGCGGTGCGACGGCGAGCCAGTCGACGGACTGGACCACCGACGCGGCCGGCGGCTGGGCCAGGACCAGGGCGCTCATCGGGTGCCTCCTGCGAGGAACTGCTGCACGGCCGGGTCGGTGAGCCCGAGCAGGGCCTTCGGCCAGAGCCCGGCGAGGACGGTGAGGGCGACGAGCGGGACCCAGGCCGCGAACTCGTACCCGTGGACGTCGGCGAGCCGGGGCGTCTGCGGCGACGGGGCGCCCATGCAGACGCGGCGGACCACGATGAGCAGGTACGCGGCGGTCAGAAGGGTGCCGAACACGCCGATCGCCATGAAGGTGAGGAAGGCGGGGCGGCTGAGGCCCTCGGCGGGCTCGAACGAGCCGAACAGGGCGAGCATCTCGCCCCAGAACCCGGCGAGTCCCGGCAGGCCGAGCGAGGCGACCGCGCCGAAGGCGAGCAGGCCGCCGAGGCGCGGGGCCGTTCCGTACAGGGCGGCGCCCTGGGTCTTCCCGGCCAGCGCGTCGAGGTCGGTGGTGCCGGTGCGGTCCTTGAGCGCGCCGACGACGAAGAAGAGCAGACCGGTGATCAGGCCGTGGGCGATGTTGGCGAACAGGGCGCCGTTCACCCCGGTCGGGGTCATGGTGGCGATGCCGAGCAGGACGAAGCCCATGTGGCCGACGGAGGAGTAGGCGATGAGCCGCTTGAGGTCGCCCTTGGCCCCCGGTCTGGCCAGGGCGAGGCAGGCCAGGGATCCGTAGATGATCCCGACGACGGCGAAGGCGGCGAGGTAGGGGGCGAAGGTGCGGAATCCGTCGGGGGCGGCCGGCAGCAGGATCCGGACGAATCCGTAGGTCCCCATCTTGAGCAGGACGCCGGCCAGCAGGACCGAGCCGACGGTCGGGGCGGCGGTGTGGGCGTCGGGCAGCCAGCTGTGCAGCGGCCACATCGGTGTCTTGACCGCGAGCCCGATGCCGATGGCCAGAACCGCGACGATCTGCACGGTCACGGTCAGTGACCGGCCGTTGTCGGTGGCGAGTGCCACCATGTCGAAGGTGCCGGCCTCGATCCCGGTCAGGAGCAGGCCGAGCAGCATGACGACCGAGCCGAGCAGGGTGTAGAGGATGAACCGCCAGGCGGCGGCCTGGCGGCCCTCGCCGCCCCAGCGGGCGATGAGGAAGTACATCGGGACGAGCACCGTCTCGAACGCGAGGAAGAACAGCAGCAGGTCGAGGACGGCGAAGGTCGCGAGGGTGCCGGACTCCAGGAGGAGCAGCAGCGCGACGAAGGCCTTCGGGGAGGGGCCCGCGGGTGGCTTGAAGTAGGAGTACAGCGCGCAGAGGAAGGTCAGCAGCGCGGTCAGGACGAGAAGGGGGAGGGAGATGCCGTCGACGCCGAGGTGGATGCGCACCTGGAGTGCGGGGATCCAGCTGATGTCGGTGACGGCCTGCATCGTCGACGCCCGGCCGTGGTCGAAGCCGGCGGCGAGGGCGAGCGCGGCGGCGAGGACGGCGCCGGTGACCGTGACGCCGTGCCGGAGCACGGCCTGGTCGGGCGACGTCCCCTTCAGTCCGGGCGGGGCGGGCAGGAGAGCGGCGGCGGCGCCGAGGAGCGGGCCGACGACGAGGAACGCCAGAAGGAACTGCATCACGGACTCGTTGATGTCGATCACGCCTGCTCACACTCCCGTGGCGAGAAGGACGGCGGCGACCGCGAGGACGACGGTGCCGGCGAGCAGTGCGCTCACATAGGTCTGCACATTGCCGGTCTGGGCGCGCCGTACGGCGGCCCCGAGCAGCCGGGGTGCGGCGCCGGCGCCGCGTACGTAGGTCTCGACGACCTCGCGGTCGAGGAACCGGACGAGGCTCGCTCCGGCCCGAACCGGGCGGACGAAGAGGGCCGTGTACACGGCGTCGAGGTGGAAGCCGGCGGCCGCGTGGCGGTGCAGCGGTCCGAGCAGCAGCCGTCCGGGGTCGGCGGGGTCGGGTGCGTGGGCGACGCTCCCGTAGGCGGGTGCGTGGCCGGCGATGGCCTCGGCCTCGACAAGGCCGGCGTCGGCCGTCGGGTGGGCGGCGACGGCGCCGAGGGGGGTGCGGGCGGCGAGTGCGGCGGTGTACCGCCAGGCGCCGTAGGTGACGATGCCGCCGGCCAGGGCGAGGCCCGTGCCGAGGACGGAGGTGGTGAGCGTGGGGGCCAGGTCGCGGCCGTCGAACCAGGCGGGCAGGAGGCGGAAGGCGAAGCCGCCGAGGGCGAGGGACGGGACGGCGAGGACCCACAGGACGGCGTTCATGACGAGGGGCTGCCTGCCGTGGTCGGGGGCCTCGGTGCCCTGCCCGCGGAAGGCCCGCAGCCACAGGCGCATGGCGTAGGCGCCGGTGAGCAGGGCCGTGACGAGACCGGCGACGAGGACGGTCCAGCCCGCCGCGCCGGGAGCGTGCTCGGTGTGGCCGGAGGCGACGTGTTCGGCGGCGCCGAGGACGGACTCCTTGGAGAAGAAGCCGCTGAAGGGAGGGATCGCGGCGAGCGCGAGGAGGGCCACGGTCATCGCCCAGTAGGCGTCCGGGACACGGTCGCGCAGATGGCTCATGCGGGACATGGCGGCCAGCGAGTTGGTGCCGGAGGCGTGGATGATCACGCCGGCGGCGAGGAACAGCAGGGCCTTGAAGGCGCCGTGGGACAGGAGGTGGAAGACGGCGGCGCCGCGGTCGGCGACGGCGAGGGCCCCGGTCATGTAGCCGAGCTGGCTGATCGTCGAGTAGGCGAGGACGCGTTTGATGTCGTCCTGGGCGAGTGCGGCGAGTGCCGCGCCGGTCATCGTCACGGCGGCCATGACGGCGAGGACGGTCATCGCGGCCGTGGAGGCCTGGAAGACGGGAAGGAGCCGGGCGACGACGTAGACACCGGCGGCGACCATCGTCGCGGCGTGGATCAGCGCGGAGACGGGGGTGGGGCCCGCCATCGCGTCGGGGAGCCAGGTGTGCAGCGGGAACTGCGCCGACTTGCCCGCCACGCCGGCGAGGAGCAGCAGGGCGGTCACGGTCGGGTGGGGCAGTGCGCCGCTTGCGACGGTGGCGAGGATCTCGGTGATCCGGAAGGACCCGGCGGCGGTGCCGAGCGCGAACAGGCCGATCAGGAACGGCACGTCGCCGAGCTTGGTGACCAGGAAGGCCTTGAGGGAGGCGGCGCGGGCCTCGGGGGTCTCCCAGTAGTGGCCGACCAGGAAGTAGGAGCAGATGCCCATGACCTCCCAGCCGACCAGCAGCACGATCAGGTCGCCGGAGTAGACGACGAGGAGCATCGCGGCGGTGAACAGGGAGACGAGGGCGGCGTAGGAGGGGTAGCGCGGGTCGTCGCGCAGATAGCCCGTGGAGTAGATCTGCACACAGCCGGCGACGACGGTGACCAGCACGGCGACGAGCGCGGCGAAGCCGTCGATGTGCAGGGCGAGGTCGATGGGGACCGAGCCGGTGGGTGTGAGCTCGGTGGCGGCGTCGACGGCCGGGCCGCCGCCCTGGTCCGCGGCGACCAGCACGGTCAGGACGAGCGACGTGAGGGTCGGCAGGACGGCGATGGGGCGGACGTAGCCGGGGGCGGTGCGGCCGAGCAGCAGGCCGGCCACGGCACCGAGGAACGGCAGAAGGGGGGCGAGGACGGCGAGGGTGGTCGTGGTCACGCGGTGACCTCAGCCTTCTCGGCGGCCCGCGCTCTGGCGGCGGCGTCGCTGTCGGGGCCGTCGTCGTCGGGGCTCTCGGCGGCGTCGCGGAGCCGGTCGATGTCCGCGGTGCCGCGGTTGCGGTGAACGGCGAGGACGATCGCCAGGCCGATGCCGATCTCGGCGGCGGCGATGGTGATGGTGAACAGGGTCAGGGCCTGCCCGGAGTGCAGGGTCTCGGCCGCGGCCCTGCTGAGCCAGACGTCGAAGGCGACCAGGTTGAGGTTGACGGCGTTGAGCATGAGCTCGACGGACATCAGGACCAGGATCGCGTTGCGGCGGGCGAGGACCCCGTACAGGCCGGTGCAGAAGAGGAGGGCGGAGAGCACGGCGGGATAGGCGAGGTGCATCAGCGGCTCCCTTCCTTCGGGTCCTTCGCGTCCTTCGCATCCCGGTCGGTGCTCCGGCCGGCGCTCCGGTCGCCCTGGGCCTGCGGGGTCCGGGCGGCGGTGTCCGCCTTCGCCTTGCGGGACAGGACGATCGCGCCGACCAGGGCGGTCAGCAGGAGGACGGAGAGGGCCTCGAAGGGCAGCACCCAGTTCCGGAAAAGGCTCTCGCCGGTGACCTTCGTGGAGCCGGCGACGGCGCCGTCCAGGTCGATCCAGGTGGTGCGGAAGGCATCGACGACCACCCAGACCAGGGCGACCGCGGCGGCGACGGCCACGGTGAGGGCGACCCAGCGGTTGCCGGAGTCGGCGTCCGGGGAGCGGCCGATGGGGGCCTTGGTGAGCATCAGACCGAACAGGATGAGGACGACGACGGAACCGATGTAGATGAGGACCTGCACCCAGGCGATGAACTCGGCGGTGAGCAGGAGGTATTCGACGGCGAGACCGCCGAGGGCCACCACCAGCCACAGGGCGGCGTGCACCAGCTGCCGGGTGGTGACGGTGACGACGGCGGCGCCGAAGGTGACCAGGCCGACCAGGAGGAAGGCGATCTCGACCCCCGTCGGGGAGAGGAAGCCGGGACTTGCGGCGGCGATGCTGCTCACGTGTCCCCCTCCCGCGGCCCGGCCTGCCCGGTCCGCTCGTCCTGCCCGGGCTGTGCGATGTGCTCGGCCTGCGTGGCCTGCTCGGCCTGCTGCTGGGCAGCCAGCTTCTCGGCGGTCTTGCGGGCGGCGGCGACCTCCTTGGGTTCCTCCGCGCCGGGGTCCAGGGCGGGCGGGGCCGGCACGGTCCACATCCACTCGCGGAGCCTGTCCCGCTCGTGGGTGAGGTCACGGATGTCGGTTTCGGCGTACTCGAACTCCGGGGACCAGAACAGGGCGTCGAAAGGGCAGACCTCGACGCAGATGCCGCAGTACATGCACAAGGAGAAGTCGATGGCGAAGCGGTCGAGAACATTGCGGCTGCGTTCGCGGCCGCCGGGGGTCGCCGCCGGGATCGTCTCCTTGTGGGAGTCGATGTAGATGCACCAGTCCGGGCACTCGCGGGCGCACAGCATGCAGACCGTGCAGTTCTCCTCGAACAGGGCGATCACGCCGCGGGTGCGGGGCGGCAGCTCGGGCTGGGCGTCCGGGTACTGCTGGGTGACGGCCTTCCTCGTCATCGTGCGCAGGGTGACGGCCAGGCCCTTGGCGAGGCCGGAGCCCGGGATCGACGGACGGGACCGCTCGGAGGGCGTCGTCACGGGGCGGTGGTCGGGCGACGGGCGGGACGGCACTAGGAGATCACCACCTTGACGATGCCGGTGAGGGCGATCTGGGCGAGGGCGAGGGGGACGAGAACGGTCCAGGACAGCTTCTGCAGCTGGTCCTCGCGCAGACGGGGGTAGGTGACGCGCAGCCAGATGACGACGAAGGCGAGAACCGCGGTCTTCAGCAGGGTCCACAGCCAGCCGAGCCCGTCGGCGCCCCAGGGCCCGTGCCAGCCGCCCAGGAAGAGGACCGTGGTCAGACCGCACAGGACGACGATCCCGGCGTACTCGGCGAGGAGGAAGAGGGCGAAGCGCAGACCGGTGTACTCGGTGTACGCGCCGAAGACGATCTCCGAGTCGGCGACGGGCATGTCGAACGGCGGGCGCTGCAGTTCGGCGAGGCCGGCGACGAAGAAGACGATCGCACCGACGATCTGCCAGGGCAGCCACCACCACTGGAAGGACTCGACGATGCCCGGCAGGGAGACCGTGCCGGCCGCCATCGCCACGGAGGCGGCGGCGAGCAGCATGGGCAGTTCGTAGGCGAGGAGCTGGGCGGCGGTGCGCAGACCGCCGAGCAGGGAGAACTTGTTGGCGGAGGCCCACCCGGCCATGAGCGAGCCCAGGACGCCGACGCCCATCACGGCGAGCACGAAGAAGATGCCCGCGTCGAGGACCTGGCCGACGGCGCCCTCACCGGGGCCGAGCGGGATGGCGAGCAGCACCAGGAGGTACGGCAGCAGGGAGACGGCCGGGGCGAGCTGGAAGACGCGGCGGTCCGCGTCCGCCGGGACCACGTCCTCCTTCTGCGCGAACTTCACGCCGTCCGCGATGAGCTGGGCCCAGCCGTGGAAGCCGCCGGCGTACATGGGACCGAGGCGGCCCTGCATATGGGCCATCACCTTGTGCTCGGTCTGACCGACGATCAGGGGGAAGGTGAGGAAGACCGCGAAGACGACCAGGAGTCGCAGGGCGACCTCGACCGCGTCGTTCACCGCGGGCCTCCTTCGGAGTCGTCGGGGGTACCGGGCGTGTCAGGGGTGTCAGGGGTATCGGGGGTGCCGGCCTCGGGGGTGTCGGTTCGGGGAACATCGACCTTGGGGGCGTCGGCCTTGGGACCGTCGGCCTTGGAGGTGTCGTCCTCGGGCTTCCGCCCCGGCTCGTCCTCGGGCTTCCGCCCCGGCTCCGGCTCGGGCTCGTCGAATGCCGGCCGGGCGCGGTGCCAGGGGGCGTCCGAGCCGCGCGGGGCCGCGGGGGCCGCCGGGGTCCGCCGGCCCGTGTCCTGCGCACCTGCCGCACGCTGCGAGGCCGACCCCTCGGACGCACTCCGCATCCGACGGGGCCTTGCGGCCCCGGTCCGGCCCGCCGGTCCCTGGCCCGCCGGTCCCTGGTCTGTCGGTCCCTGGCCCGCCGCGGCCTGGGCCGCCGGATCCTCCTGGCCCGCGTCCTGCGCACCCGCCGCACGCTGCGAGGCCGACCCCTCGGACGCACTCCGCATCCGACGGGGCCTCGTGGGACCGCTCTGGCTCGCCGAGCCCTCCGCCGCCGTGCGGGTGCGCCGCACCGGACGGTCGCCCGCCGCACGGGCCGCGCCCCTTGCCGCACGGGCCGGTGCAGGCGGGAGCTGTCCCTTCAGCGGACCCCACTCGTTGGGGTCGGGGACGCCCGGGGGCAGCATCTGGCGGCGCTTGGGACCGCCGTGGTCCGACTCCCCCGGTTCCTTCGCCCCCGGCCAGGCCTTGGCGACACGGGCGGCCAGCACGAAGTCCTTGCGCAGGGGGTGGCCCTCGAAGTTCTCCGGCAGAAGGAGGTGCTCCAGGGCGGGGTGGCCCTCGAAGCGGACGCCGAACATCTCGTGCGTCTCGCGCTCGTGCCAGGCCGCGCCCGCGTAGACCTCGACCGCGGTCGGCAGCACCGGCGCCTCGTGCGGGACCGTCGTGCGCAGCAGCAGGCGCCGCACCGGGGCGAGGGCGACGACATGGGCCGAGACCCGCAGGCCCGTGCCCGGTTCGTCGACCGCGCTCAGCCAGTCGAAGTAGGTGCAGCCCAGCTCGTCGCGGGCGGTCAGCAGGGCGGGCACCCATGCGGTGGACGGTACGTCCACCGTCAGCACCTCGAAGGACTCCTCCGCCGTGGCCCCGGCGCCGAACAGTTCCTCGGCGGGCGCGGGCAGCCAGCCGACACCGCTCATCGTGCGTCCCCCTCACCGGTGGCACCGGCGGCACCAGCGGCTCCGGCGGTCGGCGGCTTCACCGGGCCGCTCCGCAGCGCCGCCGTCGAGGGGCGCGCCGCCCCGGTTCCGTACCGCTCCCCCAGCGACTCCCGCGCGATCTTCTCCTGGAGCTTCAGGATCCCCTGGAGCAGCGCCTCGGGACGCGGCGGGCAGCCGGGGACGTAGACGTCCACCGGGATGATCTGGTCGACGCCCTTGGTGACGGAGTACGAGTCCCAGTACGGGCCGCCGCAGTTGGAGCAGGCGCCGAAGGAGATGACGTACTTCGGCTCGGGCATCTGCTCGTACAGGCGCTTGATCGCCGGGGCCATCTTGTCCGTGACCGTGCCGGACACCACCATCAGGTCGGCCTGGCGCGGTCCGGGCGCGAACGGGATCACGCCGAGCCGGATGAAGTCGTGCCGGGACATCGACGCGGCGATGAACTCGATCGCACAGCAGGCGAGGCCGAAGTTGAAGACCCACAGCGAGTAGCGGCGGCCCCAGTTCAGGACGACCTTCATCGGCTCGGGAGCCAGCCGGGCGAGCGCGCCCAGCCTCCTCGGCTCCGGCAGCGGTACCGGTCGGGGGTTCACGTCCATGCCAGGACGCCCTTCTTGTACGCGTACAGCAGGCCCACGGCCAGGAAGCCGAGGAAGACGAACATCTCCACGAGCGTCGTCGCGCCGTAGCCGGGGGCGGCGAAGACCGTCGCCCAGGGGAAGAGGAAGATCGAGTCGATGGCGAAGATGACGTACAGGAAGGCGTAGACGTAGTAGCGGACCTGGGTGTGGGCCCAGCCCTCGCCGACGGGGTCGACCCCGCACTCGTACGTCATCAGCTTCTCCGGGGTGGGGACCACCGGGCGCAGCAGCCGGCCCGCGCCGAAGGCGGCGGCGACGAACAGCACGCCCACGGCGGCGAGCAGCCCGACGACCGCGTAGGACTGGAAGTAGTCCGCCGCGACGACGACGGTCGACCCCCGCACTGTCTCCGGCACCGTGCGTCCCTTCGTTCCCTGGCCGCTTCGGCCCTGTCCCCCGGCTCGGCGGCCCCGGTTCCCGTCCCCGGTCCGGCCGGCCCTGTCTCCTGCTCCTGTGTTCGGCGCTTCGTACCCACCGGAGTCTAGGCCCTGATAAAGAGACGGTAAGCAGGCGTGCACGCCAGGAGACGCGGGGGTGGGGTTTTCCCCCGCCGGGCAGGGCGGGGGCCCTCATGGCGCCGGCCCCCGTCCGCACGGCACGCTGGCCCGTATGACCGCACATTCCTCCACCGCCGGTTCGGCGGCGGCCGACGCCGAGGACCGTCTGCCTCCGCCTCGTCTCGCCTACGACCTGCCCACCTGGAAGGAGATCACGCATCTCCTGACGAATCTGCCGGTGTCGCTGTTCGGCTTCTGCTACGTGGCATCGGTGCTGCTCACCGGCATCACGATGACGCTGACCGTGATCGGCTTCCCGCTGCTGGCGGTGGGGCTGCTGGGCTCGCGGCAGCTGGGCAGGCTGGAGCGGGCACGGGCCAGGGCGCTGCTCGGGGTGCGGATCGAGGAGCCGAGTCCGCTGCCGCTGGGCCGCACCAAGGGGCTGCTCGACAAGCTGTGGCTGGTGCTGAAGGACCCGGTGGGCTGGCGCACGGCGCTGTACGACGTCATACGGCTGCCCTGGGGGGTGCTCACCTTCACGGTCACGCTGGTCTCGCTGTTCGTGCTGTGGCCGGTGCTGCCGTTTCTCGCGCGGGGCATGGCGAACGTGGACCGGGCCCTGGTGCGCGCCCTGCTCTCGCCCTCCGACGAGCTGGAGCGGCGGATCGCCGAACTGGAGTCCGACCGGGGGGTCGTGGTCGACACGGCCGCCGCCGATCTGCGGCGCATCGAGCGGGATCTGCACGACGGCGCACAGGCCCGGCTGGTCAACCTGGCCATGGGCCTCGGCCTGGCCAAGGAGAAGCTGGCGGAGGGGCAGGTCGACGAACAGGTCGCCGCGATGGTCGAGGAGGCCCACGGCGAGGTGAAGCTCGCGCTGCAGGAGCTGCGCGACCTGGCCCGCGGCATCCACCCCGCCGTCCTGACCGACCGCGGTCTGGACGCGGCCCTGTCCTCGGTCGCCTCGCGCTGCACCGTGCCGGTCGAGGTGACGGTCGAACTGGACTCCCGGCCGGCCCCGGCGATCGAGGGCATCGCCTACTTCACCGTCTCCGAGCTGCTGCAGAACGTCAGCAAGCACAGCAGGGCACGGTCCGCCGCCGTCGACGTGTGGCGGGCCGAGGACCGGCTGATGATCCAGGTCGTGGACGACGGGGTCGGCGGCGCCCGGTTGGACGGCGGGACGGGGATGCGCGGTCTGGCCGAACGGCTGGACGCGGTCGACGGCCTGTTCGTCGTCGACTCGCCGCCGGGCGGCCCGACGACGGTCACGGCGGAACTGCCGTGGCGGGACCGCACGGACGGCCCGGGCACGCCGGGCCGAGGAGCCCCCGGCAGGAGCGCCCCCGGCAGGAGGTAGGGAAAACCCCCCGTCCAAGACGCCGACGCGCTCCATGGTCCCGTCCCCCGCGGCCGAGCAGGGTGGAAGCACACGGCAAGGCAGCCGCGCGGGACGAGCCGCGGAGTCGGTACAGCAGCGCGACGCGGCACGGTGCGATCAGCAGTGCGGCACAGCGGCGGCAGGACAGAGGAGAACGGGACGACGCCGATGACCACCCAGTACGGATCGCGGTACGGACAGGAGTACGGGCTCCGCAGCGGGGACGGTGTGTACGACGGGGCCCCGGACCGGCGGCGGCACCTGCTGCCCGCCGGACTGCGGGCGCCGTTCGAGGCGCGCAGCCTGCGCGAGTTCGGGTATGTGCTGCTGAGCCTGCCGGTCGCCCTCGCGCTCTTCACGTACACCGTCACGATGCTGTCGCTGGGCCTGGGCCTGCTGGTGACGTTCCTCGGTGTCCCGGTGCTGGCCGCGACGCTGGCCGGCTGCCGTCTGTTCGGCGTTCTGGAGCGGTCGCGGGCGCGCGGTCTGCTCGGTCTGGAGGTGGCCGAGCCGGAGCCGCTGCGGACGAGGAAGCCGGGCGTCCTGGCCTGGACGGGGGCCCTGCTGAAGAGCGGCTCCTCCTGGCGGGCCCTGCTCTACGCCCTGCTGCAGTTCCCGTGGGCGGTGTTCTCCTTCTCGGTCGTGGTGCCCTTCTGGACGATGGGCTGGGCGCTGCTGACGTACCCGCTGTGGTTCTGGGCCTTCCCGCTGTGGGTCGGCCAGGACGGCATCCAGTTCTACGGTGACGGGCATCACGCCATCCACCTCGACAACCCGTTCGAGATCACGGCGACCGCGCTGGCGGGGCTGCTGATCACGCTGGCCACGCCGTGGATCGTGCGGGCGCTGACCACGGTGGACCGGGTGCTGGTGCACGGGCTGCTCGGGCCGTCGCGGCTGTCGGCACGGGTGGTGGAGCTGGAGTCGGACCGGGGGGTCGTGGTCGACACGGCCGCCGCCGATCTGCGGCGCATCGAGCGGGATCTGCACGACGGCGCACAGGCCCGGCTGGTCAATCTGGCCATGGGCCTCGGCCTGGCCAAGGAGAAGCTGGCGGAGGATCCGCAGGCGGCGGCACGGATGGTGGACGAGGCGCACGGCGAGGTGAAGATCGCGTTGCAGGAGCTGCGCGACCTGGCCCGCGGCATCCACCCCGCCGTCCTGACCGACCGCGGTCTGGACGCGGCCCTGTCCTCGGTCGCCTCGCGCTGCACCGTGCCGGTGCGGGTGGAGGTGGACCTGGCCGAGCGGCCGGCCCCGGCGATCGAGGGCATCGCCTACTTCACCGTCTCCGAGCTGCTGCAGAACATCAGCAAGCACAGCAAGGCGCGGTCCGCCTCGGTCGAGGTGTGGCGGATGGACGACCGGCTGCTGATCCAGGTCGTGGACGACGGGGTCGGCGGTGCGGACCCGTCCAAGGGCTCGGGCCTGGCGGGGCTGGCCGAGCGGCTGGACGCGGTGGACGGGGTCCTGGTCGTCGACTCACCGGCCGGCGGTCCCACCCGGGTGACGGCGGAGCTGCCCTGGCGGCGCTGAGCGCACCCCGGCCACATGCGGCACAGCACACCACGGCGCGTCATGGCGCCCCACGGCGTGGCACGACACCCGCCCATGAGCACACCCGGCTCCAAGTCCCCCCGAGGCGGCGTGCGCTGTGACGTGATGCACTCGGGGTGCCGGTGTCGATGTGCTGATCCGCTGATCTGCCGATGCGCTGGTGTGCTGATCCGCTGATGTGCCGGTCCGCCGGCGTACGGCCTTCCGGCCGCGGCCACCCGGCCGTGCCCGGAAGGCCGGAGCATGCCACCGAACACGCGGCCCCCATGCAGCCGAATACGTGGCCGATACGTGGCCGAATATATGGCCTCATATGCAGTCTTCCCCCGCTTCCCATGGCCCGGGCGCGCGGGCAGTCGCATGCTGGAATGCTGGACCATGTCGTATGCGTCGTATGCAACGACCGACGGACGACCGACGAACGGGGCTGTGGGGGGCCGAAGAGCGTGGAGAACAGGGTGCGGGTGGTCATCGCCGAGGACTCGGTGCTGCTCCGGGAGGGCCTGACCCGGCTGCTGACCGACCGCGGACACGAGGTCGTGGCCGGTGTGGGCGACGCCGAGGCGCTGGTCAAGACCATCACCGAGCTGCACGACCAGTCGGCGCTCCCCGATGTCGTCGTGGCGGACGTACGGATGCCGCCGACGCACACCGACGAGGGGGTGCGGGCCGCCGTCCAGCTGCGCAAGGCGTACCCGGAGCTGGGCGTGCTGGTGCTGTCGCAGTACGTGGAGGAACGGTACGCCACCGAGCTGCTGGCCGGCTCCAGCCGCGGGGTGGGCTATCTGCTCAAGGACCGGGTGGCCGAGGTCCGGGAGTTCGTGGACGCCGTGGTGCGGGTCGCCCGGGGCGGTACGGCCCTGGACCCGGAGGTGGTCGCCCAGCTGCTCGGACGCAGCCGCAAACAGGACGTGCTGGCCGGGCTCACCCCGCGGGAGCGGGAGGTGCTGGCCCTGATGGCCGAGGGCCGGACGAACTCGGCCATCGCCCGGCAGCTGGTGGTGAGCGACGGGGCGGTCGAGAAGCACGTCAGCAACATCTTCCTCAAGCTCGGACTGTCCCCGAGCGAGGGGGACCACCGGCGCGTTCTGGCCGTGCTCACCTACCTGAACTCATGATCGTCGGCCGCCGTGCCGCATACGCCGGTCCGTCTCAGCACGGCGTCCAGTATGCGAACGGTCCAGGGAAGGCGACCCTGACCGACGTAGGGTTGACTCCGGGAAGGTCTTCGGGAAGGCCGCTCCCACACAGCAGCCTCGAGGGAGGTCCAGTTCAGTGACCAGCCAGGTCAGCAGTCCGGCGGAGCAGGCCGACGGAGCCGTCGTAGGAGAACAGCGCAAGGCGGCGGGGACGAAGGACGTCCGCCGTCTGAACCGGGTGATCATCCGGTTCGCGGGCGACTCCGGCGACGGCATGCAGCTCACCGGCGACCGCTTCACCTCGGAGACGGCGGCCTTCGGCAACGACCTGTCGACCCTGCCGAACTTCCCGGCGGAGATCCGCGCCCCCGCCGGAACCCTGCCGGGTGTGTCCTCCTTCCAGCTGCACTTCGCCGACCACGACATCCTGACCCCCGGCGACGCGCCGAACGTGCTGGTCGCGATGAACCCGGCCGCGCTGAAGGCGAACATCGGCGATCTGCCGCGCGGCGCGGAGATCATCGTCAACACCGACGAGTTCACCAAGCGTGCGATGGCGAAGGTCGGCTACGAGTCCTCCCCCCTGGAGGACGGGTCGCTGGACGGCTACCACGTGCACCCGGTGCCGCTGACCACGCTGACGGTGGAGGCGCTGAAGGACTTCGACCTCTCCCGCAAGGAGGCCGAGCGCAGCAAGAACATGTTCGCGCTGGGCCTGCTGAGCTGGATGTACCACCGGCCCACCGAGGGCACCGAGAAGTTCCTGAGAAAGAAGTTCGCCAAGAAGCCGGAGATCGCGGAGGCGAACATCGCCGCCTTCCGGGCGGGCTGGAACTTCGGCGAGACGACGGAGGACTTCGCGGTCTCCTACGAGGTCGCCCCGGCCGCCAAGGCCTTCCCCGTCGGCACCTACCGGAACATCTCCGGGAACCTGGCCCTGGCCTACGGCCTGATCGCCGCCTCCCGGCAGGCGGACCTGCCGCTGTTCCTGGGCTCGTACCCGATCACCCCGGCCTCGGACATCCTGCACGAGCTGAGCAAGCACAAGAACTTCGGTGTGCGGACCTTCCAGGCCGAGGACGAGATCGCCGGCATCGGCGCCGCGCTCGGGGCCGCCTTCGGCGGCTCGCTCGCCGTCACCACGACCTCCGGTCCGGGCGTGGCCCTGAAGTCGGAGACCATCGGGCTCGCGGTGTCGCTGGAGCTGCCGCTGGTGATCGTCGACGTCCAGCGCGGCGGGCCGTCCACCGGCCTGCCGACCAAGACCGAGCAGGCCGACCTGCTGCAGGCGATGTACGGACGCAACGGCGAGGCCCCGGTTCCGGTGATCGCCCCCCGCTCCCCGGCCGACTGCTTCGACGCCGCCCTGGAGGCGGCCCGGATCGCGCTGACGTATCGCACGCCCGTCTTCCTGCTCTCCGACGGCTACCTGGCCAACGGCTCCGAGCCGTGGCGCATCCCCGAGCCGGACGAGCTGCCGGACCTCACCGTGCAGTTCGCGCAGGGCCCCAACCACACCCTGGACGACGGCACCGAGGTGTTCTGGCCGTACAAGCGGGACCCCCAGACCCTGGCCCGCCCGTGGGCGATCCCCGGCACACCGGGCCTGGAGCACCGCATCGGCGGCATCGAGAAGCAGGACGGCACCGGGAACATCTCCTACGACCCCGCCAACCACGACTTCATGGTCCGCATCCGGCAGGCCAAGGTCGACGGCATCGAGGTGCCGGACGTGGAGGTCGACGACCCGGACCAGGCACGCACGCTCGTGCTCGGCTGGGGCTCCACCTACGGCCCCATCACGGCCGCCGTACGCCGGCTGCGCGCGGCCGGGGAGTCCATCGCGCAGGTTCATCTGCGCCACCTCAACCCCTTCCCGCGCAACCTCGGCACGGTCCTGAAGCGTTACGACAAGGTGGTGGTCCCCGAGATGAACCTCGGACAGCTCGCCACGCTGGTGCGAGCGAAGTACCTGGTGGACGCGCAGTCGTACAACCAGGTCAACGGCATGCCGTTCAAGGCCGAACAGCTCGCCCAGGCTCTCAAGGAGGCCATTGATGGCTGAGACGTCCACGGAAGGCAGGGGCACGATCGAGGCGCTCTCCCTGGTGCCGAAGGCCGCGGCCAGGCAGTCCATGAAGGACTTCAAGTCCGACCAGGAAGTGCGCTGGTGCCCCGGCTGTGGCGACTACGCGATCCTCGCGGCCGTCCAGGGCTTCCTGCCGGAGCTGGGCATCGCCCGGGAGAACATCGTCTTCGTCTCCGGCATCGGCTGCTCCTCCCGCTTCCCGTACTACATGAACACCTACGGGATGCACTCCATCCACGGCCGTGCCCCCGCCATCGCCACCGGCCTGGCGACCTCGCGGCGCGATCTGAGCGTGTGGGTGGTGACCGGTGACGGCGACGCGCTGTCGATCGGCGGCAACCACCTGATCCACGCCCTGCGCCGCAATGTCAACCTCAAGATCCTGCTGTTCAACAACCGGATCTACGGTCTGACCAAGGGTCAGTACAGCCCGACCTCCGAGGTCGGCAAGATCACCAAGTCGACGCCGATGGGCTCGCTGGACGCGCCCTTCAACCCGGTCTCGCTGGCGATCGGCGCGGAGGCGTCCTTCGTGGCACGGACGATCGACTCCGACCGCAAGCACCTGACCGAGGTGCTGCGTGCGGCGGCCGCCCACCCCGGCGCCGCGCTGATCGAGATCTACCAGAACTGCAACATCTTCAACGACGGCGCCTTCGACGCCCTCAAGGACCGCCAGCAGGCCCAGGAGGCCCTGATCCGCCTGGAGCACGGGCAGCCGATCCGCTTCGGCGCGGACGGGGGACGCGGGGTCGTGCGCGATCCGGCGACCGGCGATCTGAAGGTCGTCGACGTCACCCCGGAGAACGAGTCCGAGGTCCTCGTCCACGACGCCCACGCGGCCTCGCCGACCACGGCCTTCGCGCTGTCCCGGCTGGCCGACCCGGACACCCTGCACCACACGCCGATCGGTGTGTTCCGCTCCGTCGACCGCCCGGTGTACGACACCGAGATGGCCGATCAGCTGGACCGGGCGGTCGAGCAGCGCGGCAAGGGAGACCTGGCGGCGCTGCTGGCCGGCGGGGACACCTGGACGGTCGTCGGCTGAGGACCCCCGGCACCGGCACCCCCGCGTGTCATGACCGTATTGCGATACGGGTATGACAGACGGGGGTGTCCGGCGTTACCTTCCTGTGGGCAGCGTCGCGTGCGGCCCCGCGTGCGGCGTCGTGGGCCGCGCGCACGCGGGCAGAGGCATCAGGGAGGACCGCTTGAGCGGGAAGCCGAGAGGTGAGCAGCGCATCGGCCTGCTGAACGGTATGGCCGCCTACGGGATATGGGGGCTCGTCCCCCTCTTCTGGCCGCTGCTCATACCCGCCGGGGCGGTGGAGATCCTCGCCCACCGCATGGTGTGGTCCCTCGTCTTCGTCGCCCTCACGCTGCTCGTCCTGCGCCGCTGGGCCTGGGCCGGCGCACTGCTGCGGCAGCCGCGCAGACTGGGCCTCGTCACGGCCGCCGCCGCGGTGATCACCGTCAACTGGGGCGTCTACATCTGGTCCGTGAACAACGGGCACGTCGTGGAGTCCTCCCTCGGGTACTTCATCAACCCGCTGGTCACCATCGCGATGGGCGTGCTGCTCCTGAAGGAACGGCTGCGGCCCGCGCAGTGGGCGGCGGTCCTCCTCAGTGCCGTCGCCGTCGTGGTGCTCACCGTCGGCTACGGCCGTCCGCCGTGGATCTCCCTCTGTCTGGCCTTCTCCTTCGCCACCTACGGCCTGGTGAAGAAGAAGGTCGCCCTCGACGGCGTCGAGTCGCTGGCCGCCGAGACCGCCGTCCAGTTCCTGCCCGCCCTCGCCTATCTGCTGTGGCTGAGCGCCCAGGGCCGCTCCACCTTCACCACCGAGGGCATCGGGCACACCGTCCTGCTCGCCTGCACGGGCCTCGTGACCGCCCTGCCCCTGGTCTGCTTCGGCGCCGCCGCGGTCCGGGTGCCGCTGTCCACCCTGGGGCTGTTGCAGTACCTGGCTCCGGTCACCCAGTTCCTGCTGGGCGTCCTGTACTTCCACGAGTCCATGCCGCCCGAGCGCTGGGCCGGGTTCGCGCTGGTCTGGCTGGCCCTGACCCTGCTGACCTGGGACGGACTGCGCACGGCCCGCCGGGCGGCGGCGCTCAGGGCGGCCCGGGCCGAAGCTCCCCGGACGGCGCCGGTGACGAACCCGGACCCGGCGTCGGCGGCGAACCCGGACCCGGCGTCGGCGGCGAACCCGGACCCGGTGGACGCGTAGACGTCACCGCCGGGGCCCAGGGCCTACGCGGTGATGTCCTTCGTCGTGAACCGCGCCCAGGCCGCCGAGCCGAACACCGCCGTGTACAGGGCCTGCACCTGGAGGTTCCTCACCAGGCCGTCCCAGTGGACCGGGTCGCGCATGAGGTCGGCGAAGGACAGCCAGTAGTGGGAGAAGAGATACGGCTGGACCGCGTGGAGCTGGGGGATCTGGTCGAGTATCTGAACGGTGATCAGCAGGCCCACGGTCGCGGCCATCGCCGCGATCCCGCTGTTGGTCAGGGTCGAGACGAACAGGCCGAGCGCGGCGAGACCGGTCAGGGACACGGCGACCACGAGGGCGATCAGCAGCGCCCGGCCCAGGCCCTCGGCGAAGCCGATCCGGGTGCCGGAGATGGTGGTCAGGTCGCCGAGCGGGAAGAGCAGCGCGCCCACGGCGAGCGCCGAGACGGCGACCACGAGGGTGGCGACCAGGCAGAAGGCCACCGTGGTGGCGTACTTGGTCAGCAGCAGACGGGTGCGGCCGGCCGGGGCGACCAGCAGATAGCGCAGGGTGCCCGCGTTCGCCTCCCCGGCGATCGCGTCGCCCGCGATCACGCCGACGGCCAGCGGCAGGAAGAACGGCAGGGTGACGGCCAGCGCGGTGAACACCAGGAACAGTCCGTTGTTGGTGATCTGCGCGATGAACGCCGGCCCCTCGCCGCCGTCCGCGGGGCCCGCCGGCGAGCCGTCGCTCGTCTCGATCCTGACGGCCACCCCGACCAGGACCGGTACGGCGGCCAGCACGCCCAGCAGGGCGAGGGTGCGCCAGCGCCGGAAGGTGGTGGCCAGCTCGCTGCGCAGCAGTCCGAGGGCCCACAGCGGACCCGGGGTGCGGACGGCGGTCTCAGCCCGCGACATCGAAGCCCTCCCCCGTGAGTGCCACGAAGGCGTCCTCCAGCGAAGCCCGTTCGAGCCCGAAGCCGCGGACCCGGACGCCCGCCGCCACCAGCGCGGCGTTCACCTCGGCGAGGTCGCGCTCCGGCGGGTCCCCGGTCACCCGGTCCTCGTCGACGACGACGTCGCCGACGCCCTGCTCCTTGAGCACCCGGGCCGTCGCCCCGGTGTCCGGTGTGGTCACCACCAGCCGGCCGCGCGCACCGGCGACCAGCTCGGCCACCGCGCCCTGGGTGACCAGCCGTCCCCGGGCCATGACGGCCGCGTGGGTGCACACCTGCTCGATCTCGTCCAGCAGATGGGAGGAGAGGAAGACGGTGGTGCCGTCCGAGGCCAGCTCCCGCACCAGGGAGCGGATCTCACGCATGCCCTGCGGGTCGAGGCCGTTGGTCGGCTCGTCCAGGACGAGCAGGTCGCGCGGGTGGAGCAGGGCCGCGGCCAGACCGAGGCGCTGCTTCATGCCCAGGGAGTACGCCTTGACCTTCTTGCCCGCCGCGGCCGTCAGGCCCACCCGGTCCAGCGCGGCGGCGACCCGGGTGCGCCGGGTGCGGGGGTCGGCGGCCGGGTCGGCGGCGTCGTAGCGCAGCAGGTTGTCCCGGCCGGTCAGAAAGCCGTACAGAGCCGGGCCCTCGATGAGCGCGCCGACCCTGGGCAGCACGGCGCGCGAGGAGCGGGGCATGGGGTGCCCCAGTACGCGCGCCGTGCCGGAGGTGGGCTCGACGAGCCCCATCAGCATGCGGATGGTGGTGGTCTTGCCCGAGCCGTTGGGGCCGAGGAAGCCGAAGACGCTGCCCGCCGGAACGGTCAGGTCGAGGCCGTCCACGGCGAGCTGCCCGCCGCGGTAGCGCTTGGTGAGCCCCCGGGTGCGGATGACGCCGTCGTCCTCTTCGTCCATCGGCTCCCTCGTCCCGTCGTGCCCGTCGCCGCGCGCCGCGCGGCGTCACTGCCCGCTGTTCGCCGCCTTCATCAGCGCGTCCTTGGTGACGGCACCGACGTAGACCTTGCCGTCGTCCGTCATCAGGGCGTTGATCAGGCGGGTGGAGAAGACCGTGCCCTTGCCGAACGCGCCGGAGACGCGGTCACCGAGCGAGGAGAGGAAGCCGCTCGGGTCCCCGTGGCCAAAGGCCGGCGGGGTGCCGTCCTTGGTGCCGGAGGCGCCGGTGTCGAACACGGCGACGGCGTTCCAGCCCTCGCCGAGGATCCTCGGGCCGCCGCTCTTGGCGAGGCCCTTCTCGGCCGGGCCGAGGTCCCGGGCGTGCGCGTCCTCGCCGAGCTCCTTCCCGGCGTCCTTGCCGAGGTCCTTCTCCTCGGTGACCCTCGCCCCCTTGGGCGGGGTGAAGTCGAAGGTGGAGGCGGCCGGCCTGGCGAAGCTGATCCGGGTGAAGCCCACGTCCACGACGGCGGCACCGCCGCTCGCCGGGGTGAGCGTGAACTTCAGCGGCAGCCCGGTCCTGGCGTCCACCGCGATGCTGATCGCCCCGACCGTGGTGCCGGAGGCGCGCTTCGGCTTGACGACCAGCCGGTAGGCGTCGCGTCCGGCGACCTGTGCGGTGCCGTCCACCGTCACCGAGGTGGTGTCGTCGACCGACTTCAGGAGCTGGTCGGCGAAGTCCTTGGGGGTGGCGGGCACCTCGTTCTCGTGCCGGCGGCCGCTGTCCTCCGCCGTGCCGTGGAAGACCTCGTTCGACCTGCTGTCGTAGCCCCAGACGTCCTTGCCGTTGCGGATGAGGCTGTACTCGGCCGCGTCCTCGATCAGCGAGATCTTCTGCCGGTCCGGGCCGTCGGCCGCGACGCGCACGGTGTGCGTGCCGAAGGCCAGTTCGGTCAGCTTGGCATGCGGGTCGGCCGACGATCCCTCACCGCCCTTGTCGGCGCCCGCGGTCAGGCCCTTCTCCAGGCCGCCGAGGTCGGGCAGGCCCAGATCGGTGCTGATCTTGACCGTGCCGGACATCTGCTGGACGTCCGACCGGGCTATTTTCTCGATGAGTTGCTGCGCGGTGATCTTCGGCAGGTCGGGGCTGCCGGAGTCGGCGATGGCCGGGACGAGCCCAATGGTCGCTGCCGCCACTCCCACCACCGCGACCGGGACGGCATAGCGCGCGGCCCTGCGCCGCCCCGCGTGCCGGCCGTCCACCTCCTCGGCGCCGATGCTGTCGTCGGATCCGTACGGTGCCATGTGTGACCTACCTCCGTCGTCGGCGGCGGCTGTCCTTCGAGCTGGATCCACTCCGAGCCGCCATTCTCACCCGAATCGGTGAGGAGTGATGCTGTTCGTGGTATCCATCTGACCAGATCAGCGGTGAGGAGGCGTCAGCCCCCGGAGCCAACTCGCCTACGCCTGCGGTATGACACGAGAAGGGCCGTGGCCCCGTCGTCCCGTAAGGGTAGGGGTGGTGGACGCCACCCGAATGGAGCAGCCGGACGGGTCGCATGATCGTGAACCGGCCGGGTTCACCGGACGTCTCCGGACACCTTCCGACCGGTTCGCCGGGAATAGTCCGTTTGGCTTGACTCGGCTTCTTCGTACCGCATCGCCCCGCTCCGGACCGATTCGGACCGATCCGGGCTGATCCGGGCTGATCCTTCCTGCTTCCGTCGGAGCTGACCGGGCCTCACCGGCCCCGGCCGGTCTAGGGGGTGTCGTTTGGATCAGGCCGGCTCCGATGGGCGGTGCCTGGTGACCGAGGTGAGCGGGGTTCGGTGCGTGCAGATGCAAGGCGGAGGAGGGAGCCGACGCGGAGCGTCGGCGAGTGACGACAACGCCGCAGATGGGCGTGCCGAACCCCGCGACCTGCGGCATGATCCAAACGACACCCCCTAACCGGCCCGGTGCACCACCGCGTCGCACAGGTCGATCAGCGCGGCCTTCGCGGTGCAGTCGCGCAGCGGGGCCAGCGCGGCCCGTGCCTCCTCGGCGTAGCGCACGGTGTCCCGGCGGGCCTGCTCCAGCGCCGGGTGCGTGCGCAGCGCCGCCAGCGCCTCGGCGTGCCGCGCGTCGTCGCTCAGGTCGGAGTCCAGCAGCTCGCACAGGGCGATGTCCTCGGCCAGCCCCATCCGCGCCGCGCGCTCGCGCAGCCGCAGCACCGGCAGGGTGGCGATGCCCTCACGCAGATCCGTGCCGGGCGTCTTGCCGGACTCGTGCGAGTCGGAGGCGATGTCCAGGACGTCGTCCGCGAGCTGGAAGGCGACGCCCAGCCGCTCGCCGTACTGCGTCAGCACGTCCACGACCGTCTCGTCGGCGCCGGACATCATCGCCCCGAACCGGCACGACACCGCCACCAGCGATCCGGTCTTGCCGCTCAGCACGTCCAGGTAGTGCTCGACCGGGTCCCGGCCGTCCTGCGGGCCCGCCGTCTCCAGGATCTGCCCGGTGACCAGCCGCTCGAACGCCACGGCCTGCACCCGGACCGCCTCCGGCCCGAGGTCGGCGAGGATCTGCGAGGCCCGGGCGAACAGGAAGTCACCGGTCAGGACCGCCACGGAATTGCCCCAGCGGGTGTTGGCGCTGGCCACCCCGCGGCGCACCGCGGCCTCGTCCATCACGTCGTCGTGGTACAGCGTCGCCAGGTGGGTCAGCTCCACGACCACGGCCGCCGGCACGACGCCCGGCGCGTACGGGTCGCCGAACTGCGCCGCGAGCATCACGAGCAGCGGCCGGAACCGCTTGCCGCCCGCCTTGACGAGGTGCTGGGCGGCTTCCGTGATGAACGGGACCTCGCTCTTGGTGGCCTCGAGCAGCCCTTCCTCGACGGCCGCCAGCCCGGCCTGGACATCGGCTTCGAGAGCCTTGTCCCGCACGTTCAGCCCGAATGGCCCGACGACGGTCACGAGGGGTCTCCTGTCTGCTGGTGTCAGCTGGCGGTCACGCAGTTTGTCGATAGGTCGCTGCCATCACTCGAGTCAGCGTATCCGGTCAAGTTTCGATCACCGATGGCGCCCACCGATACGAACCGGACGTCATCACCCGACGTGACCACCATCACGTCCCTCTTGCACGGCCTGCACGGACATTCCTTCGCAGTCCGATTCACCCTTATTTAGAACCTCAATTCCCTATTGAGGAAAATTGCTCCCCGCATTGCCGGACCGTGAATTAGGTCACTCACCCCTCTTCGCCCATTTCCTCACGACCCATACCCCTTTCTCCTTTGCCCGCACGCCAGTTGGGCCTTGGTTCACGCAAAGGATCAAGCACCTCATACACCTCTGATCAAGACCAATCAGGGCGATACATGAATCAGACCCTTGTTCCGGACATGTGCGCTCGCATACTTTCCCGGCCGACGGGCGGACGCCGAATCCTGCCGCCGCCCGTGAATCCATCGACCGAGTCACTCACGGCAGGAGCGGGGGACCCAGGTAAGCCGCCGGGCCGGGCGCCGTACGTCCTGTGGCGTACGCCGCACCGGAACGGCTCGGGGTGAAGCCGTGCCCTCGCGGCGCGGCCGGGCACCTCCCGGCCCGAACCCGACAGCTCACCTCGCAGGCGGCGGAGAGGAAATTCCCCATGTCTGCACAAGGTCAGCGCCACCGTTCCCGTGTCGCCCGTGCGGTCCGCGCCTTCGCCGTCACCGGCACGAGTGCCGCCGTTCTCGCCGCTCCGCTCCTCGGTACCACCGGTGCCTCCGCGGCGCCCTCGGCCGGCACGCCCACCACCGGAACGATCACGGGCGCCGGCTACCCGAACAACCTCGACGGCTGGATCCGGGCCTCCCTGGAGGTCATGCGGAAGCACGGCATCCCGGGCACCTACAAGGGCATCCACCGCAACATCATGCGCGAGTCCTCCGGCAACCCGCGGGCCATCAACCTCTGGGACTCCAACGCGGCCAAGGGAACCCCGTCCAAGGGGCTGCTGCAGGTCATCGAGCCGACCTTCAGGGCCTACCACGTCCCGGGCACCTCGTACGACATCTACGACCCGGTCGCGAACATCACCGCCGCCTGCAACTACGCGGCCAAGCGGTACGGCTCGATCGACAACGTCAACGGCCCCTACTGAGTCTCCACCGGCCCCCGGTCGAGCCCCTGCCGGCGCACATATGGGCCGGTCCGCTCCTCGGGCCGGTCAAACAACCGCTCGAGGACGACGGCGACGCCGTCGTCCTCGTTCGACAGCGTGATCTCGTCGGCCACCGCCTTGAGCTCGGGGTGGGCGTTGGCCATGGCGACCCCCCGGGCGGCCCACTGGAACATGGGGATGTCGTTGGGCATGTCGCCGAAGGCGAGGGCGTGCTCGCGGCCCAGTCCCAGGTATTCGGCGGCCAGTGCCAGCCCGGTCGCCTTGGTGATGCCGCACGGCTGGAGTTCGACGATCCCCGGGCCCGACATGGTGACCGTGGCCAGGGAGCCCACTACGCCGCGCGCCGCCGCCGCCAAGTCGTCGTCGGACAGCACGGGATGGCGCAGCAGCACCTTGCTGATGGGCTTGCCCCACAGCTCCTCGCGCCGGCCGACCCGCACGGAGGGCAGGGCCGGGTTCGGCATGCGGTATCCCGGCTCGATGAGCGTGAGCCCGTCGACGCCGTCCTGGTCGACGGCGGCGTACACCTCGCCCACCTCGGCCTCGATCTTGCCGAGCGCGACCTCGGCCAGCTCCCGGTCCAGGGTGACCGACCACAGCAGGCGGTTGGTCCCGGCGTCGTAGACCTGTGCGCCCTGACCGCACACCGCGAGCCCCGTGGTGCCCAGGGCGTCGAGCAGGGGCCGCACTCTCGGCGCCGGCCGTCCGGTCACCACGAGGTGCCGGGCACCGGCGGCCGCCACCCGCGCCAGCGCGGCGAGGGACCGTCCGGACAGGGTGTCGTCGCCGCGCAGCAGCGTTCCGTCCAGGTCAGTGGCGACAAGGGCATATGCGAGGGCAGGGGGCATGATCAGAGAATACGGATCCGCCGCGCCGGCGCCCCCGCGGGAGCCGGACGGACGGTCACGGGCACGGCCGTTCCGCCCGCCTCTCCTCAACTCCCCTTGCCGGCCGGGCGCTTCGGCACCCCGGGCGGGAAAGCGGCCGACCGGGTGCCGCCGTGGGACGTCCGGCCGGGCGCGGCAGGACGGCCGGCCCGCCCGGTCGCGCCCGTGCTGCCGCGGCGGTGGGTCCGCCACAGCTGGTAGAGGTGCTTCGCGCCGGGCCGCACACTCCGCGCGAGCATGGTGAGGAACGGCAGCGGGTCGTCGCCCGCGAACCAGGCCAGCTCCGTTCCGCTCGCCCTCGCCGGCGCGTGCGGCGTGGTGCGGCCGCCGCGGCGGTAGGCGAGCAGGGCGGGCAGGTCGACGTTCTCCACGACGAACCGGTGGCCCGCGCGCTGTTCCCCCTTCGGCACGGGACGCCCGGTCAGGTGGAGGTGCAGGGCACGCACGACGTCCACCCCCGACACGTTCTCGAACAGCCGGAACTGGGCGCCCATGCGCGGGTTGAAGTCGAGGAGCTTGTACTGCCCGTCGCGCCGGTCGAAGCGCAGGTCCAGGTCGACGATGCCGGTGTAGCCGATCCGTTTGACGAAACGCGCGGCGAGATCGGCGAGTTCCGGGTTGTCGACGACATACGCGTGCGCCGTCATCCCCGCGTGCGGCGGCCAGGAGCGGACCTTGACCCCGGTGAACATCGCGAGCGGGTTCGCGTCCTGGTCGAAGCAGGCGTGCACGATCCAGTCCTCGGCCTCCTCCCGCGGCAGATACTCCTGGAGGATCACCCCCGGCCGCTCGCCCCAGTCGCGGGCCAGGGCCAGCAGCCCCTCGGGGGTGGCGATCCTCGTGGTGCCGTTCACCGCGGGGTTGCTGCGCCGCAGGAACGCCTCACGGTTCTTGGCCACCACCGGGAAGCGGGCCCGGGCGGCGAACGCCACGATGTCGTCGTACGACTGCGGGAAGACGGCCGCGGGGCTGGGGATGCCGTGCTCCACGCACAGCTCGTGCAGGCCCTGTTTGCTGGCCAGGCGGCGCGGCAGGCCGGGGGCGACGCGCGGGAAGAGGAAGTGCTCCCCCAGCGCGTCCTGGTGCTCGGCGATCAGGACGGCGGCCTCCTCGTCCGTGGGCACCAGGACGGTGGGCCGGCCGATGCGGCGGCCGATCCGCAGCAGGCCCTCCACCAGGTGGCCCGCCTCCTCCGTGCCCCGGGTCGGCCAGACGAAGGCGCGGGTGAGATAGCGGGAGGAGGCCGCGGGCGTGTACGCGTCCTCGGTGATCGCGTACATGGGGATGCCCAGACGGCCCAGGCTGCGGATCGCCCCCACCCCGCCGTGGTGCAGCGGATAGTTCCCGAACTTCACGATCAGAGCCGGCACGTCACGGTCGGCCCGGAAGGGCACACCGACAGCTCTCCTGGCCACAGGTCCCCCCATGTCGTCCCCCCTGCGGAGCGGACCCGTCGCGTCCGTCTCCCCAAAGGACGCTAAGCCGGAATCAGTACCTCCCACAAGGTCAATTCAGACATTGCAAACTCTTTAGACACTGCCCAAAGCGGCGGCATCCCCGTAACGTGTGGACGATCACCTGAAAAGCACGTGGCTCACGTGGACAACGGGAAAGGAAGGCAGTACCCATGCCCCCCTTCGAGGTTCCCGAGGGCGACCCCTTCGGCCCGCACAACCTTCCCTACGGTGTCTTCTCCCGCGCCGGGGCATCGGAGAGGACCGTGGGCGTCCGGCTCGGCGACCACGTGCTCGACGCGGGGGCGGCGGCGCGGGCGCTCGGCTCGCCGTACGCCGCCCTGCTCGCACAGCCGACCCTGAACCCGCTGCTCGCCGCCGGCCGCACCACCTGGTCGGACGTACGGCGTGCGCTGACGGCATGGGTGACGGTGCCGTCCCACCAGGAGGTGGTCGCACCGTTCCTGCACCCGCTGTCCTCGGTGACCCTGCACCTGCCGTTCGAGGTCGCGGACTACGTCGACTTCTACGCCTCGGAGAACCACGCCCGCAATGTCGGGCAGATCTTCCGCCCGGACGCCGCGGACTCGCTGACCCCCAACTGGAAGCACCTGCCGATCGGTTACCACGGCCGCGCGGGCACGGTGGTGGTCTCGGGCACGGACGTCGTACGCCCCTCGGGACAGCGGAAGGCCCCCACGGACCCCGCGCCGGTGTTCGGGCCGTCGGTCCGGCTGGACATCGAGGCGGAGGTCGGCTTCGTGGTGGGCGTGCCGTCACGGATGGGGCAGCCGGTGGCGCTGAGCGACTTCCGCGAGCACGTCTTCGGGCTGTGCCTGCTCAACGACTGGTCGGCACGCGACATCCAGGCCTGGGAGTACGTCCCCCTCGGCCCGTTCCTCGGCAAGTCCTTCGCCACCTCGGTGTCGGCGTGGATCACCCCGCTGGACGCGCTGGAGCACGCACGGGTGGCTCCGCCTGAGCGCACGCACCCGCTGCTGCCCTACCTGGACGACTCCGCGGAGGAGCCCGGCGGCTACGACCTGCGGATCTCCGTCGCGATCAACGGGCATGTGGTGTCCGAGCCGCCGTTCTCCACCATGTACTGGACGGCCGCGCAGCAGCTCGCCCACATGACGGTCAACGGCGCCTCGCTGCGCACGGGCGACCTGTACGGCTCGGGCACGGTGAGCGGGCCCGCCGAGCGCGAACGGGGCTCCCTGCTGGAGCTGACCTGGAACGGCCGTGACCCGCTGGAACTCCCGGACGGCAAGAGGACGTTCCTGGAGGACGGGGACGTGGTGACGCTGTCGGCCTGGGCCCCGGGAGCGGGCGGCACCCGGGTGGGGCTCGGGGAGGTGACGGGGCGGATCGTGCCGGCGTGACGAGACGTGACGAGAAGGGCCGGTGACGGACGGGTGACGGATGCGGCGGAGAAGGACGGCGGAAGAGAATTCCGGGAAATTGGTCGCCGCCGGCTCCTGGCCCCCGGTGCTCGCGGCCGTCATACTGACGGCCGGTCGTGCGCGCCCGGCGTGCCGGCCGGCCCCGTCCCGCCGCCGCACGACCCCGACACCTGCCTCTCCCCGTCGAGGATCCGGAGTCCGTGGCCCTGACCGTCTGTCTGCTCCTGCTCGGTGCCGTCGCGCTGACGGCCGCCGTACCGGTCCCCCGTGCGCTGACCCGGGCGGTGTGGCCCGAGCGGGAGCCCGTCGTCGCGCTGTGGGTGTGGCAGTGCCTGGTCGCCACGGTTCTGCTGTGCTGCCTCGCCGCCCTGGTGCTGAGCACCGCGGCCGTCTTCCGCACCGTGCACGACCGGGTGTTCGCCCCCGCGCCGCCGGCCGTGACCGCCGCGTACGACCTTGCGGCGGCGCCGGCCTGGACGGCCGGTCTCACCCTGCTGCTGGCCTGCGGCGCCGCCTGGACCACCGCGATGCTCGCCCGCGAACTCGTCGAGGCGCGCCGCCGCCGCAGGCTGGTCCGCGCGCATCTGCGCGAGCGCGTCCCCGATCTGCCCGCGGGCCTTCCGGCGGCCCGTGGACCGCTGCTCGTGCTGGAGGACGACTACCCCGACGCCTGGTGGATGCCCGGCCACCCGCCCCAGCTCGTCGTCACCACCGGCGCGCTGCACCGGCTCACCGGCCGTCAGCTCGACGCCGTCCTCGCCCATGAGCGCGGCCACGCCCGCGCCCGCCACGACTGGCTGCTGCATCTGTCGACCGCGCTGGCCACCGGCTTCCCGCGCGTCCCGCTGTTCGCGCACTTCTGCGACCAGACCCACCGGCTGGTCGAGCTGGCCGCCGACGACACCGCCTCCCGCCGCCACGGCCATGTCACCACGGCGCTGGCCCTGATCGAGCTCAACCAGCACCGCGGTGTCCTCTCCTGCGCCAACAGCCACCGTCTGCTGGGCGAGCGGGTGGACCGCCTTCTCCGGCCGCCGCCCCGGCTGGACCGCGGGCGCAGGGCACTGACCGCGGCGGGAGCGGCCCTGGTGCCCCTGCTTCCGCTGCTGATCACCTTCGCCCCGGGGCTGACGGCCATGTGAGGCCCGTCCCTACGGCTGGTCCTGCGACCGGTCCCGCGGCCGGCCGTCGGGGTCCGGCTCGGCCGGCTCCTCCGCCGGTTCCGGTCCGTCCGGACCGGCCGCGGGGGCCTCGGCGCCGGGCGGCCCGCCCAGCGACGCGAGCACCGCGAGCACCCCTTCCCCGTACGTCGCCAGCTTCTTCTCGCCGATGCCGCCGACCGTGCCGAGCTGCGCCACGGACGTCGGCCAGAGGGTGACGATCTCCCGCAGGGTGGCGTCGTGGAAGACGACATAGGCCGGGACGCCCTGCTCCCGGGCCTGTTCAGCGCGCCAGGCGCGCAGGGCCTCGAAGGCGGGGAGCAGTTCCTCGGGCAGTTCGGCCGCCGCCTTGGGCCTGCGGTCGGTCCGGGCGGCCGGCGTCCGGGCCGCGGCCGGTTTCCCCGGATCCTTGCGCAGCGGCACCGTGCGCTCGCCGCGCAGCACCGGGGCGCTGGCGTCGGTCAGCACCAGCGTGCCGTACTCGCCCTCGACCGCGAGCAGGCCCAGTGCCAGCAACTGCCGGACCACACCCCGCCATTCGCCCTCGGTGAGCTCCATGCCGACACCGAAGACGGACAGCTGGTCGTGGTCGAACTGGATCACCTTGGCGGTGCGCCGGCCGAGCAGGATGTCGATGATCTGCCCCGCGCCGAACTTCTGGCCCCGCTCCCGCCTCAGCCGCACCACCGTGGAGAGCACCTTCTGGGCCGCGACCGTGCCGTCCCAGGTCCCGGGCGGGGTCAGGCAGGTGTCGCAGTTGCCGCAGCCGGCCGGGTCCGGCTCCTGGCCGAAGTAGGCGAGGAGCCGGCCGCGGCGGCACTCCGCCGTCTCGCACAGGGCGAGCATCGCGTCCAGATGGGCCTGGGCCCGGCGGCGGAAGCCCTCGTCGCCCTCGCCGGACTGGATGAGCTTGCGCTGCTGCACGACATCGTTCAGGCCGTAGGCCATCCAGGCGGTCGACGGCAGCCCGTCGCGCCCCGCGCGGCCGGTCTCCTGGTAGTAGCCCTCGACCGACTTGGGCAGGTCGAGATGGGCGACGAACCGTACGTCCGGCTTGTCGATGCCCATGCCGAAGGCGATGGTGGCGACCACGACCAGGCCGTCCTCGCGCAGGAAGCGGGACTGGTGCGCGGCGCGGGTGCCCGCGTCCAGGCCGGCGTGATAGGGCAGCGCCTCGATGCCGTGGCGGGTGAGGAACTCCGCGGTCTTCTCCACCGAGGCGCGCGACAGGCAGTACACGATGCCCGCGTCCCCCGGGTGCTCCTGCCGGATGAAGGCCAGCAGCTGCTTTCTGGGGTCGGTCTTGGGCACGATCCGGTACTGGATGTTGGGCCGGTCGAAGCTCGCCACGAAGTGCCGGGCCCGCGGCATGTCCAGCCGCCGGGTGATCTCCTGGTGCGTGGCGGGGGTGGCCGTCGCCGTGAGCGCGATCCGCGGCACGTCCGGCCAGTGCTCGCCCAGCAGCGACAGCGCCAGGTAGTCGGGGCGGAAGTCGTGGCCCCACTGGGACACGCAGTGCGCCTCGTCGATGGCGAAGACGGAGATCTTGCCGCGGGAGAGCAGGTCGAGCGTGGTCTCCAGGCGCAGCCGCTCCGGCGCCAGGTAGAGCAGGTCGAGCTCACCGGCCAGGAACTCCGCCTCCACCATCCGCCGCTCGTCGAAGTCCTGGGTGGAGTTGATGAACCCGGCGCGCACGCCCAGTGCCCGCAGCGCGTCCACCTGGTCCTGCATGAGGGCGATCAGCGGCGACACGACGACGCCCGTACCGGGGCGGATCAGGGCCGGGATCTGGTAGCACAGCGACTTGCCGCCGCCGGTGGGCATGAGGACGACGGCGTCGCCGCCCGCCACCACATGCTCGACGATCGCTTCCTGCTCGCCCCGGAAGGCCTCGTATCCGAAGACCCGGTGCAGCGTGGCCAGCGCCTCGCTCCGGCCCACTGGCTGGCTCACTGGCATCTCGGTGACACCGCCCGTCCCGCCCATCGTCCCGTCCCCCGCAGTACGCCGTCCTTCGACCGCTGCTCCCACCTTAGGGGGCGGCACCGACGGTCCCCGGAGTTGTCCACAGACTCCTGTCGCCCTCCGGCCACTCCCGCCTCCGGGCCCTCAGCCGGAAGAGCGGTCGGAAGAGCCGGCAGAAGGCGGCGAGAAAAAAACCGGGAAGGGCCGGGAGCAGCACCCCGCACATCCCCCGCACGCCGCTGCCCGGCACTCCCGCGAAGGGATGCCGGGCAGCAACGTTGCGGCAGGGACCGGGAGCCGTCCTCAGCGCACGAAGACTCCCGCCTGGTTCGCCAGGTCCAGGAAGTACTGCGGCGCCACGCCGAGCGCCACCGTGACCACCACGCCCACGGCGATCGCCACCATCGTCAGCGGCGACGGCACCGCCACCGTCGGTCCCTCCGGCCGCGGCTCGCTGAAGAACATCAGGACGATCACGCGGATGTAGAAGAACGCGGCGACCGCGGACGCGATCACACCGATCACGACCAGCGGGACCGCGCCGCCCTCCGCCGCCGCCTTGAAGACGGCGAACTTCCCCGTGAAGCCGGAGGTCAGCGGAATGCCCGCGAAGGCCAGCAGGAACACCGCGAAGACAGCCGCCACCAGCGGCGAACGGCGGCCGAGCCCCGCCCACCTGGACAGGTGCGTGGCCTCGCCGCCGGCGTCGCGGACCAGGGTGACCACGGCGAAGGCGCCGATCGTCACGAAGGAGTACGCGGCCAGGTAGAACAGGACGGAGGAGACGCCGTCCCTCGAGGTCGCGATGACACCCGCGAGGATGAAGCCGGCGTGGGCGATCGACGAGTAGGCCAGCAGCCGCTTGATGTCGGTCTGCGTGATCGCGACGATCGCACCGACCAGCATGGTGACGATCGCGACCGCCCACATCACCGGCCGCCAGTCCCAGCGCATCCCCGGCAGGACGACGTACAGCAGCCGCAGCAGCGCGCCGAAGGCCGCCACCTTGGTCGCCGCCGCCATGAACCCGGTGACCGGGGTCGGCGCGCCCTGGTAGACGTCCGGCGTCCACATGTGGAACGGCACGGCGCCCACCTTGAACAGCAGCCCCGTCACGACCATCGCGGCGCCGATGAGCAGCAGTGCGTCGTTGCCCATGGTGTTGGCCAGCGCCGGGGTGATGTCGGCCACGTTCCCGTCGACGACCTGCGCGATGGTCGCGTACGACACCGAGCCCGCGTACCCGTACAGCAGGGCGACGCCGAACAGGGTGAACGCGGAGGCGAACGCGCCCAGCAGGAAGTACTTGACCGCGGCCTCCTGCGACATCAGCCGCTTGCGGCGGGCCAGGGCGCACAGCAGGTACAGCGGGAGGGAGAGGACCTCCAGGGCCACGAACAGGGTCAGCAGGTCGTTGGCCGCGGGGAAGACCAGCAGGCCGGAGACCGCGAAGAGGAGCAGCGGGAAGACCTCGGTGGTGGTGAGACCGGCCTTGACCGCGGCCTTCTCGCTGTCGCTGCCCGGCACGGAGGAGGCCTGCGCGGCGAAGGAGTCGACCCGGTTGCCGTGCGCGGCCGGGTCCAGTCGCCGCTCGGCGAAGGTGAACAGGCCGACCAGGGCCGCCAGCAGGATGGTGCCCTGCAGGAACAGGGCGGGTCCGTCGACGGCGACGGCGCCCATGGCCGCGATCCGCGCCTTGGTGGTGCCGTACCCCTCCGCCGCCAGCGCGACGACCGCGGCGAACGCGGCGCAGAGCCCGACGACGGACACGAACACCTGCGCGTAGTGGCGCAACCTGCGGGGGACGAACGCCTCGATGAGCATCCCGACGATCGCCGCGCCCACGACGATCAGGACGGGCGACAACTGCCCGTATTCGATCTTCGGCGCATCGATCTTGGGGATCGGGCCGGCCGCGGTTGTCCACAGGCTGTGGACGGCTGCTGTGCTCACTTGGCCGCCTCCACCTCGGGCTTGGGGTCGGTCTGGTGTACGTCGGACATGGTCTGCTGGACCGCCGGGTTGACGATGTCCGTGACGGGCTTGGGATAGACGCCCAGGAAGATCAGCAGCACGATCAGCGGGGCCACGACCACCAGCTCCCGCACCCGCAGGTCCGGCATCGCCGAGACCTCCTTCCTGACCGGGCCGGTCATCGTCCTCTGGTAGAGGACGAGGGTGTACAGCGCGGCGAGCACGATGCCGGAGGTGGCGATGATGCCGATCACCGGGTGGCGCGTGAACGTGCCGACCAGGACCAGGAATTCACTGACGAAGGGCGCGAGCCCCGGCAGCGACAGGGTGGCGAGGCCACCGATCAGGAACGTGCCGGCGAGCACCGGGGCGACCTTCTGCACCCCGCCGTAGTCGGCGATGAGCCGGGAGCCGCGGCGGGAGATCAGGAAGCCGGCGATCAGCATCAGCAGGGCCGTCGACAGACCGTGGTTGACCATGTAGAGCGTCGCCCCGGACTGGCCCTGGCTGGTCATCGCGAAGATGCCCATGATGATGAAGCCGAAGTGCGAGATCGACGCGTAGGCGATCAGGCGCTTGATGTCCCGCTGGCCGACCGCCAGCAGCGCGCCGTAGATGATGCTGATCAGGGCCAGGACCAGGACGACCGGCGTGGCCCACGTGCTGGCCTCCGGGAAGAGCTGGAGGCAGAAGCGGAGCATCGCGAAGGTGCCCACCTTGTCGACCACCGCCGTGATGAGGACGGCGACCGGCGCGGTGGACTCCTGCATGGCGTTGGGCAGCCAGGTGTGCAGCGGCCACAGCGGCGCCTTCACCGCGAAGGCGAAGAAGAAGCCGAGGAACAGCCAGCGTTCGACGCCGGTCCCCATCCGCAGCGAGCCGTCGGCACGGGCCTGGGCGATCTCGGTGAGCGAGAAGCTCCCGGCGACCACGTACAGGCCGATCACCGCGGCCAGCATGATCAGACCGCCGGCCAGGTTGTAGAGCAGGAACTTCACCGCCGCGTACGACCGCTGCGTCGAGGCCGTCTTCTCCCCGTGCTCATGGGCACGGTCCCCGAAGCCGCCGATCAGGAAGTACAGCGGGATCAGCATGGCCTCGAAGAAGATGTAGAAGAGGAAGACGTCGGTGGCCTCGAAGGAGAGGATCACCATCGCCTCGAGGACCAGGATCAGGGCGAAGAAGCCCTGGGTCGGCCGCCAGCGGCGGCTTCCGGTCTCCAGCGGGTCGGCGTCGTGCCAGCCCGCCAGCATCACGAACGGGACGAGCAGGGCGGTCAGCCCGATCAGCGCCACCGCGATGCCGTCCACGCCCAGGTCGTACCGGACCCCGAAGGCCGCGATCCAGGAGTGGGACTCGGTGAGCTGGTAACGGGCGCCGCCCGGGTCGAAGCGGACCAGGATGGTGGCCGCCAGCGCGAGCGTGCCGAGCGAGAAGGCCAGCGCAAGCCACTTGGCGGCGGTGCGCCGGGCGGCCGGCACGGCGGCCGTGGCGACGGCCCCGACGGCCGGGAGCACCGCCGTCGCTGTCAGCAGAGGAAAGGACATCGGTATCAGACCGCCCTCATCAGCAGGGTCGCGGCCACCAGAAGGGCCGCACCGCCGAACATCGAGACCGCGTAGGAGCGGGCGAAGCCGTTCTGCAGCCGGCGCATCCGTCCGGACAGACCGCCGACCGAGGCCGCCGCGCCGTTGACGACGCCGTCGACCAGGGTGTGGTCGACGTACACCAGGGACCGGGTGAGGTGCTCACCGCCGCGGACCAGGACCACATGGTTGAAGTCGTCCTGGAGCAGGTCGCGCCGGGCGGCCCGGGTGAGCAGCGACCCGCGCGGGGCGACGGCCGGGACCGGCTTGCGGCCGTACTGGGCCCAGGCGATGGCCACGCCGATCAGCAGGCACACCACGGTCGCCGCGGTGACCGCCCACGCACCGACCGGCGGGTGGCCCTCGCTGTGCCCGGTGACCGGCTCCAGCCAGTGCAGGAAGCGGTCGCCGATGCTGAAGAACGCACCGCCGAAGACCGACCCCACGGCCAGCAGGATCATGGGGATCGTCATGACCCTGGGCGACTCGTGCGGCGTCGCGGCGGCATGGCCGGAGGCCTCCGCCCGGTCGCGCCAGCGCTCCTCGCCGAAGAACGTCATCAGCATCACGCGCGTCATGTAGAACGCGGTGATGGCCGCGCCCAGCAGGGCCACGCCGCCGAGGATCCAGCCCTCGGTGCCGCCCTTGGCGAAGGCCGCCTCGATGATCTTGTCCTTGGAGAAGAAGCCGGACAGGCCCGGGAAGCCGATGATGGCGAGGTAGCCGAGGCCGAAGGTGACGAAGGTGACCGGCATGTACCTGCGCAGGCCGCCGAACTTGCGCATGTCGACCTCGTCGTTCATGCCGTGCATGACCGAACCGGCACCGAGGAACAGCCCGGCCTTGAAGAAGCCGTGCGTCACCAGGTGCATGATCGCGAAGACATAGCCGAGGGGGCCGAGACCCGCGGCCAGCATCATGTAGCCGATCTGCGACATGGTCGAGGCGGCCAGCGCCTTCTTGATGTCGTCCTTCGCGCATCCGACGACCGCACCGAACAGCAGCGTGACCGCGCCGACCACCGTGACGGCGAGCTGTGCGTCGGGCGCCGCGTTGAAGATCGCGCCGGAACGGACGACCAGGTAGACACCCGCGGTCACCATCGTGGCGGCGTGGATGAGGGCGGAGACCGGGGTCGGGCCCTCCATCGCGTCCCCGAGCCAGGACTGCAGCGGCACCTGGGCGGACTTGCCGCAGGCGGCCAGCAGCAGCATCAGGCCGATCGCGGTGAGCCTGCCCTCGGAGGTGTCGCCCACCTGGCTCAGGACCGGCTCGAAGGCGAAGGACCCGAAGGTCAGGAACATCAGCATGATCGCGATCGACAGGCCCATGTCGCCGACCCGGTTGACCAGGAAGGCCTTCTTCGCGGCCGTGGCCGCGCCGGGCTTGTGCTGCCAGAAGCCGATCAGCAGGTAGGAGGCGAGGCCGACGCCCTCCCAGCCGAAGTACAGCAGCAGGTAGTTGTCGGCGAGGACGAGCAGCAGCATCGCCGCGAGGAACAGGTTCAGATAGCCGAAGAACCGGCGGCGGCGCTCGTCGTGCTCCATGTACCCGATCGAGTACACATGGATCAGCGAGCCGACGCCGGTGATCAGCAGCACGAACGTCATCGACAGCTGGTCGAGACGGAACGCGACGTCCGCCTGGAAGCCGGCCACCGGGATCCAGCTGAACAGGTGCTGGACCACGGTCCGCTGCTCGGCCTCCCGGCCGAGCAGATCGGCGAAGAGGACCAGGCCGATCACGAAGGAGGCGGACGCGAGCAGCGTGCCGATCCAGTGGCCGACGGCGTCGAGACGCCGGCCGCCGGCCAGAAGGAGGGCCGCTCCGAGCAGAGGCGCCGCGATCAGCAGCGCAATCATGTTCTCCACGATTCTTCCGACCCCTTACAGCTTCATCAGGCTGGCGTCGTCGACCGAGGCCGAGTGGCGGGAACGGAACAGCGACACGATGATCGCGAGCCCGACCACGACTTCCGCTGCGGCGACGACCATCGTGAAGAACGCGACGATCTGGCCGTCGAGGTTGCCGTGCATCCGGGAGAAGGCGACGAGCGCGAGATTGCAGGCGTTCAGCATCAGCTCGATGCACATGAAGAGCACGATGGCGTTGCGCCGGATCAGCACACCGGTGGCACCGATCGTGAACAGCAGGGCGGCGAGGTAGAGGTAGTTGACGGGATTCACTTCGACGCCTCCTCGGGCCGCTTGAAGGTCGCCACCTCGATCGCGGTGCGCTCGAGACGCTCCTCGGCACGCTGCTCCAGGGCCCTCAGATCATTGAGCGCCTCCGCGGAGACGTCCCGGATCTGGCCGCGCTCGCGCAGCGTCTTGTTGACGGTGAGCTCGGACGGAGTGCCGTCGGGCAGCAGGCCGGCGATGTCCACGGCGTTGTGGCGGGCGTAGACGCCGGGGGCCGGCAGCGGCGGCAGGTACGTGCCCTCGCGCACCCGCTGCTCGGCCAGCTCGCGCTGGGTCCGGGCCCGCCCGATGCGCTGGCGGTGGGTGAGCACCATGGCGCCGACGGCGGCCGTGATGAGCAGGACACCGGTGAGTTCGAAGGCGAACACGTACCGGGTGAAGACAAGGGAGGCCAGGCCCTCCACATTGCCGTTCGCGTTCGCCTGGCCGATGCCGTTGAAGTCCTTGAGGGAGGCGTGGCCGATGCCCGCGAAGAGCAGGATGCCGAAGCCGAGCCCGCACAGCAGGGCCAGCCAGCGCTGGCCCTTGATGGTCTCCTTCAGGGAGTCCGCCGCGGTCACACCGACGAGCATCACCACGAACAGGAACAGCATCATGATCGCGCCGGTGTAGACGACGATCTGCACGATGCCCAGGAAGTAGGCGCCGTTGGCGAGGTAGAACACCGCCAGGACGATCATGGTGCCGGCCAGGCACAGCGCGCTGTGCACGGCCTTCTTCAGAAAGACGGTGCACAGGGCGCCGAGCACCGCGAGAGTGCCGAGGATCCAGAACTGGACGGCCTCTCCGGTGGAGGTGGAATAGGCGGCGAGCTGTGCGGTCATCGGCCGATCACCTTCTCCGCTGCGGGTTCGTCCTCACCGGAGGGGGAGGAGGCGTCCTGCGGGACCTCTCCCTTGGAGACGGCGACCTGGCGCACCGTGCCGGGTGCGGCCTCCGTCACCAGACCCCGGTAGTAGTCCTGTTCGTCGGTCCCCGGGTACATGGCGTGCGGGGTGTCGACCATGCCCTCCTCGAGACCGGCGAGCAGCTGCTCCTTGGTGTAGATGAGGTCGGCGCGGCTGGAGTCGGCCAGTTCGTACTCGTTGGTCATCGTCAGCGCGCGTGTGGGGCACGCCTCGATGCACAGCCCGCACAGGATGCAGCGGGCGTAGTTGATCTGGTAGACGCGGCCGTACCGCTCGCCCGGCGAGTAGCGTTCCTCGTCGGTGTTGTCGGCGCCCTCCACATAGATGGCGTCGGCGGGGCAGGCCCAGGCGCACAGCTCGCAGCCGACGCACTTCTCCAGGCCGTCCGGATGGCGGTTGAGCTGGTGCCGTCCGTGGAAGCGCGGAGCGGTGGGCTTCTTCTGCTCCGGGTACTGCTCCGTCAGCCGCTTCTTGAACATGGCCTTGAAGGTCACGCCGAAGCCGGCCACCGGATTCAGGAAACCGGGCTTGCTCTCCTTGGGCTCCTCAGCCATCGGACGCCTCCTTTCCCTCCAGAGATCCGTCACGGTCGGTGTCGGGACCGCCGCTGACGACCAACTCGCGTTCCCGGCGCGGCCGGCGCCGCGGCACCGGGGGCAGCTCCTGCCCCGGCAGCGGCGGCACGGGGAACCCACCGGCCATCGGATCGAAGACGGCGGGCTTGGCGGCGGGCTTCTCGGCGGCCTTCGCCCGCTCGCGGAACAGGTCGACGACGAAGGAGAGGATCAGGACGGTCAGCACGGCGCCGCCGACGTACAGGGCGATGTCGGCGAAGTCGTGGTTCTCGTTGCGCAGCGCCCGCACGGTCGCGACGAGCATCAGCCAGGTCACGGAGAGCGGGATGAGCACCTTCCAGCCGAGCTTCATCAGCTGGTCGTAGCGGACCCGCGGGAGCGTGCCGCGCAGCCAGATGAAGAAGAACAGCAGCAGCTGGACCTTGATCACGAACCAGAGCAGCGGCCACCAGCCCTGGTTGGCGCCCGCCCAGAAGGCGCTGATCGGCCAGGGGGCCCGCCAGCCGCCCAGGAACAGCGTGGTCGCCACCGCCGAGACCGTCACCATGTTCACGTACTCGGCGAGCATGAACATCGCGAACTTGATGGACGAGTACTCGGTGTTGAAGCCGCCGACCAGGTCGCCCTCGGACTCCGGCATGTCGAACGGGGCGCGGTTGGTCTCGCCGACCATCGTGACGATGTAGAGGACGAAGGAGAACGGCAGCAGCAGGATGTACCAGCGGTCGTGCTGCTGCTCGACGATCGCCGAGGTCGACATCGACCCCGAGTACAGGAACACGGAGGCGAACGCGACGCCCATGGCGATCTCGTAGGAGATCATCTGGGCGCAGGACCGCAGGCCGCCGAGGAGCGGGTAGGTGGACCCGGAGCTCCAGCCCGCCAGCACGATGCCGTAGATGCCGACGGAGGCGACCGCGAGGAGGTAGAGCACCGCGATCGGCAGGTCGGTCAGCTGCATCGCGGTGCGGTGCCCGAAGATCGAGACCTGGTTGTCGGCCGGCCCGAAGGGGATCACCGCGATCGCCATGAAGGCCGGGACGGCCGCGACGATCGGCGCGAGGACGTAGACCACCTTGTCCGCGCGCTTGACGACGACGTCCTCCTTGAGCATCAGCTTCACGCCGTCGGCCAGCGACTGGAGCAGACCCCAGGGGCCGTGGCGGTTGGGGCCGATGCGCAGCTGCATCCAGGCGACGACCTTGCGCTCCCAGACGATGGAGAACAGCACGGTCACCAGCAGGAAGGCGAAGCAGAACACCGCCTTGAGGAGGACCAGCCACCACGGGTCGGTGCCGAACATCGAGAGGTTCTCAGCGGCGAGGTACGGGCTCATGCCTCCACCTCCTTGGGGGCTCCGGCCGAGGACGTCGCCGGGCCGATACGGACGAGGGCGCCGGGCAGCGCCCCGGTGTCGGAGGCGACACCCCCGCCGACGGAGTTCAGCGGGAGCCACACCACCCGGTCGGGCATCTCGGTGATCTCCAGCGGAAGGGAGACCGCTCCGGCGGGGCCGGTCACGGTGAGCAGCTCGCCGTCCGCGACGCCCGCCTCGGCGGCCGTGGCGGGGGACACGCGTGCGCGTGCGGCGTGCCGGGTGCCGGCGAGCGCCTCGTCGCCCTCCTGCATCACGCCCCGGTCGAGCAGCAGACGGTGTCCGGCGAGCACGGCCTCCCCGGCGGCGGGCCGGGGCAGCGCCCCCTTGCTCTCGCTCGGGTCGTCGGCGCGCGGGCCGGTCCAGGCGCCCAGCCGGTCCAGTTCGGCGCGCACGGTCCGCAGGTCCGGCAGCCCCAGGTGGACGTCCATGGCGTCGGCCAGCATCTGCAGGACGCGCGCGTCGGTGGGCGGCAGTGCGCGGGTCATCTGGTCGGGCTTGAGCGCGGCCTCGAAGAGGCGGACCCTGCCCTCCCAGGTGAGGAAGGTGCCGGCCTTCTCGGCGACGGCGGCGACGGGAAGGACCACGTCCGCGTGTTCGGTGACCTCGCTGGGCCGCAGTTCCAGCGACACCACGAATCCCACCTCGGACAGCGCCTGGCGCGCGCGGGCCGGATCGGGCAGGTCGGCGACCTCCACCCCGGCCACGAGCAGCGCCTGCAGCTCGCCGCCGGCCGCGGCCTCGACGATCTGGCCGGTGTCACGGCCGTAGCGGTGCGGGAGTTCGGCCACGCCCCAGAGCGCGGCGACCTCCTCCCGGGCGCGCGGGTCGGTCGCCGGGCGCCCGCCCGGCAGCAGCGACGGCAGCGCACCGACCTCGACGGCGCCGCGCTCGCCCGCCCGGCGCGGGATCCACACCAGCTGCGCGCCGGTGGCGGTCGCGGCCCGTACGGCGGCGGTCAGACCGCCGGCGACCGCCGCGAGCCGCTCGCCCACGACGATGACCGAGCCCTCGGCGCGCAGTGCCTGGGCGGCCTCGGCGCCCTCGGCCTCCAGTCCGACACCGCTCGCGAGCGCGTCCAGCCACTCGGTCTCGGTGCCGGGCGCGGCCGGCAGCAGGGTGCCGCCCGCCTTCCGCAGGCCCCGTGTGGCGTGCGTGGCCAGGGCGAACACCTTCTGCCCGTGCTTGCGCCAGGCCTTGCGGAGCCTGAGGAAGACGCCGGGGGCCTCCTCCTCGGACTCGAATCCGACGAGCAGGACGGTGGGCGCCTTCTCCAGGGAGGTGTAGGTGACACCGGTGCCGTCCAGGTCCCGGCCGCGTCCGGCGACCCGGGCGGCCAGGAAGTCCGCCTCCTCGCCGCTGTGCACGCGGGCACGGAAGTCGATGTCGTTGGTGCCCAGGGCCACGCGCGCGAACTTGCTGTAGGCGTAGGCGTCCTCGACGGTGAGCCGGCCGCCGATGAGCACACCGGTCCGCCCGCGCGAGGCGAGCAGTCCCTGGGCGGCGATCTCCAGCGCGTCCGGCCAGGACGCCGGGACCAGCTCGCCCTCGGGGTTGCGCACCAGGGGCGTGGTGAGCCGGTCCTTCAGCTGCGCGTACCGGAACGCGAAGCGCCCCTTGTCGCAGATCCACTCCTCATTGACCTCGGGGTCCTCGGCGGCGAGCCGCCGCAGGACCTTGCCGCGCCGGTGGTCGGTGCGAAGGGCGCAGCCGCCCGCGCAGTGCTCGCACACCGACGGCGAGGAGACGAGGTCGAAGGGGCGGGCACGGAACCGGTACGCCGCCGAGGTGAGCGCGCCGACCGGGCAGATCTGGATGGTGTTGCCGGAGAAGTACGACTCGAAGGGGTCGCCCTCGCCGGTGCCGACCTGCTGCAGCGCGCCCCGCTCGACCAGATCGATCATCGGGTCGCCGGCGATCTGGCGGGAGAACCGGGTGCAGCGGGCGCACAGCACGCACCGCTCGCGGTCGAGCAGCACCTGGCTGGAGATCGGGACGGGCTTGGCGTACGTCCGCTTCCTGCCGTTGAAGCGGGACTCGGCGTTGCCGTGCGACATGGCCTGGTTCTGCAGCGGGCACTCGCCGCCCTTGTCGCAGACCGGGCAGTCCAGCGGGTGGTTGATGAGCAGCAGCTCCATCACACCCTTCTGGGCCTTCTCGGCGACCGGCGAGGTGAGGTGCGTCCTGACGACCATCCCGTCCGTGCAGGTGATCGTGCAGGACGCCATCGGCTTGCGCTGGCCCTCGACCTCGACGATGCACTGGCGGCAGGCGCCGGCCGGGTCGAGCAGGGGGTGGTCGCAGAACCGGGGGATCTCGATGCCGAGCTGTTCGGCGGCCCGGATGACCAGGGTGCCCTTGGGCACGCTGATCTGGATGCCGTCGATCGTCAGCGTGACGAGGTCCTCCGGCGGGACCGCCGCCTCGCCCCCGCCCGTGGGAGCGTTGGTGGTCACGGTCATGAGGTCACCTCCGTGCGGTCGGCCCAGGCCGTGGACTTGGCCGGGTCGAAGGGGCAGCCCCGGCCCGTGATGTGCTGCTCGTACTCCTCGCGGAAGTACTTCAGGGAGGAGAAGATCGGGGAGGCGGAGCCGTCACCGAGGGCGCAGAACGACTTGCCGTTGACGTTGTCGGCGATGTCGTACAGCTTGTCGAGGTCGGACATGACGCCCTTGCCGGCCTCGATGTCCCGCAGCAACTGCACCATCCAGTAGGTCCCTTCGCGGCACGGGGTGCACTTGCCGCAGGACTCGTGGGCGTAGAACTCGGTCCACCGGGTCACGGCCCGCACCACGCAGGTCGTCTCGTCGAAGCACTGCAGGGCCTTGGTGCCGAGCATGGATCCCGCGGCGCTGACTCCCTCGTAGTCGAGCGGGACGTCGAGGTGCTCCTCGGTGAACATCGGGGTCGAGGAGCCGCCCGGTGTCCAGAACTTCAGCCGGTGCCCGGGGCGCATGCCGCCGCTGATGTCGAGCAGCTGACGCAGGGTGATGCCGAGCGGGGCCTCGTACTGGCCGGGGTTGGCCACATGGCCGCTGAGCGAGTAGAGCGTGAAGCCCGGGGACTTCTCGCTGCCCATCGACCGGAACCATTCCTTGCCGTTCTTCAGGATCGAGGGAACCGACGCGATGGATTCGACGTTGTTCACCACGGTCGGGCACGCGTAGAGGCCCGCGACGGCAGGGAAGGGGGGACGGAGCCGTGGCTGACCGCGGCGGCCTTCGAGGGAGTCCAGCAGCGCGGTCTCCTCACCGCAGATGTACGCGCCCGCGCCCGCGTGCACGGTGAGTTCGACGTTGAGGCCGCTGCCCAGGATGTTCCTGCCGAGGTAGCCGGCCGCGTAGGCCTCGCGCACGGCCGAGTGCAACCGCCGCAGGACGGGGACGACTTCGCCCCGCAGATAGATGAAGGCGTGCGACGACCTGATGGCGTAGCACGCGATCACGATGCCCTCGATGAGGCTGTGCGGGTTCGCGAACAGGAGCGGGATGTCCTTGCAGGTCCCCGGCTCCGACTCGTCGGCGTTGACCACCAGGTAGTGGGGTTTTCCGTCTCCCTGGGGAATGAACTGCCACTTCATTCCCGTCGGGAAGCCCGCGCCGCCGCGTCCGCGCAGACCGGAGTCCTTGACGTACGCGATCACCTCGTCCGGCGACATGGTGAGCGCCTTGCGGAGCCCCTCGTACCCCTCGTGCCTCCGGTACACGTCCAGCGTCCAGGACCTGTCCTCGTCCCAGAAGGCCGACAGCACGGGTGCGAGCAGCTTCTCGGCGCTGGTCTCGCCCCCGCCCTCGAATCCGCTCGGTCGGGTGGTGCCCCCGTTCTCGGGTGCCAAGGTCATCCCTCCCCCTCCTCTCCGACGGGTTCTGCCGGGTGGGCCGGATCGGACGCGGACGTCTTCCGCGGAGCGTCGTGCGAGCTGAGGTGCTCGGCCGGTGACGGCTGGTGCACGGCGGCGTCCTGCGGCTCGGGGCCCGGTTCGCCGCCGCGCGGGTGGACCACGCGTGCGGGCGGGGCCTCTCCCTTGGCCAGGCGGAGGCCCGCCAGCGAGGCGGGTCCGGCGCTGCCGCCGGCCTCCGTCGCCCCGGGGCGCTCGTCGGGGAAGCCCGCCAGGATCCGGGCGGTCTCCTTGAAGGTGCACAGCGGCGCACCGCGGGTGGGGGTCACCGTCCGTCCCGCGCGCAGGTCGTCGACCAGGCGCTTGACGCTCTCCGGGGTCTGGTTGTCGAAGAACTCCCAGTTGATCATCACGACCGGCGCGTAGTCGCAGGCCGCGTTGCACTCGATGTGCTCCAGGGTGACCTTGCCGTCGTCGGTGGTCTCGCCGTTGCCGACGCCGAGGTGCTCCTGGAGCGTCTCGAAGATGGCGTCACCGCCCATGACGGCGCACAGGGTGTTGGTGCAGACGCCCACGTGGTAGTCGCCGGAGGGCTTGCGCCGGTACATGGTGTAGAAGGTGGCGACCGCGGTGACCTCGGCCGTGGTCAGGCCGAGCATGTCCGCGCAGAACCGCATCCCGGTGCGCGAGACGTATCCCTCCTCCGACTGCACCAGGTGCAGCAGCGGCAGCAGGGCCGACCGGGAGTCGGGGTAGCGGGCGATGATCTCGCGCGCATCCCGCTCGAGCCGGGTGCGGACGTCGTCCGGGTAGGTGGGGGCGGGCGGTTCGGGCATGCCCAGGTCGACGCCCCGCTCCGAAGAACTGGTGGTCACCGGTCGACGCCTCCCATCACGGGGTCGATGGACGCGACGGCGACGATGACGTCGGCGACCTGGCCGCCCTCGCACATCGCCGCCATTGCCTGCAGGTTGGTGAAGGACGGATCGCGGAAGTGGACCCGGTAGGGGCGGGTGCCGCCGTCGGAGACGACGTGCACCCCGAGTTCGCCCTTGGGTGACTCGACCGCCGCGTACGCCTGTCCCGGCGGGACGCGGAAGCCCTCGGTCACCAGCTTGAAGTGGTGGATCAGGGCCTCCATGGAGGTGCCCATGATCTTCTTGATGTGGTCGAGGGAGTTGCCGAGGCCGTCCGGTCCCAGGGCGAGCTGGGCGGGCCAGGCGATCTTCTTGTCGGCGACCATGACCGGGCCCGGCTCCAGCCGGTCCAGGCACTGCTCGATGATCCTGAGCGACTGGCGCATCTCCTCCAGCCGGATCAGGAAGCGTCCGTAGGCGTCGCAGGTGTCGGCGGTCGGGACGTCGAAGTCGTAGGTCTCGTAGCCGCAGTAGGGCTGTGTCTTGCGCAGGTCGTGCGGCAGGCCGGTGGAGCGCAGGATCGGGCCGGTGATGCCGAGGGCCATGCAGCCGGCCAGGTCGAGGTAGCCGATGTCCTGCATCCGGGCCTTGAAGACGGGGTTCCCGGTGGCGAGCTTGTCGTACTCGGGGAGGTTCTTCCTCATCTTCTTGACGAACTCGCGGATCTGGTCCACCGCGCCGGGCGGCAGGTCCTGGGCGAGTCCGCCGGGCCGGATGTACGCGTGGTTCATCCGCAGGCCCGTGATGAGCTCGTAGAGGTCGAGAATCATTTCACGATCACGGAATCCGTAGATCATGATCGTGGTGGCGCCGAGCTCCATGCCGCCGGTGGCGATGCACACCAGGTGGGAGGAGAGCCGGTTCAGCTCCATCAGGAGCACCCGGATGACCGAGGCCCGGTCCGGGATCTGGTCCTCGATGCCGAGCAGCTTCTCGACCGCGAGGCAGTACGCCGTCTCGTTGAAGAACGGCGTCAGGTAGTCCATGCGCGTCACGAACGTGGTGCCCTGGGTCCACGTCCGGTACTCGAGGTTCTTCTCGATGCCGGTGTGCAGATAGCCGATGCCGCAGCGGGCCTCGGTGACCGTCTCGCCGTCGATCTCCAGGATCAGCCGCAGCACTCCGTGGGTGGAGGGGTGCTGGGGGCCCATGTTGACGACGATGCGCTCGTCGTCGGCACGGGCCGCGGACTCGACGACCTCGTCCCAGTCGCCGCCGGTGACGGTGTAGACGGTTCCCTCGGTGGTCTCGCGCGGAGTCGCGTGCTGCGTGCTCATGAGTAGGACCTCCGCTGGTCCGGAGCCGGGATCTGGGCGCCCTTGTACTCGACGGGGATGCCGCCGAGGGGGTAGTCCTTGCGCTGCGGGTGGCCCTGCCAGTCGTCCGGCATGATGATCCGCGTCAGGGCCGGGTGGCCGTCGAAGACGATGCCGAAGAAGTCGTAGGTCTCGCGCTCGTGCCAGTCGTTGGTCGGGTAGACGGAGACCAGCGACGGGATGTGCGGGTCGCTGTCGGGGACGCTGACCTCGAGGCGGATCAGCCGGTTGTGGGTGATCGAGCGCAGGTGGTAGACGGCGTGCAGCTCGCGGCCCTTGTCGTTCGGGTAGTGGACGCCGCTGACGCCGGTGCACAGCTCGAAGCGCAGGGCCGGGTCGTCGCGCAGGGTGCGGGCGACGCGGACCAGGTGCTCGCGCTCGATGTGGAAGGTGAGCTCGCCGCGGTCGACGACCGTCTTCTCGATCGCGTTCTCCGGAAGGAGGCCCTGCTCCTCCAGCGCGCCCTCGAGCTCGTCGGCGACCTCGTCGAACCAGCCGCCGTAGGGCCGGCTCGCCGGTCCCGGCATCCGGATGGAGCGGACCAGACCGCCGTAGCCGGAGGTGTCGCCGCCGTTGTTGGCGCCGAACATGCCGCGCTGGACGCGGATCTCCTCTCCGCCCTGCCCCCGCTGACCGGGGAGGTTCTCGCGGGAGAGCTCCTTTTCCGGGTTGACCCCGTTCGCGGGCCCGTTCCCGCCCTTGCCGTGGGCGTCACTCATCGCAGCAGCCCCTTCATCTCGATCGTGGGCAGAGCCTTGAGCGCCGCCTCCTCCGCCTCGCGGGCCGCCTCCTCGGCGTTCACGCCGAGCTTGGAGGACCGGATCTTCTCGTGGAGCTTGAGAATCGCGTCCATCAGCATTTCGGGCCGGGGCGGGCAGCCGGGCAGATAAATGTCGACGGGGACGATGTGGTCGACGCCCTGGACGATCGCGTAGTTGTTGAACATGCCGCCCGAGGAGGCGCAGACGCCCATGGAGATCACCCACTTGGGGTTGGGCATCTGGTCGTAGACCTGCCTGAGGACCGGCGCCATCTTCTGGCTGACCCGGCCGGCCACGATCATCAGGTCCGCCTGCCGGGGGGACCCGCGGAAGACCTCCATGCCGAAGCGCGCCAGGTCGTAACGACCGGCGCCGGTGGTCATCATCTCGATCGCGCAGCAGGCGAGGCCGAAGGTGGCGGGGAAGACGGACGCCTTGCGCACCCAGCCCGCGATCTGCTCGACGGTGGTCAGCAGGAAACCGCTCGGCAGCTTTTCTTCGAGTCCCATGTCTTGTAAGGCCCCTCAGTCCCAATCCAGGCCGCCGCGCCGCCATACGTACGCGTACGCGACGAAGACGGTGAGCACGAAGAGCAGCATCTCCACGAGCCCGAAAAGACCCAGGGCGTCGAACGTGACGGCCCAGGGATAGAGAAAGACGATCTCGATGTCGAAGACGATGAAGAGCATCGCCGTCAGGTAGTACTTGATGGGGAAGCGCCCGCCGCCGGCCGGCGTGGGGGTCGGCTCGATACCGCACTCGTACGCCTCGAGCCGGGCGCGGTTGTACCGCTTCGGCCCGATCAGGGTGGCCATGACCACGGAGAAGATCGCAAAGCCTGCCCCGAGGGCTCCCAGTACGAGGATGGGCGCATACGCGTTCACCGCTCCTCGCTCCTCTCAGTCGGTACTGACTGCTTGGGGTCCCCCCCGGTCGAGCGGATCCGAGACCTTGGGGGAGCGTGGCCGGACCCGTGGCCGCCCCACATGCCTCACCACTCCCGCGTGCGCCAACAAAGATCGAGAACATGTGAAGCAGGTCACAAGCCCACCCGCTTCGCATCCTATGCCCGACGCTTTGTGATGTGCGACACGGAGTATTGCACGAGCTTTGTGATCTTTACCACCTGACGAACGATCATGAAGCCGGATGAGCGCCGATCTTCACACACGAAGCACCTGAGCGATCACCACTGGTCACATTTTGCCGCGTCGTCGCAGGTCAGAGGGGTCGCGCATTATCAGATGAACGCTGTCCAGCGCAAAGTGGCGCCGCCCGTCAAGGGCTTGATATAGGGCGGCTTTTCACACAAGGGGAGGACAGCGGCACTGGATGTGGACACGTTCACTCCTTCACAAGCCGGCGGACGCGTCCCGCGGCCGCCTCTCGACGCCCCTTCACCAATGGGGCTTAAGTGACGTATGGGACAGCTGAACTTCGGCGCGCGAATCCGCCGCACGGCAGTGACCATCCCGTGACCTCTGCCACATCCGCAGCGAGTCCCGGAGGGCCGGACTTGGCCGGCGGCCCCATCGGTGATAGGTCGGGGGCAATTCGGGCGTAACAGCGAAAGTCCATGACCACAGGCATGATCGCGTGCGCCCGTAATGTCCGTTGTGTCGTCAATAAAGAATCGCGGCACGGGAATTTGGGCGCTCTATTGAACAAATGTGGCGCACCACACGTTCCTTGAAGATATGAAGGAGCCCCTGGTACCCGTTGTTCCCATGTCCCACACCGCTCAGATACGCAGCCACCGGAAACCCCGGCGCAGCACGTCGAAAGTCGCGATGCGGGCCGGAGTTGCCAGTGGCGTCTTCGGCACCCTGGCAGTAGCCGGTGCGTCGGCGTCGTCAGCGCATGCCGCCGAGCCGGTGACACAGACCATCGAACTGCCCACCCTGACGGCCGACCTGGCCGCTCAGGTGGCCCAGTCTGCGGACATCACCCAACAGGCCGCCGCGAACTACCAGTTGCAGGCCGAACGCGACGCAGCCGCCGCAAAGGCCGCAAAGCAGGCCAAGGCGGACCTCGCCAAGGCCAAGAAGAAGGCCGAGGAGGCCCGCAAGAAGGCTGCCGAGGAAGCGCGCAAGAAGGCAGCCGAGCGCGCCTCCCGCACCGCCGGGCGGACCACGCTCGCCGCCTCGGCCGACGCCTCCACGGGCTCCTCCACGGCGACCGGTTCGGCCGCGGCCGTCGTCGCGTTCGTCAAGGCCCAGGTCGGCAAGGCCTACGTCTCCGGTGCCACCGGTCCGTCCGCCTACGACTGCTCCGGCCTGGTGCAGGCCGCCTTCAAGCAGGTGGGCATCAACCTGCCGCGCGTCTCCCAGAGCCAGTCGACCGTCGGCACCCAGGTGTCGCTGTCCAACCTGAAGCCGGGCGACATCCTCTACTGGGGCAGCCCCGGCAGCGCCTACCACGTGGGGGTGTACGTCGGCAACGGCATGTTCGTCGGCGCGCAGAACCCCTCCACGGGTGTCGTCGAGCGTCCGCTGTCCTACGACCCGCCGAGCGGCGCGGTCCGGGTGCTCTGAGAACTCCGGGTGCTCTGAGGACACCGGATGCTCCGAGGGCACCGCACACCGTCGTACGCGCCGGAGGGCCGCAGCCATGCGTGGCAGTGGCCCTCCGGCGCGTTTGTGCGCGCTTGCAGGCCCCGAACGCACTCCCCGAGGCCCTGGGGGCGCTCACCGCGCGGTGAGCGCCCCCAGGGCCCGTTGCGGGGCTTTCCGCCGGCCGGTCCGGCTCACGCCTTGGGCGCCACCTTGCTCAGGCCGTTGATGATGCGGTCCATCGCGTCGCCGCCCGTCGGGTCGGTGAGGTTGGCCAGCAGCTTGAGGGTGAACTTCATCAGCAGCGGATGGGTCAGTCCCCGCTGGGTGGCGATCTGCATGACCTTGGGGTTGCTGATGAGCTTCACGAAGGCGCGGCCCAGCGTGTAGTAGCCGCCGTAGGTGTCCTTCAGGACGCGCGGATAGCGCCGCAGGGCGAGTTCGCGCTGGGCGGGCGTGGCCCGGGCCTGGGCCTGGGCGATGATCTCGGCGGCGAGCCGGCCGGACTCCATGGCGTAGGCGATGCCCTCGCCGTTGAAGGGGTTCACCAGGCCGCCCGCGTCACCGACGAGCAGCAGGCCCCTGGTGTAGTGGGGCTGGCGGTTGAAGGCCATGGGCAGGGCGGCGCCGCGGATCGGGCCGGTCATGTTCTCGGGGGTGAAGCCCCAGTCCTCGGGCATGGACGCGCACCAGGCCTTCAGGACCTCGCGCCAGTCGAGTTCCTTGAAGGACGCCGAGGTGTTGAGCACTCCGAGGCCGACGTTGGAGGTGCCGTCGCCCATGCCGAAGATCCAGCCGTAGCCGGGCAGCAGCCGGTCCTGCGGGCCCCGCCGGTCCCACAGCTCCAGCCAGGACTCCAGGTAGTCGTCGTCATGGCGGGGGGAGGTGAAGTACGTGCGGACCGCGACGCCCATCGGACGGTCCTCGCGGCGGTGCAGCCCCATCGCCAGGGACAGCCGGCTGGAGTTGCCGTCGGCGGCGACGACGAGCGGCGCGTGAAAGGCGACCTCGCGCTTGTCCTCACCGAGCCTGGCCTTCACCCCGGTGATACGGCCGGTGCGGTCGTCGATGACCGGGGCGCTCACATTGCAGCGCTCGTACAGCCGCGCCCCCGCCTTCTGCGCCTGCCGGGCGAGCTGCTCGTCGAAGTCGTCGCGCTTGCGCACCAGTCCGTAGTCCGGGAAGGAGGCGAGTTCCGGCCAGTCCAGCTGCAGGCGCACACCGCCGCCGATGATCCTCAGCCCCTTGTTGCGCAGCCAGCCGGCCTCCTCGGAGATGTCGATGCCCATGGCGACGAGCTGCTTGACGGCGCGCGGGGTGAGCCCGTCACCGCAGACCTTCTCCCGCGGGAACGCGGTCTTCTCCAGCAGAAGCACGTCGAGTCCGGCCCGGGCGAGGTGGTACGCGGTGGTGGAGCCGGCCGGCCCCGCGCCCACGACGATCACATCGGCTCTGTTTCCGGAGAGGGCCTCGGAAGGAGACTCGGGCTGGGGCTCGGTCACGACGGTCACGGCGGGATCTCCCCCAAGGTTCGTAATCTGCGTGCCGACCGGCACTGGACATGGGCAGTCTATGCAGCAGACCTGATCACCCGGCTGAAGGGCTGTCCCCGTGAACCGACCTCTCCCCGTCGTGCAGCTGCGCGTTCCCACCGACGAGGACGCCGTCGTCTGGCACCGGCTGTTCGACGACCCGGACGTCATGGAGTTCCTGGGCGGCAAGTCCGCGGAGCTCTCCGTCTACGAGGAGCTCACCGCCCGCCAGCGGCGGCACGACGCCGAACGCGGCTTCTGTCTGTGGACGGTGCTCGACGCGTCCGGCCGGGCCGTCGGTTTCACCGGCGCCCAGCCGTGGGAGCGGGACTGGGGCCCCACAGGAGAGATGGAGATCGGCTGGCGGCTCGGCCGGGAGTTCTGGGGCCGCGGCTATGCCACGGCGGCCGCGCGTACGACCCTGGAGCGGCTGCGCGCGGCCGGCCTGCCGGGCGTGGTGGCCATGGTCGACGCCCGCAACGAGCGGTCCGTCGCACTCGCCCGGCGGCTCGGCATGCGCCGTGCGGAGACGTTCGTGACCCCGCAGTCGCGGCGGCAGGTCCACTGCTATCGGCTCGATCTGTGACCCCGTCAAACGGCGCACAAGGCGGCGCGCAGGAGCGCGTCCGGGTCCATGTGCGCGACCGCGCACAAGAACGTGACCGACGGTAGTCGGTTGTCACGGAAAGAAACGCGATGCTTCCGGGCGGCGCCCCCGCCGGTTACCCTGCCTGTACCGCTGGGGGTGACATCTGTGCGCACAACACCCAAGACACCCGAAGTACGCGTACCACGCCTGGTCGGGCTGATGGCCGTGGACGCCCGCGAGACCGCCCGGGCACGGGGCCTGTTCCTCAACGCGCCGGACCGCCCGGACTTCCATCTCACCGTCGTCGACTACGTCGTACGCCAGTACCCGCAGCCCGGCACCGAGGTCCCGCGGGACTCCATGGTGCACGTGTGGTTCGACTTCCCTCCGGGCGACGGCGGCGGAGGCGTCCGTGAGCCGCGGGTCCCGAAGCCGCCCTTGGGCGGGCTCCAGCGCGCACTCGACGAACCGGGCGCCCCCTACGCGGCCACCCCGGTCTGACACGGTCTCCGGTGAGGCGTCCGGGGCCGCCGGTCACGCTGACGGGCCGTCAGGACCGTCAGGACCGTCAAATCCGCCTGACACGGCCCCGCTCACGGCCCGTCAGTCCTGCTTGAACCCCCGGTGCAGGGCGACGATTCCGCCGCTGAGGTTGCGCCATGCGACCTTCGACCAGCCGGCCGCGCGCAGCCGCTCGGCCAGCGCCGGCTGGTCGGGCCAGGCCCGGATGGACTCGGCCAGATAGACGTACGCGTCGGGGTTGGACGACACCGCGCGCGCCACGGCCGGCAGGGCGCGCATCAGGTACTCGGTGTAGACGGTGCGCAGCGGCGCCCAGGTGGGGTGGGAGAACTCGCAGACGACCACCCGTCCGCCGGGCCTGGTCACCCGGTGCATCTCGCGCAGGGCCCGGTCGAAGTCCTGCACATTGCGCAGCCCGAAGGAGATGGTGACGGCGTCGAAGGTGTCGTCCTTGAACGGCAGCCGGGTCGCGTCGCCGGCCGTGAACGGCAGCCAGGAGTGCCGCCGCTTGCCGACCCGCAGCATCCCGAGGGAGAAGTCGCAGGGGACGACATAGGCGCCGGCGCGGGTGAAGGGCAGCGAGGACGTGGCCGTCCCGGCGGCGAGGTCGAGGATCCTCTGCGCCGGCCGGGCGTCGACGGCGCGCGCGACCTCCTTGCGCCACCGCCGGTCCTGTCCCAGGGACAGCACGTCGTTGGTCAGGTCGTACCGTTCCGCCACGCCGTCGAACATCGAGGCGACTTCGTGCGGCTGCTTCTCCAGAGATGCGCGGGTCACGGGGCCATTGTTGCAGGCGGTGTCACGGCGGCGGCTCCGGCTTCACCGTGTGCGGCGGCAGCCGCACGGCGCGGTGGACCGGCACGGAAGCCGGGGGCGTCCGGGCCGGTCCGGCAGGTCCCGGGCCGAGGCCGCCGTCAGCGCCTGCGGTGCACCAGCCGTCCCGCGCACACGGTGGCGAGGCAGGCGCCGGTGTCGTCGAAGACGGCGAGGTCGGCGCGCTCGCCCTCCAGGACGGCCACGGACCGTGCGTCCGGCAGGACGGCGACGTCGTTGCGGGCGGCGGCCTCCCGCAGCGCGGCCGAGTCGGCGTGCCGCGCCAGGACGGCCGTCGCCCCGAGCTTCAGGACCTCGTGAACGCGCTCACGTGGACTCGGCGCCTGGGGCAGCGGCCCCTCGTGCACCCGGGCGGGCCCGAGGACGCCCGGCCAGCGCCGCACCCGTGCCCCCGGGAACCGCCGTTCCAGCTCGGCGAGCGGTCCCACGGCGGCGACCCGGGTCCCCTCGACGGCGACGGCTCCGTCCTTCAGCGGCTCGGCGTCCCAGGCGCGCCGGACCTCGTCCGCGGCGTGAATCGTCAGCATCGGCGGCTCGCTCGGCGTCGCGTCAGTCGGCGGCGAGGATCCTGAGCTCCGGGTGGGCCGTCCCGCCGTCGAGCGCCGTCGAGGAGATGTGGGACATCACCCGGTCGTCGACCGGGTCGTTCGCCGGGTCGTCGTGGACGACGAGGTGCTCGTACGTCGTCGACCGCTGCGCCGGGACCCGTCCCGCCTTCCGGATGAGGTCGATGAGCTCCAGCCGGTTGGAACGGTGCCTGGCGCCCGCGGAGGAGACGACGTTCTCCTCGAGCATGACCGAGCCGAGGTCGTCGGCGCCGTAGTGCAGGGTCAGCTGGCCGACGTCCTTGCCGGTGGTCAGCCAGGAGCCCTGGATGTGCATCACGTTGTCGAGGAAGAGGCGGGCGATCGCGATCATCCGCAGGTACTCGAAGACGGTGGCCTGGGTGCGGCCCCTGAGGCGGTTGTTCTCCGGCTGGTAGGTGTACGGGATGAACGCCCGGAAGCCGCCCGTGCGGTCCTGCACGTCCCGGATCATCCGCAGGTGCTCGATCCGCTCGGCGTTGGTCTCGCCGGTGCCCATCAGCATCGTCGTGGTGGACTCCACGCCCAGCCGGTGCGCGATCTCCATGATCTCCAGCCAGCGCTCGCCGGACTCCTTCAGCGGGGCGATGGCCTTGCGCGGGCGTTCCGGCAGCAGCTCGGCGCCGGCACCGGCGAAGGAGTCCAGGCCCGCCTCGCGGAGCCGGACGATGGCCTCCTCCACCGACACGCCCGAGACCCGCGCCATGTGCTCCACCTCGGAGGCGCCCAACGAGTGGATCACCAGCTGCGGGAAGGCCTTCTTGATGGCGCGGAAGTGCTTCTCGTAGTACTCCACGCCGTACTCCGGGTGGTGGCCGCCCTGGAACATGATCTGCGTGCCGCCGAGCTCCACGGTCTCCGCGCAGCGGCGCAGGATGTCGTCCAGGTCGCGCGTCCAGCCCTTCGCCTTGTCCTTGGGCGCGGCGTAGAAGGCGCAGAACTTGCACGCCGTGACGCACACGTTCGTGTAGTTGATGTTGCGCTCGATGATGTACGTCGCGATGTGCTCGGTGCCCGCGAACTTCCGGCGGCGTGCGGCGTCGGCCGCGGCACCCAGCGCATGCAGCGGCGCGTCGCGGTACAGGGCGAGCGCCTCCTCGGGGGTGATCCGTCCGCCCTCGGCGGCACGGTCGAGAACGGACTGGAGGTCGGCCTTCTCGGTCACCGGCGTCCCTTTCACAGGGGTCTTCCCAGGGGTCGTAAGGGTTGGACAGATGGGGTGCGCGAAGCGCTCGGAACAGGGTCGGAACAGGGCTGACAGGAAACGGGGCACGGACCGGACCAGCCTACGTCAGGGGTTTCGCGGCCCTCACGCCAGGCCGCGCCGGGCGTGGCTCACGGCTTCTCGATCCTCGACAGCCGTGCCTCCGGGCGCCCCGCCGCGGAACTCTCCGAGTTGTACATGAGGTCGTCCCCGACCGGGGTGAGACGGACTATGTGCGGAGCCTGGTCGCAGCCCGCATGGTTGGTCTTGATGCCCGCGGCCCTCAGGACGAGCTGTTTCCTCGTCACCTGCTTCAGGGTGAGGGCGTCGACGCAGACCCCGCCGAGAGGGTCGGTGTGGCGCACCTCGCCCACCTTCTCGCCCACGGCGGCCTGCTTGACCGTCACATGGAAGGTGCCCGTCGGAAAGACGCCGTTGAGAGCCGCGCCCCGGCCCTCCCAGGCGCCCAGATAGCGGGCGGGAACCGAGGACGAGGCGGCGGAGGCGGTGGGGGTGGCGGAGGTGGCGGTCGGCGTCGGGGAGGGGCCGGGCTTCCCGCCGTCGCCGAGGAACGGCAGCAGCCATATCAGGGATCCGGCCGTCACCACCGCTAGCGCGCCCACGCCCGCGAGGACCGCACCGCGCCTCGGCCGGCGGTCCTGTTCCTTCCGGCCTTCCTCCTGGCCGGTCACGGTGCCGGCCGAGGCCCAGCCGGGGCGGAGCGACGACGCGGTGGGCTCCTGCGAGGGCGTGTTCCCCGTCCCGGGAGGGGAAGGGGGCGGGACGTCGGGCTGTGTGGGCGTCGGCCCCATCGCCGCGGCTCTGCTGAAGCCCACCGGACCGGACGCCGGTTCCAGTGCCTTCGCTCCCGCGTCCGCCGCCGTCTCCAGGTTCAGCAGCTGTACGGCCCTGCGGCTGACCTGTTCGACCAGGCGGGGCGGGAGCCAGCCGGCCTCGACCAGGCGGGACGCGCCCTCGGGGGCGAGGCGGCGGGCCACGTCGCCCGGGGCCGGGCGGGCGGCCGGGTCCTTGGCCAGGCAGGCCGCCGCCAGCTCCCGGAAGTCCCCCTCCAGGCCGCCCAGCTCGGGCTCCTCGTGGACCACCTTGTACAGCAGCTCCACCGCGGCCTCGCCCGGGAAGGGGGGGTTGCCGGTCGCGGCGTAGACGAGGACCGCGCCCAGGGAGAAGACGTCCGCCGCCCCGGTGACGCCCTTGCCCAGGATCTGCTCGGGTGCCATGTAGCCGGGCGAGCCGACCGACACGCCGGTGGAGGTCAGGGAGGCCGTGGCGTCGGTGGCGCGGGCGATGCCGAAGTCGATCAGGAGGGGGCCGTCGAGGGTGAGCAGGACGTTGGAGGGTTTCACATCGCGGTGCACCAGGCCCAGTTCGTGCACCTTGGCCAGGGCCTCGGCGAGACCGGCGACCAGGGCCCGTACGGAGTGCGGCGGCAGCGGGCCGGTGTCCGCGACCGCGGCGGTCAGGGAGGGGCCGGCCACATAGGCGCTGGCGACCCAGGGCACCGGTGCCTCGGGGTCGGCGTCCAGGATCGGCGCGGTCCAGGCGCCGCCCACCCGGCGGGCGGCCGCCACCTCACGGCGGAAGCGGGCGCGGAACTCCTGGTCGTGGGCGAAGTGCGGGTGCACGACCTTCACCGCGACCGTACGGCCGCCCGCGCTGCGGCCCAGGTAGACACGGCCCATGCCACCGGAGCCCAGACGGCCGAGCAGCCGGTAGGGGCCCACACTGGTGGGCTCGTCGGCTTCCAGCGGCTGCATGTCTCCCCTCCCCCGTACGTCTCACAGCAGGGTAATGCGCCGCGGCCCGGCGGGGTTCTACGGCTGCAGCAGCTCCACCTTCACATCCGACGGGAAGCCGGTCGTCGGGCCGACCCGGCGCGCGAACTCGGCGACCGCCGCCAGCTGCGGTTCACCGAAGCTGAAGTCCAGGGTGGTGAAGTACTGCTCGAGGACCTGCTGGTCGAAGGGCTCCCAGCGGGCCGCCTGTTCGGCGACCTTGCCGACCTCCTCCAGGGACAGGTTGCGGGAGGCCAGGAAGGCCTCGTGGACCTTGCGGGTGATGTCCGGCTCGCGCTCGACGTAGTCGCGGCGGGCCGCCCAGACCGCGAAGACGAACGGCAGGCCCGTCCATTCCTTCCACAGCTGTCCCAGGTCGTGCACGTCCAGGCCGTAGTGCGGGCCGTCGTGCAGATTGGCGCGCAGGGCCGCGTCGCCGATGAGCACCGCCGCCTCCGCCTCCCGCATCATCAGGCTCAGGTCGGGCGGGCAGGTGTAGTAGTCCGGCGCGACCTTGAACCGCTCGGCCAGCAGCAGCTGGGCGAGGCGGACGGAGGTGCGGGAGGTCGATCCGAGGGCGACCCGGGCGCCGTCGAGCCGGTCCAGCGGGAGCTGCGAGACGATCACGCACGACATCACCGGACCGTCGCAGCCGACGGCGATGTCGGGGAAGGCGATCAGATCGTCCGCGTGCTTGAGGAACTCGACGAGGGTGATCGGCCCGATGTCGAGGTCGCCCCGCACCAGCAGCTCGCTGAGCTTCTCCGGGGTGTCCTTCGTCAGCTCGAAGTCGAGGAGTGTGCCCGTTCTCGCGAGCCCCCAGTACAAGGGGAGGCAGTTGAGGAACTGAATGTGGCCTACGCGTGGCCGGCTGCGAGAGTTGTCCACATCGCGAGACTAGACCCTCTCCCCCGCGGTCCCGCCGCCGCCCCCTTCTCCGTCCCCGCGCCCGCCCATTGCCCCGATCGGCCGATTCCCCTCCGTCCTTTTTCTCGCTTTTTCTCGCCTTCTGTCCGACCGAACCACTCTCTCTGCGTCAACCTCTCCCCAGAGCCTTCCAGCGTCCGGGTGACGTGATCTTTCCCTCTCTTGCGTTCGGCTTCCCGCGTGCTAGGCTCACCAGCAAGTTGCAGTTTGGTTTCCCTTGCAGTACAGAGCCTGCGGAGCATGTAACCGCGGGCTCTGGTCGTTTTCAGACCGTATGCAGTTGTGCGGCGATTTCCGTTATCACACTTGCAGGTTCTGGAGCAGGGCGACCCTTTGAGCCCAAGGAGGGCTTATGGCTACCGGAACCGTTAAGTGGTTCAACGCCGAAAAGGGCTTTGGCTTCATCGCCCAGGAAGGCGGCGGCCCCGACGTTTTCGTCCACTACTCCGCGATCAACGCGACCGGTTTCCGCTCCCTCGAAGAGAACCAGCAGGTGAGCTTCGACGTCACTCAGGGCCCGAAGGGTCCTCAGGCGGAGAACGTCACCGCGCTCTGAGAAGCAGTACCCAAGGAGCCCCGCGCCGTCCGGCGACGGGGCTCCTGCCCTTTCCCGGTGCCCCCGGGGGCACGCCCGTTCGGCAGTCCCCGGGGGGCGCGCCCGTCTGGCAGCCCTCCCGAGGCATGCCCGTCCGCGGATGCCTCGGCGTTCCCCGCCACGGCCTCTTTCCGTGCCCGCCGGTCAGGAGCGGTGCGCCCGGCCGTGCTCCCGGCCCTCAGGCCGCGGACGGGGACCAGGCCCGGCCCTCCATGAGGTTGCCCAGGCCCGCCCAGGCGAAGTTCATCAGGGTCGCCGCCGCCTGGTGGGCCGTGACGCCCGGGGTGGCGTTGGCCCAGGCGGCCAGGGACTCGGCGGCGCCGACCAGGGCCTCGGCGAGCCCGGTGGCCTCGTGCTCGGGCAGCGCGGGGACGTGCCGCTCCCCCGGGCCTCCGTCCCCGCGCGCACAGGGGGCGGCCCTGTCCCGGGCGGCGGCGAGGATCAGCTGGGCGACGAACGCGATGAACTCCGCACGCACCGCGGCGACCTCGGCCGCGAACGGCTCCCCTTGGGTATGGGCCTGCCGGTGCAGCACCGTCCAGCCCTCCGGGTGCTGCGCGGTGTGCGTGAAGAACGCCCGTAGTCCTTCCCAGAGTTGGCGCTCCGCGGGCATGTCGGGACGGACCTTGGACCGTACGGCCTCGGTCAGCGCCGTGGCCTCGCGGCGGATGCAGGCGCCGAAGAGGTCCTCCTTGGAGTTCAGGTACAGGTAGACCAACGGCTTGGAGACGCCCGCCCGTTCCGCTATCTCGTCCATCGACGCGGCCATGTAGCCGCGCTGCCCGAAGAGCTGTACGGCGGCGTCGAGCATCTGCTGCTCACGGACCGCCCTCGGCTTCCGCTTGGTCCTCACGGCACCCATGGGCCAAGCCTATGGTCGCGGCAGGGATCCCAGGCCCGCCGAAGGGACCGGCCGGCGCCGGACCGATCGGTTCAGGACGCCTGGCCCTGCGCCCGCGTCTGGTCGTCGGCCTCGTCCTCCTGGCCGGCGCTGGCCCGGAAATTCGCCTTCATGCGCTCCATCCGCCGGGCGACCTGGATCGACGCCCGGTCCCGCTCCTTGCGCAGGACGACAAAGCTGATCGGGGCCGAAATCACCAGGGCGAGCAGAATGATCCACAGGCCGTTGGAGTCGCCGAGACCGCGGGGAGCGACACCGGAGTAGACGAGGCCCCAGACGACCACGAGGCAGCCCACGAAGATCCCGAGGCGCATCAGCGTGTAGCGGAGCATCTCCATCCACTCTTCCGTTCCGGACATTTTCACCAGGGCAAATCCAGTGAAGCACGCCGGAAACCCGATCGTGAAAGAGGGGTGCCGGACGGGAGTCTCACATCAGCGACAGATGCATGATCACATCGTCCCGGTCGTCGTCCGGCGCGACCCGGATGGCCCCGGGCACCCGCCCGACCTCCTTGTAGCCGCAGGAGGCGTAGAACCGCTCCAGGCCGAGCCCGCCACGGCAGGTGAGCCGGATCGCCTCGATGCCATCGAAGCTCCGGGCCGCGTTCGCCGCGGTCGCCAGCAGTTCCCGGCCGTAGCCCCGGCCCTGGTGGCGCGGGTGGACCATCACGGTGTAGAGCCACAGCCAGTGGGTCATCAGCCGGTGGGTGTTGAAGGTCAGAAAGGCCGTCGCGGCGACTCGCCCCTCCTTGTCGTGGCCGACCAGCAGCCGGGAGCGGCCCTCGGCCATCGCCACAAGCTGCCTCACCAGCTCGGGCCGTATCTCCTCCCGCGTCACCGGTGGGACGAAGCCGACCGCGCCGCCCGTGTTCGTGACGTCGGTCCACAGCTCGAGGATTCCGTCGCACAGAGCGGGGTCGACAGCGGGGTCCAGAGTGAAAGTAAGGGGCATTGCCCCATCGTAGTTATTACACGAACGCTCTTGTCCAGCGAATAAAGAGAGAGGAGCCCCTACCCTACGCCAGCGCCCGCGCCGCCACCGTCAGGTCCGAGACCAGCCCCCGGTACGCCGTCTCCCGGTCCTGTGCCCGCAGCACGGACGAGGGGTGCACGGTCGGGACGAGCCGCTGCGGGCGCCCGTGGACCTCCTCCTCCAGCACCATGCCGCGCACTCCGGTCACCCGGAACGAGGGGCCCAGCAGCGCCTTGCCGGCCGTCGCGCCCAGAAGCACGATCAGCTCGGGCTCCACGAGCGCCAGCTCGGCCGCGAGCCAGGGCGCGCACGCCCTCGTCTCCCGCAGTCCCGGCGCCTTGTGGAGACGGCGTCCGCCGGCCCGGGTGAACTTGAAGTGCTTGACCGCGTTGGTGACATAGGTCTCGTCCGGGTCGACACCGGCTTCCGCCAGCGCCCGGTCCAGCAGCTTTCCGGCCGGTCCGACGAACGGCCTGCCCTGCCGGTCCTCCTGGTCGCCGGGCTGCTCGCCGACGAGCATGATCCGGGCGTCGCTACTCCCGGCGCCGAACACGGTTTGGGTGGCGTCCCGGTGCAGCGGGCAGCCCTGGCAGCCGGCGGCGGCCTCGCGCAGGGCGGCCAGATCGGCGTGGGCCGGGACGAACGGCTCGGCGGTGCAGGCGTTCTCGGGCACCCGGGGGTTCCGGGCGGCTTTCGGCTTCGTGGTGGCCATGCCGGGCGGGTACCCGCCCGGCCCACGGCATCACGGCCCGCGCCGGCTCACTCCCGTACGGGCCCGCACGGGCAGCGCCGGCTCACACCCGCATGGGCTGCGGCGTGTCGCGGCGCGCGGGGTCCGGGCCGTCGTACTCCCGGACGACCTCGTACCGCGTGTTGCGCTCCACCGGGCGGAAGCCCGCGTCGCGGATCAGCTCCAGCAGGTCCTCGCGGGTCAGCTTGTCCGGGGTGCCGAAGTTGTCCGCGTCGTGCGTGATCTTGTACTCGACGACCGAGCCGTCCATGTCGTCGGCGCCGTGCTGGAGGGCGAGCTGCGCGGTCTGCACACCGTGCATCACCCAGAAGACCTTGACGTGCGGGACGTTGTCGAACAGCAGCCGTGAGACGGCGAAGGTCTTCAGCACCTCGGCGCCCGTCGCCATCGTCGTACGGGCCTGGAGGCGGTTGCGGACCTTGCCGTCCTTCATGTCCACGAAGTCGTGCTGGTAGCGCAGCGGGATGAAGACCTGGAAACCGCCGGTCTCGTCCTGGAGCTCACGCAGCCGCAGCACATGGTCCACACGGTGGCGGGGCTCCTCGATGTGGCCGTAGAGCATGGTGCACGGAGTCTTCAGCCCCTTCTCGTGGGCGAGGCGGTGGATCCGGGACCAGTCCTCCCAGTGGGTCCGGTGATCCACGATGTGCTGCCGGACCTCCCAGTCGAAGATCTCCGCGCCGCCGCCGGTGAGGGACTCGAGCCCGGCGTCGATCAGCTCGTCGAGGATCTCGGAGGCGGACAGTCCGGAGATCGTCTCGAAGTGGTGGATCTCCGTGGCCGTGAACGCCTTCAGTGACACACCGGGCAGCGCTTCCTTCAACGCCCGCAGGGCACGCGGGTAGTAACGCCACGGCAGGGTGGGGTGGAGACCGTTGACGATGTGCAGCTCGGTCAGGTTCTCCGGCTCCATCTCCTTGGCCAGCCCGACGGCCTCCTCGATGCGCATCGTGTACGCGTCCTTCTCGCCCGGCTTGCGCTGGAAGGAGCAGTAGGCGCAGGACGCGGTGCACACATTCGTCAGGTTGAGGTGCCGGTTGACGTTGAAGTACACCACGTCGCCGTTCTTGCGGGTGCGCACCTCGTGGGCGAGTCCGCCGAGCCACGCCAGGTCGTCCGACTCGTACAGCGCGATGCCGTCCTCGCGAGTCAGCCGCTCACCGGAGCGGACCTTCTCCTCCAGCTCGCGCTTGAGCCCGACGTCCATGCCCATACCGCCCATACCTCTTTCCTCGAAGACTCCGACAACCGTACGCCCCCTGCCCCTTGGGACAGGGGGCGCCCCCGGCTGGTCAGACCTTTTCGGGCAGTTCGCCCACCCGGTTCTCCCACTTGGTGGAGAGAACGATCGTGGTACGGGTCCGGGAGACGCCCTTGGTGCCGGACAGCCGCCGGATGATGCTCTCCAGTCCGTCGACGTCCGGGGCGCGCACCTTGAGCATGAAGGAGTCGTCGCCCGCGATGAACCAGCAGTCCTCGATCTCGGGCAGCTCGCTCAGCCGCTGCGCCACGTCCTCGTGGTCGGCGGCGTCGGAGAGCGAGATGCCGATCAGGGCGGTGACGCCAAGGCCGAGCTTGGCGGAGTTCACCGTGGCGCGATAACCGGTGATGACACCGGCTGTCTCCAGCCGGTTGATGCGGTCGGTGACACTCGGTCCCGACAGGCCGACGAGGCGCCCCAGCTCCGCGTACGAGGCCCGGCCGTTCTCCCTCAGGGCCTGGATGAGCTGCCTGTCCACCGCGTCCATGCGATCGAAGCCTTCCACTGAAGAGATCCGGTGAGGGATCTCGAGAAGTTCTGGAGTGTGTCGAGTGGTCCTGGTACTACCGGTAGTGCTCTTGCTCTCTGTCGTTCACAAGGGCCGGGAACCACCGCCCAGTTCACCCTCCCAACGGCGGTAGAGACGGTGGGGTACGCCCACGGTGTCGAGGGTCCGGCCGGCCACGAAGTCCACCAGGTGCTGGATGTGTGTGGCCCCGGCGTAGAAGGCGGGCGAGGCGGGCAGGACGGTGGCGCCCGCGTCGTCCAGGGTCACCAGGTGCCGCAGCGTCTGGCCGTGCAGTGGGGTCTCCCGTACGACCACGACCAACGGTCTGCCCTCCTTGAGGGTCACGCTCGCCGCCCGCTGCAGCAGGTCCTTCGACAGCCCGAGGGCGACCCCCGCCACACAGGCCGTCGAGGCGGGCACGATCAGCATGCCCTTCGCCGGATACGACCCGGAGGACGGTCCGGCCGCCAGGTCACCGGCGCTCCAGTACCGCACCCCCGTGAGGTCCACCTCGAACGCATCGGGCTTGCCGTCGGCCCCCTGGGACAGCCACTGCCGCAGGTCGTCCCGCCAGTGCGCGTCCCGGAAGGAGATCCCTGTCTCGTCGAGCAGGGTGAGCCGCGAGGCCCGGCTGACCACCAGGTCGACGGCCTGCCCGGCCTCGAGCAACGCCCGCAGCACAGCGGCCGCATACGGAGTGCCGGAAGCCCCGGACACCCCCACGATCCAAGGCGTGCGCCGCGTTTCCCCTACGTTCACACGTCGAGCCTACCGGCGAAACGGGTCATACACAGGACTGGCCGGTCACCTTCGCACCATAGGGAAGCGACGGTGAGGCTCGTCGGTCCGCCGGGCGGCCGGGAACACGCCCTGCGGCCTGCTGGACCGCAAGCGCGGTCGACCGGTACCCGCGACGGTCAGGCCGGCTTCCCTGGGATCCCGCTTCCGCTACTTCCGGGGACGGAGCGCACGCCAGGGGCTCGTGCGGACGCACGAGCCCCTGCTTCTTTTTTCAGGACTTCACTCGCAAGGCGATCCGCAGGACGTCGGTGAGCGACCGCGTCAGCTCGACCACGAGGTATCGCAGTTCCTCGGGTCCCGCCTCGCCCACCAGCTGCCGGGCGTGTCCCAGGAGGATGTCCGCCATCTCGAGCTGGATGTCCTCCACCAGGTCGGCGCGGCGCGAGACCGGACCCGGCCGGGCGGGGTCGGCGACGACGTGGGCGGGCCTGCCGTCGGCACCGCACCAGGGCAAGGGGCGGGGCTCATGGCTTTCGCCGGATGCCGACACGAACCTCATGCGGCCCCCATCCCGTGGACCACATACGGACCGGGCACCTCCGGCCCCCGTGCCGCCCACTCCGCCTCCCGCCTCAGAGCCGCCTGTTCGGCGGCGATGACATAGGGACGGACGGACCGGGTGGCCTCTCCCGCGAGAGGCGTCTCAGGGCAGGGGAAGCAGAGCCGGGGCCGAGCCTGGCTTCGGTACGTCCGGACCGGCCCGGAGCGCCGGTGCCGCCCCGCCGGCGGCTTGGACGGGGCGGGCAGCACCGTACGAATCAGGCTCAGCAGGATCGCGACGGACGCGAGGAAGAGGGCCGCGCAGGGCAGGAGGGGAGGGATAGGCTCGGACATGCGTCAGCTCCTTGTCAGCTGGTGCCGCGCCCCGGGACGGTTGCAGCCGTCGCCGGGGTCTTTTCAGGCGACAGTACTGCAAGTCCACTATGTATTCTAGGGGAACTACAGATCGACTAGCAGACAAAGTAAACGCATCATGGCGCAGTTATGGAGTTCGAACCCGACATCCCCCGCTGGCGCCAGGTGGCTGCCGTGATCCGGTCGCGTATCGAGGAGGGCGTCTACCCTCCACGTGGTCGGGTCCCTTCGGTGCAGCAGCTCGTCGAGGAGTTCGGCATCGCCACGGCAACGGCGCAAAAGGTGAACGTCGGCCTCAAGCGGGAGGGGCTCGTCTACACGGAACCTGGCATGGGTTCCTTCGTGTCCCGCGACGCCCTCGAGATCCTCCGGAAAGCCCGCGCAGCAGCCGAAGCGGAAGCCGCGGACTAACCACGACGGCCCCCGGCATCAGAGAGGGTTGCCCTGATGCCGGGGCCGTCGATGAACACCTCAGCCGTCGCTGATGTCCAGAGGCGGCAGCCCGTCCGCCAAGGTGCCGTCGATGCAACCGCCACTGAAGCGATCCCGGCGACCGCCATGACCCGCAAACGCCAGACGGCGTACGGCGCAACGCTAAGGCATCGGTGTGTCGGCTTCGGTCGCAATGGGCGGATCCGCCGCGGGGAGGTCACGGCCGAACGCCGCGCGGGTGGACTGGTCGGTCAGGACGGGCAGCAGGTCTTCCTCCCCGGCGAAGAGCACCGCGGCGGCGGGATGCACGGCCTGATGGAACATCGACGCGAGCACATCGGCCAACGGCTGGTTCCAGGCCAGGTGGACGATCCGGTCCGCGGCTGCCTCGTCGCCGCGCCGGTGGGCGCTCTGCCACTGGCCGAGGAACACCCGCGCTCGTGTGTAGGCCTCTGTCCGGCCCTTGACCAGGACGGGACGGTTCAGCCCGAACACCTCGATGCTCTTCTCCCCTTTCACGCTGAGCGCGGTATAGGTGCCCACGGACAGAGCGAGGTGCAGGTGGCGCAAGGGTTCTTCACGGGTGGGGTCGAGCAGGAGAGGGCTTCCGTCCCTCTCGTCACGCGGAAAGGCGTCCCGCTTGCAGTGACTGTTGCACACAGTGCAGGCGAGAAGATGGTTGGCCCAGTCGAAGGCCCGTAACGGATTGACCACCACCGGTTCGAAATGGTCGATGGCGCATCCCTGGTTGTCGCCGCAATACATGCACCGTTCGTGCCCTGCCGCCATGCGTCCGAGGGTCCGCATCAGCTCCGGGTGCACCTTGGTACGGACCGTTCTGTTGTGGCGCCACAGCTTCTCCGCCGTCGTCCTGCGGTCGTCCGCGGCCTCGACCTTGGCTCCATACGTCTTCAGGTATTCCGCAGTCCTGCGGGGCAGCGGGATCCGCACCAGCCTGATCACTCGTCGCGTCCCGGTTCCGGTGTCTGGGGTTCTTCAGCAGCCAGCAGGGGCAGGCCGGCCGACATCTCGTCCAGCCGGGCCGACGGCGAACTGGTGAGCAGCTGTTTGAGGCGGATGTAGCGGGCCGTGGCCGCCGAGTCGGCCGTGCCCCGCAGGATCGCCGCCTCCAGCGCAACCAGCTCGGCCCTGGTCCTCTCGGCTTTCTCGGAGTAGGGGCTGTCCAGGCCGAACAGCGCCGACAGGGCGGCGTCGTCCCCGCTGCCGTACACCACACGCTCGTACAGGTCGTCGTCGACAACCTGTGGACCTGTCCGTTCCCCCGGTCCTGGGAGCCGGATGAGACCACCGGGATCGGCGGACTGGCAGATGTAGGGGCTGTGCGTGGTGACCAGGAACTGGATGCCGGGAAAATGCGTGGTCAGCCACGGGCCGATGCGACGCTGCCACGACACGTGCAGATGGGCGTCCACCTCGTCGATCAGGACGACTCCCGGAACGGGGACGACGAGCCGGCCGTCCTCATCCTCGCGTACCAGGGCCAGACCGCTCTCACGGGCGAGCGCGTACGACTCGTACACCTGTCGCAGCAGGTCGACCACCAGAGCGGTGATCGTCCGCAGGCCGTCGCTCATCTCCCGCAGCGGGTAGCGCACCCCCTGCCGTTCGACCCACAGGCCCTCGGAGTCGACATCCACCACGCGGCAGTCGTCGGGCAGCAGACCGTCGCCCAGGATCGTCAGCGCTGTGGCCTTCAGCTCGGCAGCGGCGGTGTTTCCCTCCAGGGCACGCAGGTGCTGCCCGACGAGCCAGGTGACGGCATCGGCCAAGGACGCGTCCTCGTCGAAGAGGGTGTCCAGTCGGGACAGGGCGAGCGCGCGTGGCTTGTTCCGGGGCCTGTCGTCGCCCCCGGACAGGCGTCGGAAGGCTCCGTAGCCTGCCAGCAGCCAGCCGTTCGGCTGTGCGTCCCACATGCCTCCGGACGCGAAAGGGTCCCCTCCCTGGTCCTCAAGGCCATTGCTCGCCGACAGGGCCGGTTCGGTGCGACGTGGGGTGCGGCCCGCACGTCCGCCGGCTCTCCGCCCCGGCTCCCGCTGTGCCCAGTGCAGCTTGGACCAGAACGGGTCCACGGGGGCCTCGGGAGGGGCGGGAAAGAGGGAGTCTTCGGACCAGTCGCCCCGGAAGTCCAGATCCTGATCAGGCACGATCCTCACAGCCGACTCGGCCGCTTGGGCGCCTTCGCTGACCCAGGACTCGAAGCTCGGCAGCAGCCGGTGGGCATTGTCCGGCCCCGCGCAGGCCAGGGCGATGGCCCGCAGCAGGCTCGTCTTGCCGGAGCCATTGCGCCCCGCGAGCACCGTCCAGCCGGCGTAGGAGCCGTCGGGGCGCGCGAGATCGAGCACGGCGGCGCGGTCGCCGTGAAACGATCTCACATTCCGCACACAGATGCGGCTCACATACACGGGGGCTTCCTGAGGTCGGCGCGGACAGGGTCGTCGATCGCACTCTACGTGTCCTCACAGATCCACACCGATCGTTCTCCACCGTCAGCCCGCGCACCAGCAGATCCAGCGGTGTGCAACGGCGATGGACGTGCCCGCACCAGCCACTTCGCAGCACTTCGCCCCGCCGACCACACGATCGGCGGGGCGAAGCAGACGACCCCGGATCAACCAACAGCATCTCTTGCCGGGGGCGGGGCCGTTTCGTCCGTGTCCGTGGTCAGCGCAGCTCACCGAGGACGCTGCGCAGCCAGTCCAGCGGATCCATGGCCAGCAGCTGGTCGGCCAGCGCCTTGGCCGTCGCCGTGACGAGTCGGCCGCGGCTGTTGTCGATCCACCGCTGGGCCAGCTCGTAGCCCTGGGACCGGTACTCGATGCCCTGCAGCATGCACTCGAGCTTGTCGGCGTCTCGCGCGCAGACCGCTTCAGGGGACTCGTGGGCCTCGTACTCCGCGATCAGGTCCCGGATGCGATCGGCGAGGACCTTGGGCATGCCCGCCGTCTGGTCGGCGGTCACGGCCTGCGGATCGGCCTTGCCGGCGTACTTCTTCGCGATGTGGTTGACGTCGCCGGTGCGGGTTTCCTGCGAGTCGTGCCAGACCGCCAGGAATGCGGCGCGTGCCGGGTCGGCGCCCTCCAGCGTGGCGATGACGGATGCGATCAGGGAGGTGCGCCAGGCGTGCTCGGCGACGCTCTCCGGATCGCGTACGCCGGCCATCCACCAGCCGGTGCGCCGGGCTTGCTTCAGCGTGCCTGCCTCATACAAGAACCGTGCCACCGGGGCCAGTTCGTCTTCATCGGACACGGATGGACTCCTCTCACGCCTCGGCGAGGCGGAGTGTGTGCCTGATGCCCTCCTGCACGAGGGCGGCGTTGCAAAACGCCCTCACGAAAAGGGTCTCGCCCCATACCCTGGCAGTGCGACCCGTACAGAGAGGGGCGAGGCCATGCCGTCTGATGCTGCCCCGGACCTCTACGCCGATCCGCTGAAGTTCGGGCAGCGGGTGCAAATCCTGCGTGAACGCCGAGGTATGACGCGTGCACAGCTCGCGGGTCTCATCGACGTTTCACCGCACACCCTCAAGAAGATCGAGAACGGGCAGCAGCAGGCGCCCGGTCTCGAGATGGTGATGCGCATCGCCGAGGCCCTCCGCGTCCGCGACCTTGCCGACCTGACAGGCCATCCCGACATGCACGTCGATCTCTTCGTCGGTCCCGGTCACCCCCGCCTGGCTGCGGTCAGGGCCGCCATCGACGGCTTCCCGCTCGCCTCGGACGTCGAGCCGCCGCCCGTGGCGCACCTTCAGGCCCGGCTCCATGCCGCCTGGAAGGCCCGCCACCAGGCGCCGAACCACCGCGAGGTCATTGGCCGGCTGCTGCCCGACCTGATCCGCGACGCGCGGGCATTGGTCCGGCATGCCGACAGCGCGGCTGACCGCCGTGCGGCGCAGGCCTTGCTCGCCCAGACCTACAGCCTCAGTCAGTTCTTCATCGCCTACCAGCCCGACAGCTCCCTGCTGTGGCGCGTTGCCGAGCGCGGCATGATCGCCGCGCAGGAGTCCGAGGACCCGCATCAGATCGGGGTGGCCGCCTGGCTGCTCGCACAGGCACACCGCGACTCGGGACCACGGCACTTCGATGCCGCCGACGCGGTGGCTCTGGAGGCATGCCGGTTCCTCGAGCCGCTGCTGCCGGACGCCCCCGATGACGTGCTCGCCATCGCGGGGGCGCTGGAGTTCGAGCTGGGCTACACGGCGGCCCGCCGCAGGGAGACGGGTACGGCGTGGCGGCACTGGGACAAGGCGAACGACATGGCTGCCCGGCTGCCGGCCGACTACTACCACCCGGTGACGTCGTTCTCACGGGCCATCATGGGCGCGCACGCGGTGACGGTGGCGGTGGAGCTGCACCAGGGCGGGGAGTCGGTGCGGCAGGCCGCCCGCGCCGACGAGGTGACGATCCCCTCGCGACCCCGGCGGGCGCGGCACCGCATCGAGGAGGCCCGCGGGTATCAGCTCGACGGGCAGCCGGATGTGGCGATCGCGATGCTGGAGAAGGCACACCGGGCGGCGCCGGAGACGATCCGGTACAACGGGTACGCGCGGCGGATCCTCCTGGAGGAGACCGAGTCGAAGCAGGCGGCTCGCCGGCGTCGGGCGTCGAAGCTGGCGGTGGAGATCGGCTTGCTGTCGGCGTAGGGCTGGGGACCGGATTCCGGTCCTCGGTTCACTGTGCGTACTCCTACGGTCACAGATGCGAGGCAGATCACTGTGACTGTGGAGGAAAGAGGATGATCTCCGACGGCAGCCAGCAGGCCCTGCGCCCCGTCGAATGTGAGTCCCAGCCCGGGGTGCTGGTACATCCGGCTGCCGATCGCCGGTTGGCGGTCGGGCACTGGCTGCTGGCGGCGTGTCCGGACGAGCACCGCGGCTACGCTCGTGCGGAGTGGGAGCAGCAGGGGGTGGCATTGCTGCCCTTGGGCGCGCTGTTCTCAGCCGTGCGGATTCCCGCACGCCTGGTGCACGCCGTGGCCGGGCGCACCCGCCCGGAGCATGTCGACGAGTTCCTCGGCCAGACCCTGGAGGGGCCGGTCATCTGCAGCCCGCGCCACCAGCGGTATTACGCGCTGGTCCCGCCCAGCATGCCCGTGTCGTGGCACCGGGCGATGGATGACTGGCGCACGCAGGATGTGGACTGCCTGGGACGCGGCACGTACCTGGGGGTGCCGCGGCCCGACGCCGTCGAACCGCGGCCGCTTGACCCGTACTGGTCGGTGCCCATGCCGTCACTCGGCATCCTCTGCCCGCCGCTGGCGGTGGCCCGGTTGATCGCCGCCGGCCGCCACCGGCTGATGGGGGAAGACGATGTGGAGCCGTGAGCAGCGGGACATGGCCGTGCCCGTCGTCGGCCTTTCCCGCACCGGCGCCTGTCCTGCTCACACTCGCTCTCCGCTCCCCTGCTCTTCTCGCGTGCGTTCTTCTGCCGCGGGCCGCTCGCGCGTGCTGCGGCCGGGCAGGGGTGGGGAGTTGAACTGTGCGGCGAGCAGGGCGACGAGAGCGAGGACGAAACCGAGGGTCTGCGGCAGGCTCAGCGACTCGCCCAGTGCGACGACGCCGACAAGAGCCGCCACCAGCGGCGACAGCAGCACCAGCGGTGCGGACGCGCCGACCGGCAGCTTGCCGACCCCGCGGAACCACAGCGTGTACGCGATCAGCCCGCCCATGCCGCCGAGCCACAGATAACCGCCGACGGCTTCGGCGCCGATCCGCTGCGGTACCCCCTCGAACGCAAGAGTGAGCGGGAGCAACAGCAGGCCGCCCACGGTCAGTTGCCAGCCGGCCAGGGCCAGCGGGCCGACTCCCTCGGGGCGGCCCCAGCGCTTGGTGAGGACGACCCCGCCGGCCATGACGGCCGTACCGCCGAGGCCGGCGAGCACTCCGACGGCGTCCAGCCGGGCCCCCGGCCCGAGCACGACGAGTCCGACGCCGACCACGCCGGCCACACCCCAGGCCAGTCGCCAGGCGTGCGGCCGTTCGTGGAGCATCACGACGGCCAGGGCGGCGACGATCAGCGGCTGTGCGGCGCCGAGGGTGGCGGCGACACCGCCGGGGAGCCGTTCGGCCGCCAGGAACAACAGGGGGAAGAAGAGGCCTATGTTGAGCGCGCCGAGGACGGCGGCCTTCCACCACCAGTCCCCTCGCGGGAGCACACGGGTGACCGCCAGCGCGAGCAGTCCGGCGGGCAGGGCGCGCATCAGCCCGGCGAACAGCGGATGCCCGGGCGGTAACAGCTCCGTGGTCACGGCGTAGGTGGTGCCCCAGGACGCGGGGGCGAGCGCGGTCAGCAGGACGGTTGCCGCCTGCCGCGCGGGCGGGGTGCGCGACGCATCCGGCGACTGTTCGGTCAAGGAAGTCGGGAAACGCATACGAGGAAGTCTCGGCAGCCCCCTGTCATGAATGCAAAGCATGTTTGTCATGGCAGCCATGAAGCAGAACGATGGCCGCATGGATCTCCAGCAGATGCGCTACGTCGTCGCCCTCGCCGAGACCCGCAACTTCACCCGTGCCGCGGAGCGCTGCTCCGTGGTGCAGTCGTCCCTCAGTCACCGGATCGCCGGCCTGGAACGGGAACTCGGGGTCAAGCTGTTCGCCCGGTCCAGCCGCCGTGTCGAGCTGACCAGTGCCGGAGAGGCGTTCCTCGTGAGCGCGCGCGAGTGCCTGGCCGCGGCCGACCGCGCGGCCGCCGACGCCGCCGCCGCGGCCGGAGTGGTGCGCGGCCGGCTCGCCGTCGGTGTGATCGTGACCACGGCCGCCGTCGACGTGCCCGAACTGCTGCAGCGGTACCGCGCCCGGCATCCGGACGTCCATGTCCTCCTCCGTGCCGGGCACAGCGACGCCCTGGCGGCGGCGGTCCGCGGCGGCGAGCTGGACATCGCCTTTCTCGGCCTGCCGGTGGGCGAACAGCCGTCCGGGGTGGAGAGCATCGCGCTCGATCACGACGAGCACGTCCTGGTGGTGCCGGCCGGGCACCGGCTCGCGGGTGCCTCCCGGGTCACGCTGGGGGACATCGCCGGGGAGACGTTCGTGGACTTCGCGAGCGGAACACCCGGCCGGGCCCAGTCCGACCGGGCGTTCGCCGCCGCCGGCCTGACCCGTGACGTCGCGTACGAGGCCGGTGCCGTCGAACTGTTCACCCAGCTGATCGCGCGCGGGCTCGGCGTCGCGCTGCTGCCGTCGGCCTTCATCCGGCCACGGGCCGCCGGCGATCCCGGACTGGCGCTGGTCCCGGTGGTCGACGGGCCGCGCCGCACCGAGTATCTGGTGTGGAGCCGGTTCAACCCCAGCCCGGCCACCCGGGCGATGCTCGCCGTCCTCGGCGTCCCCAAGGCCGCGGCGCAGGCGCAGGCGTAGGCACGGGGGGCGTGGCCCTGCCGGTGCCGGCGTTCCGGCCCGCTCTCCCCGTCAGCCCCGCACCGTCAGCCCTGCACCGTCAGCCCTGCACCGTCAGCTCCACACCGTCAGCCCGCGCACCAGCAGGTCCAGCAGGGCGCAGACGAACAGCGCGATGCCGATGAAGCCGTTGACGCTGAAGAACGCCCGGTTTAGGCGGGACAGGTCGTGCGGGCGGACGATGGTGTGCTCGTAGACGAACGCGCCCGCGACGATGAGCAGGCCCAGCCAGAAGAAGGCGCCGGCGCCGGTGACGAGGGCGTACCAGACGAACAGGGCCGTGGTGACCACGTGGCAGGCCCGGGCCGACCGGATGGCGGCCGGTATGCCGAAGCGGGCCGGGACCGACTTGACGCCGATCTCGCGGTCGGCCTCCACGTCCTGGCAGGCGTAGATGAGGTCGAAGCCGCCGATCCAGATGCCGACCGCCAGGCCCAGGATCACCGCCTCCCAGGACCAGGCGCCGGTGATCGCCAGCCAGCCGCCGACCGGGCCCATCGCCTGGGCCAGCCCCAGGATGGCCTGCGGGAAGTTCGTGAACCGCTTGCCGTAGGGGTAGACCACCATCGGGACCACCGCGACGGGGGCGAGGGCCAGGCAGAGCGGGTTGAGCAGGGCCGCCGAGGCCAGGAAGAACGCCAGGGCGATCAGGGCGCCGATCCACGCCTGGCGCACGGACATGGCGCCCGTGACCAGCTCGCGGTGCGCGGTCCTGGGATTGCGGGCGTCGATCTCCCGGTCGATGATCCGGTTGGCCGCCATGGCGAAGGTGCGCAGGCCCACCATGCAGACCGTGACCAGCAGCAGCTTGCCCCAGTGGATGGTCCTGTCCCACTCGTACATCGCCGTCAGGGAGGCGATGTAGGCGAAGGGCAGTGCGAAGACCGAGTGCTCGATCATCACCAGGCGCAGGAAGGTCCTGGTGCGTCCTGGTTGCGGCAGTGCGGCGGACGCCGACGTCACAGGCCGTACTCCTTCCAGCGGCGGTCGACCTTCGCCGCCGTCTCGGGGTCGGACAGCACCATCTCGGGCCATCCTCCGTCGCGGGTGTAGCCCTCCTCGGGCAGCTTCCTGGTGGCGTCGATGCCCGCCTTGCCGCCCCAGAACTGCTGGTAGGAGGCGTGGTCGAGGTGGTCGACGGGGCCTTCGACGACCGTGAGGTCACGGGAGTAGTCCGTGTTGCCCAGGGCCCGCCAGGCGACCTCGTGCAGGTCGTGCACATCGCAGTCCGCGTCGACGACCACGATCAGCTTGGTCAGCGACATCATGTGCGCCCCCCAGATGGCGTGCATCACCTTCTGGGCGTGCTTGGGGTACTTCTTGTCGATCGAGACGATCGCGCAGTTGTGGAAGCCGCCGGCCTCGGGCAGGTGGTAGTCCACGATGTCCGGGACGATGATCTTCAGCAGGGGGAGGAAGAAGCGCTCCGTGGCCCGGCCGAGCGGCCCGTCCTCCGTCGGGGGGCGGCCGACGACGATCGACTGCAGCAGGGGCCGCCTCCGCATCGTCACGCAGTCGATGGTCAGCGCCGGGAAGAGCTCCTGCGGGGTGTAGAAGCCGGTGTGGTCGCCGAAGGGGCCCTCCGGCAGCATCTCCCCCGGCTTCAGCCAGCCCTCCAGGACGACCTCGGCGTTCGCCGGGACCTGGAGCGGCACGGTCTTGCAGTCGACCATCTCGATCCGCTTGCCCGCGATGAACCCGGCGAACAGGTATTCGTCGATGTCACCGGGGAGAGGGGCGGTCGCGGCGTACGTCACCGCCGGGGGACAGCCGAAGGCGATGGCCACCGGCAGAGGCTCGCCGCGCCGGGACGCCACCTGGTAGTGGTTGCGGCTGTCCTTGTGGATCTGCCAGTGCATGCCGATGGTGCGCCTGTCGTGGCGCTGCAGGCGGTACAGGCCCAGATTGCGGATGCCGGTCTCCGGGTCCTTGGTGTGGGTGAGCCCCAGGTTGAAGAAGGAGCCGCCGTCCTTGGGCCAGGTGAACAGCGCCGGCAGCCGGTCGAGATCGACCTCGTCGCCGTGCAGGACGACCTCGTGCACGGGGGCGTTCTCCGACTTCACCTTCTTCGGCGGTACGTGCGTCATCGCACCGAGCTTGCCGAAGGCCTCGCGCACGCCCATGAAGCCCTGGGGCAGTTCGGGCCGCAGCAGCCCGGCGATCTTGTCGCTGATCTCGTCGTAGGACTTCAGGCCGAGGGCCTTCAGCAGGCGCCGGTCGGTGCCGTAGACGTTCATGGCCAGCGGCATCGCCGAGCCCTTCACGTTCTCGAAGAGCAGGGCGGGGCCGCCCGACTTCTGCACCCGGTCGACGATCTCGCCCACTTCCAGATACGGGTCGACCTCGACTTTGACGCGCTTGAGGTCTCCCTCGCGCTCCAACGCCCTGAGCAGGGAGCGAAGATCGTCGTAAGCCATGTGTCCCAGTATCGGCCACCGGCTACCCTGGCCCTGTCACCGGGGCCGTCCTCACAGGGCCCCGCCGTCGCTTTCCAGGGGACTTCTCGACATGCTCAGGGTGCTGTTGTACCTCGTGCCGCTGGTACTGGTGATCTTCGCGTTCATCGACTGTCTGAACACTCCCGAGGACGAGGTCAGGCACCTGCCCAAGATCGCCTGGGTCTTCATCATCCTGCTCTTCTGGATCGTCGGCCCGATCGTCTGGCTGATCGCGGGCAAGGACCGGGCCGCCCTGGCGCACGGCGGCGCGCCCCCGGGGTGGCAGCGCGGCCGGACCCGGTACGTCGCCCCGGACGACAACCCCGAGTTCCTGAAGTCCCTCGACAAGTCCCTCGACGAGGAGAACAGGAAGAAGGACGAGCAGCTCCTGAGGAAGTGGGAGGCCGATCTGCGCCGCCGTGAGGAGGAGCTGCGCCGCAAGGAGCGCGGCGAGGAGCCGAAGGACGGCTGAACCTCCCGCGCCCCCGCGTCCCTCGGCCTCCGCGCTGCTCGGCCCCGCGCCCCTCAGCGCAGCCGGGACGACGACAGGATCGACAGCAGATGGGCCGGGACCATCACCCAGGTGATGGCGGCGAGGGCGATCAGGGCCCAGCGGGTGACCTCGACCCCGCCGGTGACCGTGTCGCCGATCGCGGCGACGAGCAGGAACAGGGACGCCTCGATGCCGTTGGTCAGACGGTGGATCTTGAAGGCGGCGGCCAGCCGGCGGACCGTGGCCACGCCCTGGGAGCGCGGCCGGGTCGACTCGTCGTCGGCGACGGCCAGTCCGCGCCGGGCGCGGGCCACGTCCACCAGATCGGTGGAGGCCTTCAGCAGCACCACCCCGAGAGCGGTGGCGAGGCCCAGCGACACCCAGCCGCCGAAGCCGGAACGGGCCGCGTGGAAGCCGGCGCCCGTCATCAGCGCGGCGTCCGCGAGGTAGGCGCCGAGCCGGTCGACGTAGATGCCGGTCGCGCTGTTCTGGCCCCTCCAGCGGGCGACCTCGCCGTCCACGCAGTCGAAGAGCAGGAAGAGCTGCATCAGCACGGCGGCCAGCACGGCACCGGTCAGCCCCGGGATCAGCAGCGCGGCCCCGGAGGCGATCCCGCACACCACCATGGTCCAGGTCAGCTGGTCGGGGGTGACGGGCGTGCGCACCAGCTGCCGGGTGACGCGCAAAGAGATCTTCCGCATGTACAGGCGGCCCGCCCAGTGCTCGCCGTTGCGGCTCGCCAGCTTCGCCTGCGGCTGGCAGACCTCCCTCAGCTCCTCCAGGACCGGAGCAGCACCCATGACTGTTCCTCCCACCCACCGGGTCCGACTGCCGCGCATGCGGCGGTGATCGGGCCAGAGTACCGAGTGGCTCCGGTGACGTTACCGGGCGGTCGTATCACCCGTACGCCGTACGGCAGGCGCACGGACCGGGCTGACCGCGCGGGCCGGGCGGCGGAACCGCCGCGCCGCCGCCGCGGGGCCTGCCGCGGGGGCTCAGGCGGTGGCGTCCGGGTCCGGGGCGCGGGACCCCTGGGGCTCGGTCAGTTCGACCAGGCGTTCGAAGCGGGCCCGCCAGCGCTGCTCCGACTCCGCCCCGTCCCGGAACTCGTGGGTGAAGCGGAGGGTGGCGCCGTCCTCCCCGTACCGCTCCAGGTGGAAACGGAGCCGGCTGCCGTCCTCCAGGGTGTACTCGACGATCCGGTCCACGTCCCACGCGGTGATCCGCCCGCTGCCGAGCCCCCGCAGGGTCACCGCGCCGCCGAGCCGGGGCTGCAGCTCGTCGGCCTCGGTGAACCACCGCGCGAGTCCCTCCGGTGTGGCCAGCTGGGGCCAGACCTTCTCCATGGGCTGGGAGAGCCGCACCAGGAAGGTGAGGATGTGGGCGCTCCCGCGGGTTCGGCTGGTGCCCTGTTCGATGGGTCCGGTCATGGCACCAGTGTCCCCGAGGGGCCGGTCAGACGCCCGCGTACGAGTGCTTGCCGCTGACGAAGATGTTGATGCCGTAGTAGTTGAACAGCCAGCAGCCGAAGGCGATCAGCGCGATGTAGGCCGCCTTGCGGCCCTTCCAGCCGGCCGTGGAGCGGGCGTGCAGATAGCCGGCGTAGGCGACCCAGGTGATGAAGGACCAGGTCTCCTTGGGGTCCCAGCCCCAGTAGCGGCCCCAGGCGGACTCGGCCCAGATGGCGCCCGCGATGATCGTGAACGTCCACAGCGGGAAGACGGCCGCGTTGACGCGGTAGGCGAACTTGTCCAGGGAGGCCGCGGCGGGCATCCGCTCCAGGACGGAGGTCGCGAAGCGGCCGGGCTTGCCGCCGGAGGCGAGCTTGTTCTCGTAGGAGTCCCTGAACAGGTACAGCACGGTGCCGACCGCGCCCACGTAGAAGACCGCGCCGCAGAGGATCGCGGTGGAGACGTGGATGTACAGCCAGTACGACCGCAGGGCCGGGACCAGCTGGGCGCTCTCGGTGTAGAGGACGGTGACCGCGAGACCGAGGTCGAGCAGGACCGTGGTGGTCAGGAACAGGCCGAGCCAGCGCACGTTCTTCTTCAGCGCGAGCAGCAGCAGGTACACGCCGACCGCGACCGCGGAGAAGGTGATGTTGAACTCGTACATGTTGCCCCACGGCGCCCGCTGCACGGAGGCCGCGCGGGCGATCACGCCGCACGCCTGGAGGAGGAAGGCGAGCGCGCCGAGGGACACGGCGATCCGGCCGTACAGGTCGCCCTGCTCGTCGCCGCCGTGCGCACCGGGCCCGTCGGGCACGTCCCGGGTGCCCGCGGAGGACCGTACGACGACCTTGGGCCGCTCCAGCACGGTGGTGCCCCCGGCGGACCTCACCGTCACCGTGGGGCCCTGTGCCTCCGACGCGGCCGGCCGGGCGGTCAGCGCGGCGGCCGTGCGGGCCACCTTGCTGCGGCTGCCGAAGAGCCATTCGGCGATGTAGGCGAAGAAGGCCAGGGTGTAGACGGCCATCGCGGAGTAGATCAGCAGGTTGCTGAGGGCCGCGAGGGTTTCGTTGCTCGTCGCGGCCAGGGTCGTCACGGCCGGCTCGGTCACGGCGGCGGAGGTCATTTCTTCTCAGCCCCTTCGGCAGGTACGGGGGTGTCGGCGTCCGGCTCCCGGTCGGGGGCGGGATCGGGGTCGGAGGCGGGATCGGAGTCGGAGGCGGGATCGGAGTCGGAGGCGGGATCGGGATCGGTCCGTGCGGGTGCCTTGTCGTGGACGAGGGCGGCCAGGTCGCCGAGCTCCTCGGGGACCCTCGCGGACTCGGTGCGGCCGAGGCCCGCCATCTCGACGACCGTCACGCCGTCGGCGCCCTCCACGGCGCGCACCCAGACCCGGCGGCGCTGGACGAACAGGGAGGCGGCCAGGCCGGCGATCGCGAAGACCGCGCCGGCGAGCGCCCAGCCGTTGCCGGACTGCTGGACGACCTGGAAACCGGCCCACTCCTTGATGTCCTTCTCGAAGGTGATGGAGCCGGCGCCGTCCGGCAGGGTCATCGTCTCGCCGGGCAGCAGCCGGGCCCGGACGATCTCGCCCTTGTCGTCCTTGAACTGCTTCAGCTTCGGGTTCTTGGTGTCCAGCTGGTAGACGTTCTGCGGAAGGCCCGAGTCGACCCCCAGGTCGCCGTGGAAGCCGGTCAGCGCGAGAACGGGGAAGTCCAGCGCGGGGAACTGGGAGAACATCGTGCCCTGGCCGGCACCGGCGAAGGTCGGCACGAAGAACGCGGAGAAGCCGAGCTGCTCGGACTCGCCCTTGGCGTTCCGGTAGCCGTCGAGCACCTTGATCGCGCCCTGCGAGGTGATGTTGCCGTCCATCGGCAGCAGCGGCACGGCCTGCCGGTAGACCACGTCGCCCTTGCCGTCCCGGACGGTGACGGTCGGGGCGTAGCCGTGGCTGACCAGGTACACCCGGGCGTTGCCGATCTTCAGCGGGTGGTTGGGCGAGATGGTGGCCTTCCGCTCCTTGCCGTCGGCGCCCACGCTGTAGGTGACGTCCGCCTCGAAGACGCGCGGGGTGCCCCGCTGCGGTCCGGTGCGCTCATAGGTGCCGGTGAACTCCTTCAGGGTGAAGCTGAACGGCACCAGGTCGTCGTTCTCGAAGAGGCTGCCGGACTTGAAGTCGTCGTACTGGATGAGGGTGTTGGCGAAGCCGTCGCCCTCGACGACCAGCTTGTTGCCCTCGGTCTTGTACAGCTGGCCCCAGGCGAAGGCGACCAGCATCACGATCAGCGCGAAGTGGAAGACGAGGTTGCCGACCTCCCGCAGATAGCCCTTCTCGGCGGCGACGGCGTCCCCGGCGACGTGGGCGCGGAAGCGGCGCTGCCCGAGCACCCTCAGCGCGGCCTCGCGGACCTCCTGGGGCGAGGCGGCGGTGCGCCAGGTGGTGTACGCGGGCAGCCGGGTCAGCCGCCGGGGGGCACCCGGCGGGCGGCCCCGCAGCTGGCCGATGAACTGCCAGGTGCGCGGCACGATGCAGCCGATGAGGGAGATGAACAGCAGGATGTAGACCGCGGAGAACCACACCGAGCTGTAGACGTGGAACAGGCCGAGCTTGTCGTAGACCGGCCCGAGCGTCCTGTGCGCCTCCTTGAACTCCTCGACCTTCAGCGCGTCGGTGCCCTCCTGCGGGATCAGCGAGCCGGGGACGGCGCCGAGGGAGAGCAGGAACAGCAGCAGCAGCGCGACCCGCATGGAGGTCAGCTGCCGCCAGAACCAGCGGGCCCAGCCGAGGAGCTCACGGCCGGTCCAGGCGAGCCGGCCGGCCAGGCCGGGCGCGCGGCTGCCGCCGAAGGAGCCGGGGACGGCGGTCTCGGCGGGGGCGGTGGACAGCTGGGAACCGGCGGCACCCAGCTCCTCCTCACCGGGGGGCACCGGGGTCCCGTCGGCCGTCGGGCCGGGCGTTGTCTTGCTCATGTTCAGATCCCCACAGTGAAGCCGGTGGACCAGATCTGCATCCTCTGCACCAGCAGGTCCCAGACACCGGTCAGCAGCAGGACACCGGTCGCGATCATCATCGTGCCGCCGAGGCGCATCACCCACACATAGTGGCGCTTGACCCAGCCGAAGGCGCCGAGGGCCTTGCGGAAGGCGATCGCGGTGAGCACGAACGGGATGCCGAGCCCGGCGCAGTAGGCGGCGGTCAGCAGGGCGCCGCGCCCGGCGCTGGCCTGCTGGAGGGAGAGCGTCTGGACCGTGGAGAGGGTCGGGCCGATGCACGGGGTCCAGCCGATCCCGAACAGGGCCCCGAGCAGGGGCGCGCCCACCAGACCGGTGGCCGGCCGCTTGTGGAAGCGGAACTCGCGCTGGGTCAGCCAGGGCATCAGCCCCATGAAGAAGGCGCCCATGAGGATCATGAGCACGCCCAGCACCTTGGACAGGATGTCCTTGTAGCCCTGAAGGGTCTGCCCGGCGTAGCCGAAGAGCGCTCCGCCGGAGACGAAGACCGCGGTGAAGCCGAGCACGAAGAGCGAGGCACCGACGGCCATCCGCCCGCGCCGGGCCTCCGCCAGGTCGGTGCCGGTGACACCCGTCACATACGACAGATAGCCGGGGACGAGCGGCAGGACGCAGGGAGAGAAGAAGGAGACGAGTCCGGCGAGCAGGGCGATGGGCAGGGCGAGCAGCAGGGCCCCGCTGAACACCGTCTGCTGGGGATCGGTGACCGTGGCCAGGAGCACGGCTGCTCACTTCTCCGCGACGATCGGATCGAGCATCGTGCGCAGCTTCTTCTCGCTGAGTGCCTGGAGGGCACGCGCGGCGATCCTCCCGTCCCGGTCGATGACGATCGTGCTGGGGATGGCCTGCGGGTTGAGGGTGCCCTTCTCGAAGCGGAGCAGGAGCTTGCCCGTGGGGTCGTACAGGCTCGGGTACGGCACCTTGAACTGCTTCTCGAACGCGAGGGCCGGCTGGGGGCTGGTGTCGCGGGTGTTGATGCCGATGAACTGCACGCCCTTGCCGGCGGTCTCCTCGGCCACCTTCACCAGGTTGGGCGCCTCGGCACGGCAGGGCGCGCACCAGGAGCCCCAGACGTTGAGGACGACGACCTTGCCCTTGTAGGCGGTCATGTCGAGGTGCTTGCCGTCGAGCGTCTTCCCGGACAGGTCGGGGGCCGGCTTGCGCTCGCTCTTCTTCACGGTCGCGATGCCGTCGGAGCCGGCGATGAAGTTGGTGTTGCCCGAGCCGCCGGAGGTGCCCCCGGACCCGCACGCGGACAGGGTGAGTGCGGCGACGGCGGTCCCGGCGGCGAACAGGGCGGCGCGGCGGCGGACGCGGCTCGGGCGCGTGCGGTGCGGACGGGGCGTGGGGTTCGCCCGGTTCGAGCACGGGGGGACGCGACTGGCAGCACTCATGTGAAAAGTTTCGCATGCCCGTTCCGGGGATCTTGCCCGCCCCCCTGACGGCCCGGGCGCCGCTTCCCGGCCCGCGCTTTCTCAGCCCGCGCCTTCTCGGCCCGCGCCTTCTCGGCCCGCGTCCGACGAGCCCTTCGTGCTCCGGGCCCCGGCGCCGCCGGCGTCCTTCAGGAACTCCTTCCAGCCCCCGGCCGGCCGCTGCCCGACCTCGAGGGTGCGCAGCTTGGCGAGCACCCGCGGATCCTGCGCGTCCAGCCAGTCGACGAGCTGCCGGAAGGAGACCAGGCGCACATCCGCGCCCTTGTCCCTCTCCCGCGCGATGTGCTTGAGGGCCTCCTCGACGGCGTCCATGTAGATGCCGCCGTTCCACTGCTCGAAGTGATTGCCTATGAAATAGGGCGCCCGGTTTGTCTCGTATGCCCGTTTGAAGCCCTGGATGTAGGCCTGGGCCGCCTGCCTGCGCCAGCCGGGGTGGTTGTGGGCGGGGGCGTTGGTGGAGTTGACCGACTGGTTGGCGAGCATGTTGTAGTCCATCGAGAGGACTTCGAACCCGCGACCGGGGAAAGGTATCTGCTGCAAGGGCAGGTCCCAGATCCCCTTCCGCTTCCCCGGCCACACCTGACGGCCGCCGGGCGAGGAGGCGTCGTAGCGCCAGCCGAGCTCGCGGGCGGTGGGCAGCAGCTGGTCCTGGCCGAGCAGACAGGGGGTGCGTCCGCCGACGAGCTCCTTGTCGTAGTCGAAGGGCAGGGCGGGCAGCTCGGTCCAGCCGGTGTTCGTCTTCCACCGCTGCACAAAGCTCTTGGCCTGCTCGATCTCGCTGCGCCACTGCCGGGGCGTCCAGTGCGCGACCGAGCCGCGGCCGGAGCAGAAGTGGCCGTTGAAGTGGGTGCCGATCTCATGGCCCTCGAGCCAGGCGCGGCGGAGGCTGGCGAGGGTGTCCTTGATGTGCTCGTCGGTCAGATAGCCGATGTCGGAGGCGCCGCGCGGGTTGTTCGGCGGGTCGTACAGGCGCTTCTTGGACTCGGGCAGCAGATAGATGCCGGACAGGAAGAAGGTCATACGGGCGTCGTGCCGCTTGGCGAGGTCCAGGAAGCGGGGGAACAGACCGTTGCCGACCTCGCCGGCCCCGTCCCAGGAGAAGACGACGAACTGCGGCGGGGCCTGCCCCGGCTCCAGCGGGACCGGCTCGGCCGGCTGGCGCGGCTGCCGGCCGGTGAAGGAGGTCGATCCGTCGCCGATGAGGCGCACGGCGGGCGCGGAGGGAGTCGTACGGGGCCTGCCCGAGGCCCGGGATCCGCCGGTGCGGCCCGGGCCGTCCGACGCCCCGGAGCCACC
>NZ_BAAAHG010000004.1:0-211823 GCF_039525155.1 Streptomyces thermoalcalitolerans | reverse complement strand
CGCCGCACCCGCGGCTCCCGCCTCCGCCCAGCCGGACGACGAGGGCGCGTACGTGACCCCGCTGGTGCGCAAGCTCGCCGCCGAGCACGGCGTCGACCTGTCCACCGTCAAGGGCACGGGCGTCGGCGGCCGTATCCGCAAGCAGGACGTGCTCGCCGCCGCCGAGGCCGCGAAGGCCGCCGCCCCGGCCCCCGCCACCGCCCCCGCGGCGCGGAAGAAGGCCCCCGTCCTGGAGGCCTCCCCGCTGCGCGGCCAGACCGTGAAGATGCCGCGGATCCGCAAGGTCATCGGCGACAACATGGTCAAGGCCCTGCACGAGCAGGCCCAGCTGTCCTCGGTCGTCGAGGTCGACGTCACCCGCCTGATGACGCTGCGCGCGCGGGCCAAGGACGCCTTCCAGGCGCGTGAGGGCGTCAAGCTCTCCCCGATGCCGTTCTTCGTCAAGGCCGCGGCCCAGGCGCTGAAGGCCCACCCGGTCATCAACGCCAGGATCAACGAGGCCGAGGGGACCATCACCTACTTCGACACCGAGCACATCGGTATCGCGGTGGACTCCGAGAAGGGCCTGATGACCCCGGTCATCAAGAACGCCGGCGACCTCAACATCGCCGGTATCGCCAAGGCCACGGCCGAGCTGGCGGGCAAGGTCCGCAGCAACAAGATCACGCCGGACGAGCTGGCCGGCGCGACCTTCACCATCTCCAACACCGGTTCGCGCGGCGCGCTGTTCGACACGATCATCGTGCCGCCGGGCCAGGTCGCGATCCTCGGCATCGGCGCCACCGTCAAGCGCCCGGCCGTCATCGAGACCGAGGAGGGCACGGTCATCGGCATCCGCGACATGGTGTACCTGACCCTCTCCTACGACCACCGCCTGGTGGACGGCGCCGACGCGGCCCGCTACCTGACGGCGGTCAAGGCGATCCTGGAGGCGGGCGAGTTCGAGGTCGAGCTCGGGCTCTGACCCCAGCGGTTCCTCGGAGCCGGGGATCCCCCACGGCGTCGGGCCCGGCCCCGAACAGAGCCGAACATCTGCACGGCGCCCCCGCCCGGAGCACTCCGGGCGGGGGCGCCGCTTTGCCCGTTCTTGGGCCTACCGGCGTGTAAGCCTCGTCTCACCTGCGCGAAAGCGCCCCTGTGCGCCCTTCCTCCTGGCGCCGACCGCCGTATTGTCTAAGCGTCAACGCCGCTCGGGGACTCACCGGTCCCCCGCTAAGGAGCCCTTCATGACCGCGCCCCTTGTCCACTCACTGCGCGAGCAGATCCGCGAGCACATCGTGGAGGGCATCGTCAGCGGCCGATGGAAGCCGGGTGAGCGGATCGTGGAGCGGCGGATCGCGACCGAGCTCGAGGTCAGCCAGACCCCGGTGCGGGAGGCGCTGCGCGAGCTGGAGTCGCTGCGGCTGATCGAGTCGGTGCCCAACAAGGGCGTGCGGGTGCGGAACCTGACCGCCGCCGACCTGGAGGAGAGCTACCCGGTCCGGGCCGGTCTGGAGGCCATCGCGGCGGAGCTGGCGGCCGAGCGGCTGGGCGAGGACTGCTCGGTGCTGGAACCGCATGTGGCCGCGCTGTACGAGGCCGACCGCAAGTCCGACGGCACCGCCCAGGTGCGGCACACGGTGGCCTTCCACCGCGAGATGGTCCGCGCGGCCGGCAACTCGGTGCTGCTGCACACCTGGGAGGGCCTGGGGATCGAGGTGTTCACCACGCTGTCGATCCGCTGGCTGGGCACGGTCCAGCAGTCGTACGCGGAGGAGCACGAGGAGCTGATGGAGGCGTTCCGCAGGCGCGACCCGCGGATCGCCGAGCTGGTGAAGGCACACGTCCTCGGCTGCGCTCCACGCGCCTGATCAAGGGCATTTCCTCACTACCCGGGAAAACCAGAACTACCTGAGAAAAACAGACGAAATCGCGGCACCGGGTGCCGGATTCCAAGGCACCGCGTGCCGACTTTCTGGAAATCCAAGGGTTTTGATCGCCAAACCTTTGATCGATCATCGATCAGGGGGTTACAGTCACCGATGGGCTTCCACCAGAGCCTCACGCCCTGTCCTGCCAAAGACCCAGGGCACCCCCGAACCCTTCGACGAGGGACCCCCTTTCGACTGAGGAAGGCGGCGACATGACCGACCCCAACGCCATCCGGCCGAGCGAGCTCGACCAGCTCCCGGACCGCGACCCCGAGGAGACCGCCGAATGGCAGGCCTCTCTGGATGCCGTCGCCAAGGCGGCCGGGCCGCACCGTGCCGCGTATCTGATGCGCCGCACGCTGGAGCGTGCCGAAGGCATCGGTGTCGCCCTGCCCAAACTCCTCGAGACGGACTACGTCAACTCCATCCCGACCGCCGCCGAGCCGGCCGTCCCCGGTGACGAGGCCCTGGAGGCCCGTATCACCGCGTGGAACCGGTGGAACGCGGCGGCGATGGTGACCCGTGCCAGCAAGTACGGCGTCGGCGGCCACATCGCCACCTTCGCCTCCGCCGCGTGGCTGTACGAGATCGGCTTCAACCACTTCTTCCGCGGCAAGGAGGGCGACGGCTCCGGCGACCAGCTCTTCATCCAGGGCCACGCCTCCCCGGGCATCTACGCCCGCGCCTTCCTCGACGGCCGGCTGACCGAGCAGCACCTGGACAACTTCCGCCAGGAGGCGGGCGGAGGCGGTCTGCCCTCCTACCCGCACCCGCGCCGGCTGCCCTGGCTGTGGGAGTTCCCGACGGTGTCGATGGGCCTCGGCCCGATCTCCGCCATCTACCAGGCCCGGTTCAACCGCTACCTCACCAGCCGGGGCATCAAGGACGTCTCCGACTCCCACGTCTGGGCGTTCCTCGGCGACGGCGAGATGGACGAGCCCGAGTCGACGACCGCGCTCACCCTCGCCGCCCGCGAGAAGCTGGACAACCTCACCTTCGTCATCAACTGCAACCTGCAGCGCCTGGACGGCCCGGTCCGCGCCAACTTCAAGATCGTGCAGGAGCTGGAGGCCCTGTTCCGCGGCGCCGGCTGGAACGTGATCAAGACGCTGTGGGGCTCGGCCTGGGACGAGCTGTTCCGGCTCGACACCACCGGCGCGCTGGCCCGCCGGCTGCGCGAGGTGCCGGACGCACAGATCCAGACGTACCAGACCCGCGACGCCGCCTACATCCGCCAGCACTTCTTCGGGGCCGACCCGGCGCTCGCGGAGATGGCGAAGCTGCTCAGCGACGACAAGATCATCGAGTGCTTCCACTTCTCCCGCGGCGGCCATGAGCCCCGCAAGATCTACGCCGCCTACCGGGCCGCCCTCGCCCACAAGGGCGCCCCGACGGTGATCCTGGCCCAGACGGTCAAGGGCCACACCCTCGGTGCGGGCTTCGCGTCGAAGAACGCCAACCACCAGATGAAGAAGCTGTCGGTGGACGAGTTCAAGGCGCTGCGCGACCTCCTCGAGCTGCCCATCCCCGACAGCGCCTTCGCCGACGGCCAGGTCCCCTACGGCCACCCCGGCGCCGACTCCCCCGAGGTGCGCTACCTCCAGGAGCGCCGCGCGGCCCTCGGCGGCCCGGCCCCGGCCCGCCGCGTCCACCCGGTCCCCGCGCTGCCCGCGCCCGCCGAGAAGGCCTTCACCGCCTTCGACAAGGGCTCCGGCTCGCAGAAGGTGGCCACCACCATGGCCTTCGTCCGCCTGGTCAAGGACCTGATCCGCGACCGGGAGACGGGCAGGCGCTGGGTGCCGATCGTCCCGGACGAGGCGCGCACCTTCGGCATGGAGTCGCTGTTCCCCTCGATCGGCATCTACTCGCCCATGGGCCAGACGTACGAGCCGGTCGACCGCGACCAGCTGATGTACTACAAGGAGGCCAAGAACGGCCAGATCCTCAACGAGGGGATCACCGAGGCCGGGTCGATGGCCGACTTCATCGCCGCCGCCACCTCGTACGCGACGCACGGCGAGCCGGTGATCCCGTTCTACATCTTCTACTCGATGTTCGGCTGGCAGCGCACCGCCGACCAGATGTGGCAGCTCGGCGACCAGCTCGGCCGCGGCTTCCTGGTCGGTGCCACGGCGGGCCGTACGACGCTGACGGGCGAGGGCCTGCAGCACGCCGACGGCCACTCCCCGCTCATCGCGGCGACCAACCCGGCGGCGCTGACGTACGACCCGGCGTTCGCCTACGAGATCGCGGTCATCGTCAAGGAGGGCCTGCGCCGGATGTACGGCGAGGCGGCGCCCGGCGAGGACCAGAACGTCTTCTACTACCTGACCGTCTACAACGAGCCGCTGCCGCAGCCGGCGAAACCGTCCGTCCCCGGCATCGACGAGGGCATCGTCAAGGGCCTGTACCGCTTCAACACAGCGGAGTCGGCGGGGCTCTCCGTCCCGGCCAACGCCCCGCGGATCCAGCTGCTCGGCTCCGGCACGGCGATCCACTGGGCGCTGGAGGCCCAGCGATTGCTCGCCGAGGAGTGGGGCGTGGCCGCCGACGTGTGGTCGGCGACCTCCTGGGGCGAGCTGCGCCGGGACGCCATGGAGGCCGACGCCGCGCTGCTGCGCGGCGAGGAGCGGGTGCCGTACGTCCGCCGGGCGCTGCAGGGCGTCGAGGGGCCGGTGCTCGCGGTCTCCGACTACATGCGCCAGGTCCCGGACCAGATCGCGCAGTGGGTCGAGCAGGACTACACCTCGCTGGGCACCGACGGCTTCGGTCTGTCGGACACCCGTGAGGCCGCCCGCCGTCACTTCGGCGTCGACGCCCAGTCGATCGTCGTCGCCTCCCTGGCCCAGCTGGCCCACCGCGGCGAGGTGAAGGCCACGGCGGTCAAGGAGGCACGGGAGAAGTACGGCCTGTGAGGGCCGGCGGCGTGCCGATGAGGTGAGGCCATGCGGAAGGGGTACGGCGACCGCCGTGCCCCTTCGCTGTCGGTGGCCCTCGGCATGATGGCCGTATGCGTGCCGCCCGCCTGATCAAAATGGTGCTGCTGCTCCAGTCGCGCCCCTCGATGACCGCCGCCGAGCTCGCCCGGGAGCTGGAGGTGTCGGAGCGGACCGTCGCACGGGACGCGCAGGCGCTGTCGGAGGCGGGCGTGCCGGTGTACGCCGCCCGGGGCCGGGCCGGGGGCTACCGGCTGGTCGGCGGCTATCGCACCCGGCTGACCGGGCTCGCCCGCAGTGAGGCCGAGGCACTGTTCCTGAGCGGCGTGCCGGAGGCGCTGAGGGAGATGGGGCTCCAGGACGCCGCGTCGGCCGCCCGGCTGAAGGTGTCCGCGGCCCTGCTGCCGTCCCTGCGCGACGCCCCCCGTACGGCGGCGCAGCGCTTCCACCTGGACGCGCCCGACTGGTTCCGGGAGCCGAAGACGCCCGAGCTGCTGCCGGCGGTCGCGGAGGCGGTGTGGGACGACCGGCGGATCAGCGCCCGGTACCGGCGCGGCGAGGAGGAGGTCGTACGGGAGCTGGAGCCGTACGGACTGGTGCTCAAGGCGGGCCTGTGGTACCTGTGCGCGCGGGTCACCGGGCCCGGCGCCTTCCGGGTGTACCGCCTCGACCGGTTCACCGCGGTGGAGGCGACCGGGGAGCGGTTTGAGCGGGACGACGGCTTCGACCTGCCCGCCTTCTGGGAGGAGCGGGCGGAGCAGTTCGCGCGGTCGATCCTGCGGGCCGAGGTGGTGGTGCGGCTGTCCGAGGAGGGCATGCGGCGGCTGGTGTACGCGGTGGGCCCGGTACCGGCCCGGGAAGCACGGGCGACGGCCGGTGCGCCCGATGAGCACGGATGGGTGACGGTCACCCTGCCGGTGGAGTCCGAGCGGGTCGCGTACGACCAGCTCATGGCGCTCGGCCCGGAGGCCGAGGTGCTGGCCCCGACGACGCTGCGGGAGCGCTTCGCGCACGACGCGGCCCGGCTGGGCGCGCTGTACCGGTCCTAGCCCTGTCTCTGCCCTGTCTCTGCCCTGTCTCTGCCCTGTCTCTGCCCTGTCTCTGCCCTGTCTCTGCCCTGTCTCTGCCCTGTCTCTGCCCTGTCTCTTTTCCTGGTCCTGCCTCTTTTCCCGGCCCTGTTTTCCTGGTCCTGTCGTCGTCTGCCCGACCGCCCGTCCGACAGGGGCCGGGCCGCGCGGTGTCGTGGGGTCGCGTGGGGCCCCTGCTCAGGGTGTCTCCGTTCGCGGGGGTGTTTCCGTCCGGACGGAGCCGGGAACCCGCGGCAGTGCGTGCCCGGGGCGCCTCCTGGCCGCCGGACCGGGAACGTCGCACGGCAGGCGGGGATGCGGCGGCAGGAACCGGCGCCGGCGCGCTCCGCGTGCGCCCCCGGCGTGAGGATCGGTGCGTGGGCCGTGATGGACGAGACGGAGTTCTGGGAGCTGATCGACGGCAGCCGCGAGACCGCCGGAGGCGATCCGGAGGAACAGGCCGGTCTGCTCGTCGAGTGGCTGCTGGACTGTGACCCCGAGACGGTCCTGGACTTCGCCCGTCACTTCGAGTCCCGCTACAACCGTGCCTACCGCTGGGACCTGTGGGGCGCCGCCTGGGTGCTGCTGAACGGGGCCAGTGACGACGCCTTCGACTTCTTCCGGTGCTGGCTGATCGGCCAGGGCCGGGAGGTCTTCGAGGGCGCTCTGCACGACCCGGACTCCCTCGCCGACCTGCTGGGCGACTTCGACGAGGAGATCGACGGCGACGGCGAGGACCTCGGCTACGCGGCCGACGAGGCCTATGAGCAGCTCACCGGCACGGTCGCCCCCGATCTGGGCCTCGCGCCGGCCCCCGCCGAACCGGAGGGCACTCCGCTCGACCTCGAGAACGACCGGGTTCTCGCCCGGCGCTACCCCCGGCTGTGGGACCGCTTCCGCGCCTGAGCTCCGCGCGCCGGACACCCGTGCGCCGGATGCCCGTGCGCCCGCCCGTGCCCGTCAGGACGTGCGTCCGCGCCCGGTGGGCCCGCCCCAGGTGAGGCGGGGTGCCGCGTTGGCCTGGTCGAGGGCGGACGCGGTGACGTCGGGAGGGCCGAGGAGGACCGTGGCGACCGCGCACGCCACCGTCCAGGGACCGCGCACGGCCGCCGCCCATCCCGCCGCCCGTTCCTCCGCCGTCCGTCGTCCCGGCGCGGTCCGCTCCGCTGTCGTCCGTCCCGCCGCTATGCGCTCCCGGGTCACCCGCCCGGGGGAGCCGCCGGGGCTCATCTCGCCCTCCATGGCCGGGCCGCCGTTCCCCGGATCACCGGCGGGCAAAGCGCCGGGGCCGCTCCCGGGCAGCCGGTCCCAAAGCCGTCCTTGCAGCCCAAAGGGGCGGGGAGCAGGGCCGTGACACCCGGCAGACGGCACAGCGGCGCCCGCGGAAGGAAGCCCGGCCGTCCCGTACGACGGCCTCGGGCGCGCCCGGTTCTTCGCACACCACACATGGACATCACTGTCGGTCCGTTCCGCCCCGTCCGCGATGTGTGCTGTGCCACCTGGTGGAACCATCGTCCTGATCCGTGACGTTTCTGGGGATACACGTACACGTGACCGGTCCCCCGGATCCACGTGTACGTGGCTGTTCACCGGGCCCGTCCGGCGCGCACGTGAGGATCCGAGAGAAAGGCGGCGCGAGTGGACCTGCTGGACCTGCTGTTGGTGCTGGTGATCCTCGTCTACGCCGTGTCCGGCTACCGGCGGGGCCTGGTGGCCGGATGTGTCTCACTGGCCGGTTTCGTCGGCGGCGCGGTCGTCGGCGTGTGGCTCCTGCCGTGGGTGATGGACTTCGTCACGCGCGGGACGACGACGGCGACGGTCACCGCCGTGCTCACGGTGCTGGTGCCGGCCGTGGTGGGCCATGAGCTGGCGGGCCGTCTGGCGCTGCGGCTGCGGCGCGAGCTGGACCACGGACCGCTGCGCATGGCCGACGGCATCGGCGGGGCCGTCGCCAACTCGGCGGCGGTGCTGATCGTCGCCTGGGTGGCCGCGAGCGTCCTGGTCGTCTCCTCCTCCCCGGTGGTGACCTCGGCGATACGTGCCTCGAAGCTGCTGGGCACCGTGCAGAACGCGATGCCGGACACCACCCCGGCCTGGTTCTCGCGCGCCACCTCCGCACTGACCGAGGCCGGCTTCCCGCAGGTCTTCAACCCGTTCGAGAACGAGCCCACGGCGGGCGTGGCCAGACCCTCCGACGACAGCGTGACGGAGAGAGCGGCGATCGCCGCCCAGCTGAGCACGGTCAAGATCGAGGGCTTCTCGGGCAACCAGGGCCGCGAGGGCAGCGGCTTCGTGTTCGCACCGCAGCGCGTGATGACCAATGCGCACGTGGTGGCCGGCATCGACCATCCGACCGTGCAGGTCGGCGGCGTCGGGCGGCCGTACGAGGCGCGCGTGGTGCTGTTCGACCCGGACCGGGACGTGGCCGTGCTGTACGTCCCCGGGCTGCGCGCCCCGGCACTGGAGTTCGACGACACCGCCCTGCGCGGTGAGCCGGCGGTGGTCGCCGGCTATCCGCAGGACGGCAACCTGGATCTGCAGGCGGCGACGGTGGCCAACCGGATCCAGGCGACGGGCCGGAGCATCTACAACGACACCACGGTCACCCGGGAGATCTACTCCATCCGCTCCACCGTCCGCCCGGGCAACTCCGGCGGCCCGCTGCTCACCGCGGACGGCCGGGTCTTCGGGATGATCTTCGCCCGGTCCACCTCCGACAGCGAGACCGGCTATGCGCTGACGGCGGCCGAACTCGTCCCGGCCGCACGGCGGGCGGCGTACGCGACCACTCCGGTGGACACGGGCCGGCTGGTCACCTCTTGACGCGCACGGCTCACACGAAGCGGCCCATGAACACGTCGTCGACATAGGCGCCGTCCAGGTGGAACTCCTCCGGAAGGACTCCCTCCACCACGAAGCCCTCGGACTCGTACAGCCTGCGGGCCGGGGTGTTGTGCCCGAGCACCCGCAGGGTGAGACGGCGGGCGCCCCGCCGGCGGGCCTCCTCGACGGCGGCGCGCAGCAGAGCGCGGGCCACTCCCCTGCCCCGGGCCTCCTCGGCCACGGCGAGCCCGCGGATCATCCACACATGCGCGTTCGACGCGAGCCCGGAGGCACGGCCGAGCCGGAGAAAGCCGACGAGGCGGCCGTCGAGCTCGGCGACGAGGTGGTCCTTCGGCCCGTATCGCTCGTTGAAGAAGGGTTCGTACGGCGGCTGGGGGCGCGGCTGCACGGAGTGCAGGGGGGACCAGGTCTCGCGGTCGAGTCGGGCGAGGGCGTCCTCGTCGTCGTATGCGGCATGACGTATGAGCGGAACCGGCATGGGGCCACCCTATGCGCGGACCGGGCGCCGTCCAGCGGATTTCCGGGCGGTCGCCCGGCAGGATGGTGCCCATGGAACGGAGGCGAATCGCGGTGGCCGGCGCGTCCGGTCTGATCGGCAGTGCGCTGGTGCGGTCCCTGCGGGCGGACGGGCACGAGGTGGTGCGCCTGGTGCGCCGTGCGCCACGCGGCGCGGACGAGGTCCGCTGGGACCCGGCCGGGCGGCATGTGGACGTGACCGGGCTCGCCGGGTGCGACGCGGTGGTCAACCTGGCGGGCGCGGGGGTGGGCGACCGCCGCTGGACCCGGGCGTACAAGAGGGAGATCCGGGACAGCCGGGTGCTGGGCACGAAGACGCTCGCCGAGGCCGTCGCCTCCCTGGACGTACGGCCGCGGGTGTTCGTCAACGGCAGCGCGATCGGTTTCTACGGCGACACCGGGGACCGGGCCGTCGACGAGGACGCGCCGCCCGGGGAGGGTTTTCTGCCGCGGCTGTGCGTGGAGTGGGAGCGGGCCGCCGCCCCGGCGCAGAAGGCGGGGGTGCGGACGGTGTTCGCGCGCACCGGGCTGGTGGTGGCCCGCGAGGGCGGGGCGTGGGGGCGGCTGTTCCCGCTGTTCAGGGCCGGGCTCGGCGGACGGCTCGGGGACGGACGGCAGTACTGGTCGTTCATCGCCCTGCACGACGAGGTGGCCGCGCTGCGCCATCTCATCGACACCGAGAGCCTGTCCGGGCCGGTCAACCTCACCGCGCCGAAGCCGCTGACGAACCGTGAGATCACCGCGGCGATGGGCCGGGTGCTGCACCGGCCGACGCTGCTGCCGGTGCCGGCGCCGGTGCTGCGCGGGGTGCTCGGGGAGATGGCGGGGGATGTGCTGGGCAGCGCACGGGTGGTGCCCAGGCGGCTGCTGGAGTCGGGCTTCTCGTTCGCCTTTCCGGGCATCGAGGACGCCGTACGGGCGGCCCTGCGACGCCCGGGGTGCCCGCGGCGGCGGTGACGGGACTGCCCCGGCGGTGACGAGCCGTCGCGAGACCCTTGGGACCGTGTGCGACCGTCGTGCGACCGTGCTCTGCCCGTGTGCGACCGTTCCCGACCGGCCACGGGCCTAAGGACGACATGAACTCGGGTATTCCTCAAGCCGGTTGAGGGCATCACTGCCCCACCTGCCGCGCAACCTCGAGGAGGGGCACGTGCTTGAGCCCGCGTATGAGGCGGACGTCGTCGTCGTGGGAGCCGGGGTCGCCGGGCTCTCGGCCGCGCACCGGCTGATCCGTGCAGGAGTGACCACCGTGGTTCTGGAGGCCGCCCCCTGGGTGGGCGGCCGTATGTCGACGGAGAAGATCGACGGGTTCCGGCTCGACCGGATCGGACAGCTGCTGTCCACGCCGTATCCCCACCCGGCCCTGGGCCCGGGGCTCGAAGCGCTTGTGCTGCGCCCCTTCGCACCCGGGGTCCTGCTGCACAGCGACGGACGGCACCATCGCGCGAGCGTTCCGGCGCACGGGGGGAGCACAAGGGGCGCACTGCACGCCGTGCGCGCCCTGACGAGCGCCCCGCGGTCGGTCGGCGCGCGCCCCCGCATGAGCACGGGCGAGGGACCGGGCGCCACCGCGCCGCTGCCCGACGGTCCGCCCTCCGGGCGGCTCGTCCGCGGCACGCCGCTCCGGCTGCGCTCCACGCTGGCCCGGATCGCCGCCACGCCCGTCGACCGCCTGCTGTCCCGTCCCGAGCTGCCCGCCCGGGAGGCGCTGGCGGCCCGGGGCCTGCCCGCCCGCACGGTCGACGGCTTCCTGCGCCCGCTGCTGGCCGCCCTGCTGTGCGACCCGGATCTCACCACGTCCAGCCGGTGCGCGGACCTCGCCCTGCACTCCTTCGTGTCCGGCCGGCTGTGCCTGCCGGAGGGCGGCGCGGAGGCCCTGCCGGAACTGCTCGCGCGCACCCTGCCGCCGGGCACCGTGCGCACCGGCGTCCAGGTCACCTCGGTCTCCACCACCGCGGTGACCACCGCCGAGCACGGCCGGATCCGCTGTCGTGCCGTTCTGCTCGCCACCGACGCGCGCGCCGCCGCCGAGCTACTGCCCGGACTGCGCGTGCCGGACTTCCATCCGGTGACGGTGGTCCACCACACGACGGACGAGCCTCCGGCGACGGGCGGGTATCTGCTGCTCGACGCGGACCGCAGCGGCCCGGTCGCCCACACGGCGGTGGTCAGCCATGTCGACCCCACTCGCGCCCCCTCCGGCCGCGTCCTGGTGTCGTCGACGGTCCTGGGAACGCCCCCGCCCGATGTCGACACCGCCGTACGCCGCCATCTGTCCCGCCTCTACGGCACCTCCACCGCCCGCTGGGAGACCCTGGCCGTCCACCACACCCCCGAGGCCGTCCCGGCGATGCGCCCTCCGTACGACCCGCACCGCCCGGTGCGTCTGCTGGCGGGTCTGTACGTCTGCGGCGACCACCGGGACGCCAGCACCGTCCAGGGTGCCCTGCGGTCGGCCCGCCGGGCCTGTGCGGCCCTCCTGAACGACCTGCGGGCCGACCGTCCGCTGCACACGGCGGAGCCGCGCCCGACGACCCCGCGCCCCGCGGCGGCCTGACCCCCACGGGCCGCCGCGGGGGCCCGGCCGGCAAACATGCCGCACCGGCGTCGGGTGGGCCCGGGCCCCTCGGTCAGCCCAGGGCGGCGACCTTGTCGCGGTAGGTGCGGACCGGGGCGGCGTCCTTGTACGGCTCCAGCCGGCGTTCGAAGTCCCTGATGTACTCCAGGGCCCGCGCCGAGCGCATGTCCGCCGCCTGGGCCGCCGCCTCGGCGCCCAGGCGGCAGGCCTGGTCCAGGTCGTCGAGGCCGAGGCGGGCGGTCGCCAGGACCACCCGGCAGAACAGGCGGCTGCGGGCGTACGCCGGGGCGCGCAGCTGGAGCGAGCGCTCGGCGTGCTGGGCGGCGGCGCGGTACTGCTGCAGATCCCGGTGGCAGTGCGCGAACTCGTCGGCCAGCTCCGCCTCGTCGAAGGACCGTGCCCAGAACGGCACCTCGTCCCCGGGCCGTGCGGCCTCCAGGCAGCGCTCGGCCCGCACCAGGGCCGGGGTGCAGGCGCGCACCTCGCCGAGCACGCCGTGCCCGCGCGCCTCGGCCGCGTGGAACATCGCCTGCACGACGGCCGGAGCCGAGGTGCCGAGCCCCTGCTGGGCCACGCGCGCGAGCTGCACCGCCTCCCGCCCGTGCCCCAGGTAGGCGGCCTGCCGGCTCATGGTGACGAGGACATAGGCGCCGTAGGCCCGGTCCCCCGCGGCCTGGGACAGCCGCAGCGCCTGGACGAAGTAGCGCTGGGCGAGCCCGTGCGCGGCGATGTCGTACGACGTCCAGCCCACGAGCCGGGTCAGATCGGCGGTCGCCGCGAACAGCCGGCGCCCGGTCTGCTCCCCGTAGACGCCGCGCAGCATCGGCTCGCACTCGTGCTCCAGGTAGCGCACGAGCGCCTGACGGGCGTGGCCGCCGCCGTACCGGTCGTCCAGGGTGCGGAACAGCTCGCTGACCGAGCGCAGCGCGGCGATGTCCCCGGCGGTGACCTTCTGGCCCGGTTCGCGCTCGGTCCGGTTCGGCATGCTCCGGCCGCGCTGCCGGGGCACCCCGGACGCCGCCGGGTCGGACGCCTTCGCCGGCCCGCCGGCGGACCGGCCCTGCGCGGGGACCCGGGCACCGGGCGCCTCGAGCCGGGCCACCCGTTCGTCGGCCCGCCCGATCAGCCAGTCCCGGCTGGGCACGACCAGTCCCGCCGGGGTGAAGGCGATCCTGCGCAGCTCGGCGTGGTTGCCGGAGTCCTTGCGCCACAGCCCGCCGACGATGTCCACGGCCTCCTCGGGCGTGGCGGCGTACTCCAGCCCCGCGTACACCGGCGCGCAGGCGTCCAGGCCCAGGTCCTGCGCGGTCAGGCGGCGGCCCAGGCGCCGGGTGAAGACCTCCGCGATGAGGGCGGGAGTGGTGCCCCGCGGCTGCTGTCCGCGCAGCCAGCGGGTGACCGACGTCTTGTCGTATCTCAGGTCGAGCCCGTGCTCGAGGCCGAGCTGGTCCACACGGCGGGCCAGACCCGCGTTGGAGAATCCCGCTTCTGCGATGAGCGCGGCGAGCTGGCGGTTGGGAGTGCGCGGCGCGGGTCGTTGCGTCATCTGCGGTGCGGTCTCCTGACTTTCAGGTGTCCACGCGGTCGCGTGGATGCCCGGATTGCCTGTGAGCAGCCTTGACGGCCTCATGAACGGCGCGAATGTAGCGGAGAGTGAGCAGCCGACTGCACCCTTTCACCAGCATTCATCCGATCGTGTGAGGATTTTCTGTGCGACTGACGCCTGGCGAACAGACGTACAGTGGCGTGGGCGCGCTGCGTGCCCCGTGACCTTCCGAGGGAGGCATCTGCCGTGAGAGAGCTGCGGTTCGTCCGCATGGGATTCGGCGCCGAGGCCGTGGACTACCAGGTGGCCTGGGACGAGCAGCGCCGGGTGCACGCCGCCCGGTTCGCGGACGAGATACCCGACACCGTGCTGCTCCTGGAACACCCGCCGGTCTACACGGCCGGCCGGCGCACCGAGGACAGCGAGCGTCCGCTCGACGGCACTCCCGTGATCGACGTGGACCGCGGCGGCAAGATCACCTGGCACGGCCCCGGCCAGCTGGTCGGCTACCCGATCCAGAAGCTGCCCCGCCCGGTGGACGTGGTGGCCCACGTACGGCGTCTGGAGGAAGCCCTGATCCGCACCTGCGCGGAGTTCGGCCTCGAGACCACCCGGGTCGAGGGCCGCAGCGGGGTGTGGGTCCTCGGCGACCCGGTCGAGCAGCGGCCGTCGCTGGGCGGGCTGTCCCTGGACTTCGATCCGCGGCTGACCGACGAGGAGTTCGACCCGCGGCTCAGCGGCCCGGAGTACGCCCCCTCCAACGCCGGCCAGCGGCGCGAGGACCGCAAGATCGCCGCGATCGGCATCCGGGTCGCCAAGGGCGTCACGATGCACGGCTTCGCCCTGAACGTGAACCCCGACAACAAGTGGTTCGACAAGATCATCCCCTGTGGGATCCGCGACGCGGGGGTCACCTCACTGGCGAACGAGCTGGGCCGGGACGTGACGGTCGAGGAGGTCCTGCCGGTCGTCGAACGGCATCTGCGCGACGTGCTGGGGAACGCCGACCTGAAGCCGCGACAGATCGAGAGGACGCCGGCCTGAGGCGGCCCGCCCGGCGTACGAGGACGGCCCGAGGGCGGCCCGGAAGCCGCTTCGGAGCCGTTCGGGGCCGGGCCGCCGCAAGGCCGCCGAAACCAGGGCGAGACCACGGCAAGACCAGGGGGAGCGCCCCCCGGGGACGGGGAAGGACAGGGGCGGCGGGGCCGTACGGCCCCGGGCGTACCCTGGGGACACCGAAGAGTCAATCGTTAGGGAGCCGGTCGTGTCCGCAGTCGCACCCGACGGACGCAAGTTGCTGCGCCTGGAGGTCCGCAACAGCCAGACCCCCATTGAGCGCAAGCCCGAGTGGATCAAGACTCGGGCGAAAATGGGCCCCGAGTACAGGAAGATGCAGAACCTCGTCAAGAGCGAGGGCCTGCACACGGTCTGTCAGGAAGCAGGCTGCCCGAACATCTACGAGTGCTGGGAGGACCGCGAGGCGACCTTCCTCATCGGCGGCGACCAGTGCACCCGGCGCTGCGACTTCTGCCAGATCGACACCGGCAAGCCCACGGCGCTCGACCGTGACGAGCCGCGCCGCGTGGGCGAGTCCGTGGTCGCCATGGACCTGAACTACGCCACCGTCACCGGCGTCGCCCGCGACGACCTGGAGGACGGCGGCGCCTGGCTGTACGCCGAGACCGTGCGCCAGATCCACCAGCAGACCGCGAACCGCGAGGGCGGCCGTACGAAGGTCGAGCTGCTGGCCCCCGACTTCAACGCGGTCCCGGAGCACCTGGAGGAGGTCTTCTCCTCCCGTCCCGAGGTCTTCGCCCACAACATCGAGACGGTCCCCAGGATCTTCCGGCGGATCCGCCCCGGCTTCCGCTACGAACGCTCCCTGAAGGTCCTCACCATGGCCCGCGACCACGGCCTGGTCACCAAGTCCAACCTCATCCTCGGCATGGGCGAGACCCGTGAGGAGATCAGCGAGGCGCTCAAGCAGCTGCACGACGCCGGCTGCGAGCTGATCACCATCACCCAGTACCTGCGCCCGTCGGTGCGCCACCACCCCGTGGAGCGGTGGGTCAAGCCGCAGGAGTTCGTCGAGCTGAAGGAGGAGGCCGAGCAGATCGGCTTCTCGGGCGTGATGGCCGGCCCGCTGGTACGGTCCTCCTACCGCGCCGGGCGCCTGTACCAGATGGCCATCGAGAAGCGCGGCACCTACGTCGCCGCCCAGGCGGTCTGAGGACGGGTGACGCTCCGTCACCGGCCCCGCCGGGCGAACGGACGAGCACACCTGTGAAATTGAGCACAAGATGTTACCGGCCAGTAATGGCCGGTATGACGCGGCCCTGACCGTCCTCGCAGATGAGGGCGCTCCTCAGGGCCGCGCCGGCCTTCCGGTCCGCGGCCGCAAGGCTTCACTGGCGTTTGACCGGTCGGTCACGCCCTGGTAACACCAGTCAGTGACCCTGGACTCACGTCACGTACACCGACCGTCGTCATGAGGGGGATCCCACCATGCAGGCCGCGCCCATCCGCGCCACCGCGATTCCGTCCTTCACCGACGTCCTGCGTACGGTCGAGTCCGTGCTCCTGCGCGGCGGCCAGCGCACCGCCCGCCGCAACGCCTGGACCTCCGTGCTGGAGGACCGCCGCCGTGCCAGGGACCGCGTCGAGGCCCAGCGCGCTCTCGACCGGTTCAACCGGCTCCCCGCCGTCCGTCCCTGACGGGCTCTCCCTCCTTCTCCCCCGCCCCTCACCTCCTCCCTCACGGCCCCTCTTCCCCTCCTCGTCGCCCTCCTCGTTCCCGTCTTCGTTCCCGCCCGGCCCGCCGCGCGGGTCCGTACGGGCACTGCCGTCGTCGGCTCTCAGGAGGGCCACGTAGACTTCGACGCATGGCGAGGAAGGACAACGCAGCCCCGGCTGCCACCCCCGGGCGACTGAAGCAGATCGCTCTGACCTACAAGATGACCCGCAGGGCCGACAAAAGGATCGGTCTGGTGCTCGCGGGTGTCTTCATCATCACCTTCGGTGTCCTCCTCGGGATCGGCTTCGCGATCGGACACCCGGTCTACCTCGGCATCCTGGGGCTGCTGCTCGCCTTCCTCGCGACGGCGATCGTCTTCGGACGCCGGGCCGAGCGGGCCGCCTTCGGACAGATGGAGGGCCAGCCGGGCGCCGCGGCGGCGGTCCTGGACAACATCGGCCGCGGCTGGACCGTCACCCCGGCGGTCGCCATGAACCGCAACCAGGACGTGGTGCACCGCGCGGTCGGCAAGGCCGGCATCGTGCTGGTCGGCGAGGGCAACCCGAACCGGCTGAAGTCCCTGCTCGCCGCCGAGAAGAAGAAGATGAACCGCATCGTCGCGGACGTCCCGGTGCACGATGTGATCGTCGGCACCGGCGAGGGCCAGGTCCCGCTGAAGAAGCTGCGCACCACCATGCTGAAGTACCCGCGCGTGCTGACCGGCCCGCAGGTCACCACCACCAACGACCGGCTGCGCGCCCTGGGCGACCTGATGAGCAACATGCCGCTGCCGAAGGGGCCGATGCCCAAGGGCATGCGGATGCCGAGGGGCCCGAGGATCCGCTGACCGTCCGCGCACACGACGCCTGTGGTGAGGGGCGCCCGGAGTGTGGTCCGGGCGCCCCTCACCATCTCGTCAAGGCGGGCATCTCGTCACGGGCGGGCATCTCGCCACAGGCGTCTTATCAGGGGGGCCCAGACGTTTTTGACAGGCGTGTCACGGGGGGTACGAGCGCCGGCTCCCCGCCGTCCTCCGGACCCCCGGCCGGCTCTCCGGTCCCCGAGGGAATCCCGGCCCCGGGCTTTCTGGATCCACAGAACCCCCTGGATCCACGCCCCGGCCGTGCCGGATCTCAGATCCGCACCTCGACCGTGCCCGCCAGCCGGTCGTGCAGACCGCGGCCGTCGCGGTCCCAGATCAGGGCGGGGACGGCCAGGCAGAGCAGCACCGTGCGCAGTGCGGCGCGCAGCGGCTGCACCTGGCCGGTGCTCAGGGCGAGAACCCGCAGACCGAACAGGCGCTTGCCCGGGGTGAAGCCGACCGTGCCGACCGTGAGGACGCCGAGCACCAGGAAGATGAGCAGGGCCCAGTTGCCGGTGGCCTGGTTGTAGTCATGGGTGATCAGGCCGTATGCGATCAGCATGCACAGCGCCCAGTCGACGGCGAGGGCGCCGAGGCGCCTGCCCGGACGGGCGATCGAGCCCGGCCCCTCCTTGGGCAGCCCCAGCCGTTCGCCCGGGTAGCCGAGGTCGACACCGGCTTCCTCCATGGCCGCACGCGGCCCCGACAGCCATGATGCAACTGCTCGCCTGTTGTCCACGCCTCCACCGTACTGTGACGCCGGAAACGGGGAAGTCGGCGGGGTGTCCACCGTCACGCTCCGCGCCGGCCCGGTTAACGTCTGCGAAACAAACGAGTCACGCCCGGGAAATCACCCGTCCCTAGGGTCGAGGGAGCACGTGCCGCGCACTGGCCGCACAGAACGATCTACCCACCCCGGCGCAACGGTCGGGAGTAGGAGGAGCTGGATGTTCCAGAACGCCGACGAGGCCAAGAAATTCATCGCGGACGAGGACGTCAAATTCATCGATGTCCGTTTCTGCGACCTGCCGGGCGTCATGCAGCACTTCACGGTGCCCGCCGAGGCGTTCGACCCCGACGAGGCGCTCGCTTTCGACGGCTCCTCGATCCGTGGTTTCCAGGCCATTCACGAGTCCGACATGGCCCTGCTCCCCGACCTGTCCACCGCGCGTGTGGACCCCTTCCGCCGGGACAAGACCCTCAACATCAACTTCTTCATCCACGACCCGATCACGGGTGAGCAGTACTCCCGTGACCCGCGCAACGTGGCCAAGAAGGCCGAGACGTACCTGGCCTCCACCGGGATCGCCGACACCGCGTACTTCGGTCCCGAGGCCGAGTTCTACATCTTCGACTCCGTCCGCTTCCGGACCGCCGAGAACGAGGCCTTCTACCACATCGACTCCGAGGCCGGTGCCTGGAACACCGGCGCGCTGGAGGACAACCGCGGCTACAAGGTCCGTTACAAGGGCGGCTACTTCCCGGTTCCGCCGGTCGACCACTTCGCCGACCTGCGCGCCGAGATGAGCCTGGAACTGGAGAAGTGCGGTCTGAAGGTGGAGCGCCAGCACCACGAGGTGGGCACCGCCGGCCAGGCCGAGATCAACTACAGGTTCAACACGCTGCTCGCCGCCGCCGACGACCTTCAGCTGTTCAAGTACATCGTGAAGAACGTCGCCTGGCGCAACGGCAAGACGGTGACCTTCATGCCGAAGCCGATCTTCGGCGACAACGGCTCGGGCATGCACGTGCACCAGTCGCTGTGGAACGCCGGTGAGCCGCTGTTCTACGACGAGTCCGGCTACGCGGGCCTGTCGGACACCGCCCGCTACTACATCGGCGGCATCCTCAAGCACGCCCCGGCGCTGCTGGCCTTCACCAACCCGACGGTGAACTCGTACCACCGCCTGGTGCCGGGCTTCGAGGCCCCGGTGAACCTGGTGTACTCGCAGCGCAACCGTTCCGCCGCGATGCGCATCCCGATCACCGGGTCCAACCCGAAGGCCAAGCGCGTGGAGTTCCGTGCGCCGGACTCCTCCGGCAACCCCTACCTGGCCTTCGCCGCGCTGCTGCTCGCGGGCCTGGACGGCATCAAGAACAAGATCGAGCCGCCGGAGCCGATCGACAAGGACCTGTACGAGCTGCCGCCCGAGGAGCACGCCAACGTCGCCCAGGTCCCGACCTCGCTGGACTCCGTCCTGCGGGCTCTGGAGGAGGACCACGAGTTCCTGCTCCAGGGCGATGTGTTCACGTCCGACCTGATCGAGACGTGGATCGACCTCAAGCGCACGCACGAGCTCGCTCCGCTGCAGCAGCGTCCGCACCCGCACGAGTTCGAGCTGTACTTCGACGTGTGATCAGCGCACCGGGGGTGACCAGGTGATTCGTCACTCCGTATCACCCCCGGTCCGCACAGAGTCCGCAAGAGAATTGATCTTGCCGCTAAGGACCCGTTCCACAGCGGCTCGCGTCGACTCGTCGGAGTCCGGCCACAGGTGGCCGTAGGTGTCCAGCGTCGTCTTCGCCGAAGCGTGGCGAAGACGATGCTGGACCACTTTCACGTCTGCCCCCGACGCGATGAGCAGCGACGCGTAGAAGTGCCGCAAGTCGTGGAAGCGGAAGCCGTCCGGCAGGCCCGGCACCTTCCCGCGGATGCGGCGCATCTCCCGCTCGACCTGCCACGGCCCGAGCTGGGAGCCGTCAGCGTCGACCAGGACGTGAGCCCGGTCCCGGCACAGCGGCTTCAGCACCGCAACGAGGCTGTCGGGGATCGGTACCGTCTCGCCGCTCATCTCCGTCTTCAGCGGCAGGTCTGGGTACTGCACGGCCGGGGTGATGGTCCGGCCCTCGAGGTCGACGTCTTCCGGCCGCAGCCCGCACACTTCCGCCGTGCGCAGGCCGACGAACGCGCCGAGCAGAAGCGCCGGCCGGAACAGCTCTCCCGCCTGCTCGTACAGCGCCCACACCTGCGCCTCGGTGGCCACGTAGGGCCGCGGCTTTCCTGCCCCCGGCGACGTGCGCCGTGAGCAGGGGTTCGCCGGGATCTTCCGATCGAGCACCGCGTCCTGCATCACCTGCGACAGCCGCGAGTGCAGGGCGAACAGGTACGACGCCGACAGCCCCTCGTAGCGCAGCTTCGCGAGCCATGCCCGGATCATGCTCGGCTGCACGGCCGTGAGCGGGAGCGGCCCGAACTCCTGCCGGATGCGCGCCAGGTGCACCTTCGCCTGCCGCACGGTGGACGGCCGACGCGCACCGTAGCCCTGCAGCCAGGTGTCGCACCACTCGTCCACGGTGACCTTCCGCGCCTGCGGGTCGACGTACTGGCCGGTGACGACGCTCGCCGTCACCTCGTCGAGCCACCGCTGCGCGTCGACCTTCCGCGCAAAGTGCCGGGCGTGCTCGCGGCCGGCCGCGTCCCGGTAGCGAGCGCGCCACTTACCGTTCGGCCGCTTCGCCAGGCTCGCCACCCTCGCCCCCCTTTCTGGACGGCAGTTCGAGCTCGAACACCGCCGTCCCGTCCCCTCGCCGGTAGAGACGGCCCATCGACCGCGTGAGGTACTTGACGACGTCCCAGACCCAGCCGTACCGCTCTGGGTGCTCCTCCCGCTTGCCGAACTCCACGGCCGGCACCTCGGTGTAGAAGTCGCGCGGGTCTGTGTCGTCGAGCGGCTTGAGCCCCCGAATCCATGACCGGACGGCGGGGGGCGGTGCAGACACAAGCGTGGTCACCGGGTACGGCTCGCTGCTGTCCGGGTCGACGAGGAGATGCACGGGAGCCACGTTCAATGCGGTCGCGAGCGCCAGAAGCTCGTCGACGGTGACGAGTCGCCGACGACGGCCATCCTTGTCACGGCGGCCGTTCTCCAGGTTGTAGAGAGCCTGAACCGACAGCTCATACCCGGCTTTCTCCGCACAGAGTTCGGACAGTTGCTGAACCGTGAGGCGCCGACGTTCACGTACCTCGCGGACCCTTCGGCCCACAGCGTCACTCGGATTCTCAACGTTAGTCACATCGGCCAACGTAGCGCTCCAATTGACTAACAGCAACCGGCAGTGTCACGCTTCAACGCGTTACGTCGATCCGACTACCTCCATAGTCGATTCAACGAAGGAGCGGGTATGCCGAAGCCGATCATGCCGCTGTGGTCGCCGGAAGAACTCGCGAAGTACCTCGGGGTGCCGATCCGAACCGTCTACAGCTGGAACTACACCGGCACCGGGCCGAAGTTCTGCCGAGTCGGGAAGCACGTGCGCTACCGGCCGGATGACGTCGACGCATGGCTGAACGCGCAGACCGTGCAGCCGGGAGGTGCCGCGGCATGAGCAGCAAGACGAACGCCCCGGCGGCAACCGGGGCGCAGACTGACCAACTGGCAGGCGGGTCGGTCCCCATCGTGACACAAGCCAGCGCCTGGCAGCACGCGCTCGCGCAGGCGAGCGAAGCGGCGCGCCGCGGCTTCCACGTCTTCCCTCTCGGCCGCGGCAAGCTCCCCGCGATCCGCTCGCCGCACCGGGAGGACCCGCCCGGCACACCTCCGTGCAGGGGCGAGTGCGGCCGACCAGGCCACGGCGTGCATGACGCAACCAGTGACCTGGACGCCGTGGCGCGTCTGTTCTCGCAAGCCCCGCACGCCACCGGGTACGGCATCGCCTGCGGGCGCGGCCCCGAACCCCTCATCGGCATCGACCTGGACCGGAAGAACGGCGTCGACGGCGTCGAGGAGCTGCAGCGGCTCGCCCGCGTCCACGGCTTCACCGTGCCGCGCACGATCACCGTATGCACCCCGTCCGGCGGCTTCCATCTATGGTTCACCGGCCCGGCCGGCGTGAAGGTCCCCAACTCCGCGGGCAGGCTCGCGCCCGGCGTCGACGTGCGCGGCACGGCCGGATACCTCGTCGGCCCCGGCTCGATGACCCCTGCCGGAACCTACGACCTGCACCCCGGCCTGGACGAGCTGACCGTCTACCCGATCCCGGCGCCGCTGCTGCGGCTCATCCTGCCGCCGCCCCCGGCTCCCCGCCCGGTCACCGGCCGCCGCGGGGCGGCGCGCCTTGGTCGTCGGATGCTCGGGCTCATCCGCACCGTGCTGGAAGCGCACCAGGGCGAGCGCAACGGCCGCCTGTTCTGGGCCGCCTGCAAGGCGTTCGAGGCCGCACAGAACGGCGACGCCGACGCGGCCGCCGTCGAGCGGGCGCTCGTGGAAGCCGCGCTCGCGGTCGGCCTGGACGAGCGGGAGGCGCGGGCCACCATCGCGAGCGCGCAGCGCACGGCCGGGCGGGGGGCGGCATGAGCAACAACGACGACATCAGCCGGAAGGCGCGAGAGATTTCGGAGGCGAGCGGCATCGACGTCGAGGAGAAGAAGGGCCGCGGCCCGTCGCAGGCGTCCCAGCTCGTCGCCCTGGCCCGCGAGCGCTACGACCTGTTCATGTCCGAGGACGGCCGCCCCTACGGGGTGAAGAAGGACGGCCCGAACATCGCCCGCCCACTGCGAGGAAAAGCCGGCCTGCGCACGGAACTGTCCCGGATCTACGCCGACGAGCACGGCGGGGCATCCGCGACCCAGTCGGCGCTCACCGACGCAATCACCACCCTGGAGGGCTACGCCCAAGCCGTCGACCCCGTCCCCCTTCACCTGCGGGTCGGCAAGCACGAGGGACGCATCATCGTCGACCTGGGCTCGTCCGACGGCCGGTGCGTCATCGTCGGCCCCGACGGGTGGGAGCGGGCCGCCCGCTCACCGATCATGTTCCGCCGGTCCGGTGCCATGAAGCCGCTGCCCGAACCGGTCCGCGACGGCGACGGCCTGGCCAAGCTGCGCGCGCTGCTCAACACCGACGAGGACGGATTCCGACTGCTCGTCGCATGGCTCGTCGCCGCGTTCATCCCCGACCTGCCGCACCCGATCCTCACCTTCCGCGGCGAGCAGGGCACCGGCAAGTCCTACTCCGCGAAGATGGTGATCGGACTCGTCGACCCGTCCGGCGCGCCGAAGCGCACCGCCCCCCGCGACATCAAGTCGTGGAGCGTGCAAGCCTTCAACTCGTGGGCGCTGTGCCTGGACAACGTGTCGATCATCCCCGACTGGCTGTCCGATGCACTGTGCCGCGCCGTGACCGGTGACGGCATCGTCGACCGCGCTCTGTACACCGACGATGACGTGGTCGTACTCGAGTTCCGCCGCGTCCTGGCCATGACCACGATCGACGCGGGGGCGCTGGCCGGGGACCTTGCCGAGCGGCTGCTGACGATCGAGCTGCACACGATCCCGGACCGCCGGCGCCGCGAGGAGAACGAGCTCGACGCCGCTTACGCCGACGCGCACGCCGCCATCCTGGCTTCCCTGTTCGATCTGCTCGCCGAAGTCCTGCGCGTCCTGCCAAAGGTTCACCTCGAGGAGCGCCCCCGCATGGCCGACTTCGCCCGGGTGCTCGCCGCCGTCGACATGGTGAAGGGCTGGAACACACTCGACAGCTACAAGGCCACCGCCCGCGACGCTGTGGCCGATGTCCTGGACGGCGAGCCGTTCGCCCAGGCCGTCGTCGCGCTCGTCGACCGCGCCGGACCCGACGGCATCACGGTGACCGCCTCCGAGTTGCTGGAGCGGGTGCAGGCACCGGAGCGGCTGCCGAAGAAGTGGCCGAAGGACTCCACGCGGGCCGGTGGACAGCTCAAGCGGCTTGCGCCGGTGCTGCGGACCATCGGTATCGAGGTCGACGACAGCAAGCGCGGCCCGGCCCCGAAGCGTCAGCGGCTGTACCGCCTGACCGCGTCAGCAGATAGAAGGTGCGAAACAGCGTCCACAGCGTCCAGTACAGACGGAAAAGATGCTGTGACCAGCGGAAACAGGGTGGACGCTGGCATGGACGCTGTAGCGTCCACCCCTCTCCCCGAACAACTCGGGATGGACGCTGTGGACGCTGAGATGGACGCTAGCCATCCCGTAGCGTCCATCCCCGGCACCCGCTCTGACCAGCAGCTTTCCCACGGCATGGACGCTGCGGACGCTATGGACGCTGAAATGCGCCCACTCTCGCATGACGTCCGCCCCAAGACGCCGTGCGCCCGCTGCTCCCGCCCCCAGTGGAACGCCGAAGGCTCCCCGCTCTGCGGCGCCTGCCGCGACGCGGCCTGAACCGAGAGGAACCGATCATGACGGACGCCGAACTGCAGGCCCGCGCCCTCGCCATCGTCGCCACCGTCGCGGAAGACCGACACGACGACGTGGGCACGCTGCTCGCTGACCTCACGCCGGACGAGACGGCAACCGTCGTCGCTGCCCTGGCCGCGCTCGCCCTGCGCTGCTGGCTGCCCAGCGCGGCCGCCGGCACCGACCCGGCCGCCCGGCACCGCGGCGCCCAGCGCGTGCGCCGACTGCTGCTCACCGTCGTCGGCGACGCCGCGGCCTGACCCAGGGGGCGTCAGATCTTGCCGGTGGGGAGGGTTTCGAACGCAGGCGGGGGTGATGCGCGCATGATCGCGAGTTTCAGGCGGGTTTCTGAGGACGTTGTAGTCGCCAATCACAGGCCCTGACCTGCACGAAAGCGCACATAGGGATACGGGGTAGGGGTATCTTGGGTGTACGGATGTACACGGCGTGAGGAGACACGACATGCCCCGGACCCTGAACCGTCCCGCCTGGCTGGACCAGGACACCACCGACAATCCGTCGAGCGTGCAGCTTCGGCAGCAGCGACACCAGCTCATGCAGCAGGCGCGCAGCATCTACCGGCGCTGTGAGCAGGAGCGGCGAGACCTGACTGCCGAGGAGAATGCCGAGTTCGAGCGGCTGACCCGCGACATCGAGCAGCTCACCGAGCGGATCGAGACGACAGAGGCCGCCGAGCACCGGGCGGCGATGTCCGCCGTGCCGATCCGGCCGGCCGCCGACCGCCCGGATGACGGCACGCGCAGCGGCTACAGCCTGCCGTGGCAGCGCTCGCGCGGCGTGGCGGTGCGCCTGACCCGCGAGCAGCGGATGAGCGATCACGTCCGTGAGCGCGGGTACGGCACCGCGGACGGTCTGTCGTTCGACCGCATGGTGCGCGGCATGCTCACCGGCGACTGGATCGGCGCCGACGCCGAACGGCGCGCCCTGTCCGAAGGCGTGGCCAGTGCGGGCGGGGTGCTCGTGCCGACTCCGCTCGCGGCGCAGGTGCTCGACATGGCCCGCGCGCAGACCCGCGTCATGCAGGCCGGCGCCGTCACGGTGCCCATGGAGTCCTCCACGTTGAAGATTGCCCGGCAGACCGGTGACCCGGCTCTGGCGTGGCACACCGAGGGCGACCAGATCAACGAGTCGGATCTGTCGTTCGACGCGATCACGCTGAAGGCGCAGACGCTGCCGTGCCTCGTGCGAGCGTCCATCGAGGTCCTGGAGGACGTCGACAACCTGGACGACATCATCAGCCGGTCCGTGGCCCGCGCGATCGCGCTGGAGCTGGACCGTGTGGCGCTGCGCGGCAGCGGCGTCGCACCGGAACCGCGCGGCCTGCGCAACACGAGCGGGGTCACGATCAACGACCTGGGCACCAACGGTGCTGCGCCGACCTGGGACCAGCTGACGGGCGCGGTGGGTGCAATCCGCGGTCAGAACTGGGAGCCGAACGCGGCGATCCTGCACCCGCGCACGGAGACCGACCTGAACGGGCAGAAGGACAGCAACGGCCAGTACCTGAACCCGCCGGCCATGCTGTCGGGCCTGCAGCGGCTCACCACCACCCAGGTGCCGGTGAACCTGACGCACGGCACCGCGAACGACGCGTCCGAGGTGTACGTGGGCCAGTGGTCCCACCTGCTCGTCGGCCTGCGCACGTCGTTCACGATCCGGCCGCTCGTCGAGCGGTACGTGGACACGGGCGAGATCGGGTTCTTCGCCTACCTGCGTGCCGACATCGCGGTGGCGCACCCGGAGGCGTTCACGATCCTCGACGGCGTGATCCCGGCCTGATCATGCGACTGTCGGACGTGTTCACCGAGGATGAGGTAGACCTGTCCGCGCTGGAGGCGCCGGAGAATCCTTCGGCGCCTGCCGCCCGTCGCCCGCTCGAGCGGGCCGCCGAGGATCTGCTGATCTCCCGGCCCGACCTGGGCAACGGGCACGCGACCATGATTCTCGCGGGGGAGCCGATTCCCCGGCACCTGGCGGGCTTCGAGCGTCGCCCCCTTAACGCCCCCTCCGCGCGTCGCCGGTCTCCTCAGCGGCGGGGAAAGTCTCGTCAGGACGGCGATTTGGGCATGGGCGCCTGACTGACGAGATGCCAGAGACCCCCCGGACGTGGTGGCGTTCGGGGGGTCATCCGTGTGTACGAGGCGCGTTACTCGTCGGCCTTCCAGATGACGAACGTTCCCTTGTTGGGCAGGGTCACGACCAGGCCGCGGTCGCGCAGCTCCTGGACGGCCCGGCGCGCGGTGCCCGGGGCTACGCCGTACTGCGCTGCCATGTCCCGTTCGTTCGGCAGGCGTGCGCCGTGCGGCAGGCGCCCAGAGCGGATCTCGGCTTCCACCTGGTTCGCTACGCGCACGTAGACGTAGGTGAACGGGTCTTCGGTCATGGCCGGAACGTACGGCGACCGTCCGTGCCCGACACCCGTAGGTGGCTCCATGTGGCCGTATGGGGTGCCCTGTAGTGGCCTATAGCGGTACGGTCCCAGCAGGCAAAACGCCGAACCCCCGCGACCGCTGGGACGGCCCGGGGGCGTGGCCGACTGCAGAGGAGTCGACATGTCAGAGCCTACGCAGCACGAGACGACGCCGGACAGCCCCCGCACCATCGCTTGGTGCTCGTGGCATCAGGGCCTGAGCGGCACCGCGCGGCTTGTGCGGATCATCGAGCAGGCGAGCGGGCCGGGCGCTGCCCTGTACGCCTGCGCGTCGTGCCGCGAGGTGTTCCGCCTGGTGCCCGTGGCGGACCAGCCGTGAACGGCGAGACGGCCGCCGCCACTCCGGCCGGGAGGGCGTTCATCGCGCTCGCCGCCCACTGCTCCGGCTGCGCCGACTGCCGGCCGAACCCGGAGGTGTCCGCCGCCGAGCGGCCGGACTGCCCGCAGGCCGCCGAGCTGTACCGGGTGTGGAACCGGCTGTGGCGGATGGAACGGTGTAGGGGACACTGAGCGAGCCGCGGCAGGCATTCTCGCGAGGCACGCCGTCCCGCCCGGATGGTGGGACCCCGGCATCGCAGCCGCCCCCGGACCGGTACGACCGGCCGGGGGCGGTGCCGTGTCCTACGGGGCACTGCCGCCCTGTAGGACACGACCAGCAGGTGTCATACGCCCTGGTCAGTGGGGGCGTACAGGTGCTTCACGCGGATGGCGACGACGTCCGGGCGACGCCCGGTCCGCCGCTGCTCCTGGACGATGAACCGGTGTGCCTGCGCCAGTCGTCGCACGGCGAACCGGACGGCGTCGGACACGGTCATACCGGCGTCCTGCAGGACGGCCAGATCCTCGAGGAGTTCGGGCGTGGTGCGCACCGACAGCGTTCGCTTGTGGCTCACTGGCCCGCCTCCCGCTCGTCGGCGAGGAATGCAGCCACCTTGGGGAAGTGCCGGCGGAAGAACCGGTCCGCGTCGTCGTTGGCGGCCGCGCGGTACGCGCCGAGGTTGGCATCGTCCCGGCGGTCCTGCAGCCGACGGCGTTCTTCGGCCGCTTCGTAGTCGCCGCGGCACATCTCCTGCAGGCTGGGCTTCTCGTAGTCGTCGGCCGCGACTTCGTCGGCGCGGTCGCACAGTGCCTCAAGCCGGTTGGCGAAGTCGCGTATCTCGGCTGCGACCTGCCGGGCCTTGGCCGGGGTGAGCTCTCCGGTGGACGCGCCGTAGTGGAGCCACACCCGCGTAAAGCGGCCGTCGACCTGGCGGCGGTTCTCGTCGTAGCTCCAGCCGGTGACGACGATCTGGGCGGCGAGGAACGGCCCGTCGACGGGCATGTCGGCGTCGATGTCCCGGGTCGCCGTCTCGATGGGCGTGGTGGCGTCCCAGCCGCCGGCGTCGTCGCGGACGAGGGTCAGCTGCGCCTCGGTGAGCGCAGTGCCGGACGACGACTGTTCGGCCGTGAGCTGGGCGAGTACGGCGTTCGCGATGTCCGCGGCCAGCTGCGGCGTGTACTGCTCGGGCAGGGTCTTCAGCAGTGCCGCGCGGACCGCGTCGGGGATGGAATCGGTGGTCTTGCTGAGGTCGAAGGCGGGGCCGGTGGGTACGGTGTTGCTCATGGTCGGACTTCCTTGCGTGCGAAGGGGTCTGATCTAGGCGCCGTGCGGTGTATGGAGCACCGGGCGGCGCCGCTTCGTCTGGTACCGGCTCGCAGGGTGGGCCGCGAGCGGTCCGCAAAGAGTCCGCAGGATCATCAAAAACAGCCGTCAACGACCGGTAATCACCGGTAGGGAAAGCACAGGTCAGGCGGCATATCTCGAACGTTTGCGCAGGCCACAGAGGTGCGCGTTTAGTTCGAGCTGTACTTCGACGTGTGAGCCGCCCGGGCCGGCTCCTCGCCGGCCCTTCGGCAACGGGACAGCAGGACGTGCCGGAGCAGCCGGCGCACATGGCCGAGGGCCGCTCCCTGTGGGGACAGGGAGCGGCCCTCGGCCTTGCCGCGTTCAGCGGACCAGGATCACCACAGGACCGGAGTTGTAGCCGTAGCCGTAGTTGTAGGGGAAGAAGCCCCCAAAGCCGCCGAAGCCACCGAAGCCGCCGCAGTGGCCACGCCACCAGCCGCCGTAGTAGCAGCCACCGCCCTGGACGAGGCTGGTGGACGCCTGGGCCGGGGTTGTTGCCGGGGTCGCCGCCGCAGCCGTGCCTGCTGTGCCCAGGGCGGCACCACCGGCCATCAGAGCTCCGACTGCGGACATTGCGAAGAGACGCCTCGCACGTTGTGCTTTCATGGAAATACCTTCCTCTCCACCCCCTCGTACGGCCTTCGCGCACGAGACGGATGGCCGCGGCCGCAGCGGGAAAGGTACGGCGACGCGGTCGTAGGTCTGCCGCTTGCTGAGTGCGGCTCTCACCTCAGAGGCTAAACGGGTACCGCCGGCGCGGCATCTTGGAGACGGAGGACGCTCAGAGGAGCGGCACGCGGCCCGGGAAGGGGAACGGGGATGACAGGGAAGTCCGAGCCGGACGACTGGGAGCGCGAATTCGATCTCCGCTGGGCGGACGCCGCCGAGCACAAGGAGCCCTCCGCCCGGGCCCGTATGCTCGCCGCCCGCTGGAAGAACAGCCCGCCGGGCCCGGTCCCGTTCCGCGCCGATCCGGACCGCGTCGCCCGGCGCCGCTCGCCGTGGATGTCCACCGTCGTGGTGCTCGGCTGCGTCGCCCTGGTGATCGTGCTCCTCGGCTACGCCCAGACGCGCACCTGACCTCCGGACCGGGCGCACGGCCCCGCTGCCGCCCCGAGACCGCACAGGACCCCGTCATGAGCACCGGCAGGTGCACACTGGATGACGAGAGAAGTCCCGATTGCGCCGGATGTCCGGCTGTGCGGGGTGGTGCAGGATGCGAAGCCGTTTCCGGAGCGACCGGCAGCTGACCGTACGCATGGGGGTCACGCTGTTCCTGCTCGGACTGCTGTACGTGGCGTTCGTGGCCGCGCTGATCGCCCTGCTGAAGTCCTGGGTGCTGGTCGTGGTGATCGCGGCGGGTGCGCTCATCGCCCAGTACTGGTTCTCCGACCGGATCGCCCTGTTCGCGATGCACGGCCGGGTGGTGGAGCGGGAGGAGAGTCCCGAGCTGCACGCGGTGGTCGACCGGCTGTGCGCCCTCGCGGACATGCCCCGGCCGACGATCGCCGTGTCCAACATGGACATGCCGAACGCATTCGCGACGGGGCGGAATCCGGATCACGCGGTGGTGTGTGTGACGACCGGGCTGCTGCGCCGGCTGGAGCCCTCGGAGCTGGAGGGCGTCCTCGCGCACGAGCTGTCCCATGTGGCGCACAAGGACGTCGCCGTGATCACGGTCGCCTCCTTCCTCGGCGTGCTCGCGGGGCTGATCGTACGGTTCGCCTTCTACTCGCAGCTCCTCGGACGGGACCGCAAGGACCAGAACACCCTGGCGGTCCTCGCCATGGTGATGGGCGTCTCGGCGGCCGTGTACGTGATCAGCTTCCTGCTGATCCGGGCGCTGTCCCGGTACCGTGAACTGGCCGCGGACCGGGCGGCGGCCCTGCTGACCGGACGGCCCTCGGCACTGGCGTCCGCACTGACCAAGGTCACGGGCGACATCGCGAGGATCCCGTCCCAGGACCTGCGCACCGCCCAGGCCTTCAACGCCTTCTACTTCACCCCGGCGCTGGGCTCCGGCCCCAGCATCGCCCGGCTCTTCTCCACCCATCCGAGCCTGGAGCAGCGGCTGGAGCAGCTGGGCCGGATCTCCGCCGAGCTGGGCGAGGCCGCGGCACCGGGGAAGGCGGGCTGAGCATGGGGCTCCTGGACATCCTGCTCGGCCGTTCGAAACCCGCCCGGCCCGACCTGGACCAGCTGTTCGCGCTGCCGTCGGCGGCGGTGACGCTGCAGGCGGCGGCCGGTTTCACCCCGACCGGGCAGGGCGCGGTGTGCTTCGCCACGGTCGAGGGCGCGGCCTTCGAGCAGATCCACCGCGAGGTCCAGGCCCTCCTGGACGCCGACGCCGGCCGCTCGGGCCCGCCCGTGGAACTCACCCGGGACTCCTACGGCTACTCCTGGCTGGTCTCCCGCCGCACCCCGGACCAGCTGCCGGACCTGGTCAACGACCTGCACGCGGTGAACAGCGCACTGGAGTCCCAGGGCTTCGGCCCCCAGCTGCTGTGCTCCCTGACCGGTTTCCACGACGGCACCGGCCGCCGCCTGGCGCTGGTCTACCTGTACAAACGGGGGACCTTCTACCCCTTCGCCCCGCTCCCCGGCCGGGCGCGGCGCCGTGACAACGCGCTCGAACTCCAGATCAAGGCCACCCTCGAGAACGACCTGCGCGTCGAGCAGGACCTGGGCCGCTGGTTCCCGGTCTGGGGCGCCCCCGGCCTGTGACCCCCGCCGCGGCCCGTGTCCAGCTCGGGGCCGGTGTCAGTGGCGCCAGGAGACCTGGGACGATCCGCTCACGGACGATCCGCTCATTGCTCCTTCCGGGGCAGCCGGTGCCGCGCATCCGGGCGGTGGAGGCCCTGCGGGTCAGGCAGGGCGTCTTGGGGAACCTCCACGGTTGCAGGGCGGGACCGGCGACCTGGCGCACGACGCGTTCCCTGACCCGGGAGCAGCTCATCGCGCACATCCAGCGCTGGGAGGCCGAACTGGCGCGGCTGAAGGACAACCATGGCTGAGGCCGGCGACTTCTTCCTCGCCGATTGTGCGACATCCCGTGAGTTCCGTTGCCGAGTCCGTAGTCAGGTCTCAGCGTCCCGGGCATTTCGGCCCGGAAGGTCCGTCGCATCACCGAAGCGTCAGGACTTCGGCGTGAGTACGGTCTCTCGTTTCCGTCTGCCGCTGCCGCGGCGGGGTTGCGCCACCTGCCCGCCCCGCACTCGTCGTGCGACGGGTGCGGGTGGCGCGGGTCTTCTGGTCGGCTCCGCAAGGCTTCGACACCGCCGGGGCGGTGCCCTGGTCTCCGGCCACTCCGGTACCAGTCATGCAGGCCGTCGCGAGAGCGGCGAGGTTGAGTGCGGCGTTGTCGTCCCGGTCGATGACCAGGCCGCAGGCGTCGCATTCATACGTCCGGACGTGCAGCGGCGGCTTGGCGTTCACCGCGCCGCACTTGGAACAGGTCTTCGAGGAGGGGTACCAGCGGTCAGCCGCGATCATGCGGGTGGCGCGGCGCGGACGGGTCTTGTACGTGAGCCGGCGGCGGATCTCGCCGAATCCGGCGTCGGCGATGCGGCGGGCGAGGCGCCGGTTGCGGAGCATGCCGGCGGCGTTGAGGTCTTCGACCACGACCGTGCCGTACTCGGCCGCCACGCTGGTGGTGAGCTTGTGGAGGGCATCCTCGCGGAGGTTCGCCACCCGGTGGTGGATCTTGTTCCGCTGGGCGTTGGCCTTCTCCCACCGGCGGGACGGCTTCTGCCCGGTTTGCCGGTCGGGGCCCTGGCGGCGGGAGACGACGCGGGACGCGCGGCGCAGCCGCTTGAGCGCGGTGTCGTAGTGCTGTGGATTGGTGACGGTACGGATCTCGCCGGTGCTGTCGGCCATCACCGCGAGGGTTTTCACCCCGAGGCCGGTGCCGACCGCCACGTGCGGGCGTGCCACGCGTTGCAGGTCGCGCTTGACCTCGGCCTGGAACGACACGAACCAGCGTCCCTGCTCATGCCCTACCGTGGCGGACAGGATTCGCGCGGTCCCGGCCTGGACACCGGCGAGGAGCTTCACGGTCGGCTCATGGTACGGATCGTGCCCGGCCTCGGCAGCGTCACATGCCGGCCGCCGTCGTCCACGCGGATCGCGCCCGTGGTGAACCGGCAGGAAAGACGCGCCTTCCGCTTCGGCTTGAACCGCGGCGTGCCCATCCGCTTGTCGCGCCGCTTGCCGTTCTTCGGCTTCGCGTAGTTGTCGAACGCGGCAGCAGCGTTCGCCAGCCCGGTGTTGTACGCCTCCTTGGAGTTGGCCTCCCACCAACCGGCAAAGCCGGGGTCGGTGTGCCTGGCGGCGTTGAACGCCTTCCGCAGGGCGGGCAGCGACCACGGCCGCCACTCGGTCAGCGACGCCTCGGCGACTTTGCAGGACTCCTCCGCACGGCGCTGCCACCAGGAGGCGGTCACCCAGCCCACAGCCCAGTCGCAGGCGACCCGCGCGGCACCGCAGTGCGATCGCGGCGCTGCCTCCTGGGAGGCGTTCGGGTCCGGGGCGAACCGGAACGCCTGCACCTGGAACCCCGGCTGCGGGCGGAACTTCCTCACCCGCCGTCCTCGCCGGTCGCCACGGCCACCGCGCGGGCAGCCCGGTTCTTCGCAGCCCGCCGCCCGTGCAGGCGCGCACATCGAGGTCAATGCCTCGGTGATGTCCCGCACCAGGCCGTCGGTGGTCCCGGTGGGGTCCAGGACGACCAGCCACGTCCCGGACGGCGCCTGGCGGACCGGAACCGGCATCTTCCCGTCCTTCACCCACCGCCACGCAGGCTGGTGACTCACGCCCTGCCGCCGGGCCCACTCCGAGAGCTTCACAAGGCCGACGCACACAAGACACACGACCAGAGATGACTATGAATGACTACGAAGTCTGTAGCGGCTTTCACCCCCTGAGCCCAGCTGAGGTCCTGCCCCGGTGGCCAGGGGTTCCACCTCTTCCTGGGGGCTTGCAATCGAGTGACGTAACCTCGGGATTCTTGAAGCGTTCTCATCGTGTCCGACCGGTGCGCGGTCGGGCCGAAGGTGAGGAGGCTCGGGTCGGCGCCGGCTGTCGTACGTGACCCGCGCGAGTTTTGTGATCCGGTCTCTGCGGAGGAGCCGGAGCAGTTCGAGACCGGCGTGCTGGCCGGATTCGTTCTTGCGCGGGCCTCGGCTGCGAGACCGGCGATCTGCTGATCCCCGAGCCCGAGAAGGTCAAGCGTGCGGGCCGGCAGGTCGGTGTTCAGGAAGCCACGACCGGGACGACGGTTCCGGCCGTCGTGCCCAAGCGACGGGACGGCCGCTCTCTGCCGCCGGTGTGACTTCGCCACCGCCACGATGGGAAAGATCAGCGACAACAAGCCGACGGCCTCCTGCACGGGCCGTTTCGCCTGGGGACAGCCCGGCCGGTTCTGCCGCGGCTGCTGCACCTGCGGCCGGCAACACGCCGTCGGCCAGTGTGCCGGCTGCCGCCGAGAGGTCCCCGTCGACAGCCAGTGCGGCTGCTGCCGGCTCTGCCGGGCCCAGGCGACCTGGGCAATCAAGGCCGGCGGCAAGGCATCAGTGATCGAGCGGATACTGCAGCGGCCCACACGTCCGCCACACCCTCAACGCCTGAACCCAATAAGTTTCTGATCACATAAGAGCGCTCGCACCCTGGCCGCCCCATGACTGAAATTTGACCGTTCACTCGGTGGCCGAATTAACCCCGTCTCTTCGGTGGCCGGTTTTGGCCAACTGCCGAATTGCATGGCCGGCGCACTTGTCTTCACCGCAGGGCTCATCAATCATGGCTGGGGCGCCTGGCAATGTCTCTGGCTTGAGGGAGCTGATGTGATGGCAGTGACTTCGTCCGACTCGGCGGATGTTCCAGGCTTACCGGTCCCGACCACGATCGCCATCGCGGGTGCCGATTTCGGGTGGGGCAGCGGCGGAAAACTCAGTGCGGTCATTACGGCGCTGCGTGCACACTCGCCCCGTCCGCTGCGTTTCGTTGGGCTGAGTTCCAAGTTGGGCCGACCCCTGCTTGCCGAGTCGGGCGTGGACCGGTGGCACGACAGCGGGGACGATCCGGCAGCAGCCGCCAAACTGGCCGGAGAAGAAGGCGCGGCAGCGGCCCTGGTGGTACTCGAAGGGCCGACGGCCAGCGCGCTGCAGGACGCCGGAATTCCGACCGTTTTCGTGGACAGCCTGCCGTTCCTGTGGACGGAAGGAGACCGCAGGTCTCTGCCCTTCCACGCATCGGTCTACTGTGCCCAGCGCTGCCTCCAAATACCCGACGCCAGCCGGGACATTCTCGCGGATGTGAAGAACCTTCAGTGGGTGGAGGCTATTGTGGCGCCGGGCATCGCGACTCGTCCCGCGCCTTCCTCCGGCAAAGCAACGGCACCGTGTTCCCCACGGCGGGCCCTGGTCAACTTCGGTGGTCTCCAGTCGCCCACCTTGGCCGACTGGACAAATTATCCACGCGCCGTATTGGGTCCCGTCCTCGACGCGCTCGTCGCCTACGGAATACGGGAGGTGCATATCGCGGGAAATCTCCCGCCGGGATTTCTCGCCCACGTGTCCCCCGCGCACGCACAGATGAAAACCATCAGCTGTGCGCCCCTGGGCCACCGTGAGTTCCTGGAACGACTCGCCGCTGCCGACGTGCTGCTGACCTCACCAGGGTTGACCACGCTGTTGGAAGCGGGCGCGCTGGCCATCCCAGTGGTGTGTCTGCCGCCGCAAAACCTCAGCCAGATCTTCAACGGCCGGTTCCACAGCCAGGCGACCGGCGCCGACACCCAGGTCCGCTGGCCCGAGCACGTCTTCTCCGTGGACGCCGTCCTCGCAGACCGCACGGTCTCCGAGGAGGACGCGCTGCGCGTGATCTACGCCGGCATCGCCGCCGCGGCCGGGGACGCCGGCGTACGCAGCGCCATACGCGACCAGGTGCTCTCCGCACTTCGGCGGGCGGAGGACGGCGCCGACTGGACCGGTCTCACCACCGCCCTCGGCAGGTCCGGAGCCGCACAGGTGGCGGACCATGTGCTCGCCCTCCTTGTACGAGGAAAGCCAGCGGGAGCTTCGCAGACATCTCAGCCGGCCGACTGATCGGAGAGCGCACACCATGACTGAACGCGGCGCTGTCGCGGTTGCCTCGTCCAACGGACGTCAACGGTACTTGTTCATCCGGATCCTTGAGGCGTGCAACGCGGACTGCTTCATGTGCGAGTTCGCCCTGTCGCGGGACACCTACCGCTTCACCACCGGCGACTTCGCCGCGCTCCTGCCCGCAGCCATCGAGGCCGGAGTGGGCTATGTGCGCTTCACCGGCGGGGAGCCTCTGATGCACCCCGACCTCGCCGCCCTGGTGCGCGCGGGTACTGACGCCGGAATGCGGATGTCGGTCATAACCAACGGCATGATGCTCCCGCGGCAGATCGAGCGGCTCGCCGAAGCCGGGCTCGCGCAGGTCATCGTGAGCCTCGACGGCTCCTCCGCCGACACCCATGACGTCTACCGCCGCTCTCCCGGCATGTTCGACAACGGGCTGCGGGGCCTGCGCCGGGCCGCTGCGCTGGGCGTACTGCCACGGGTCAACACGGTCGTCGGCCCGCACAACTACCAGCAGATGCCCGAACTCCAGCGGATTCTCACCGACGCCGGAGTCCGCCAGTGGGAGCTGTCCCCCATCAAACTGGACCGCGGCATCAAATACCCCGACCCGGAGCATGTGCGCACGGTCTGCGACCCGATCTACGAGGCCGACCCCGACACGCTGCTGGTGCCGCTCGGCAAACGGTTTTACGGGGACACCCCGGAGGAGCAGGAACTGTTCTTCTCGGACTCCGTCACGCCCCGGCCGACCGGCCCCGTGTGTCATGTCGTGGAAGACGTCATCTACATCGACGCCAAGAACGAGCGTACGTACGGGTGCAGCTGCCTGCCTCACCGGGAGGACGGCGACATCGGTGGTGCGCCGCTGCGCGATGGCGACGTCATCGCGTTGGATACACCGGCCTTCCGCAGACACGTCGCCCACTTCCGAGCGGTTGGCCCACGCAGCTGCAACGGCTGCTCCACGACGGCCGCCGGATACAGCGACGACATCGCTCGCCTGGGGGCTGTGCGGCCGTGGCAGTACTGAATCCGCTGCGGGTGCTCCTGGTCGACGATCCGGGACGGCTCGACGCGCTGACCGCCCGCCGCCGCGTCGCCGTCCACCTCACCGAGGCGGACGTGGCCTACCGTCCCCACCCGATGGACCCGCGTGCCAGGCCTTGGCAAGGAGCACCCCCGCAGGTCGCCCTGGTATGCGACGCACCGAAAGCGGCGGAGGAACTCACCGCACAAGGTGTCCCCGTGGTGTACCTGCACTGCGGTCACCGCACCGGGCCGGTGCCTGCCGTCGCGGCCGTGGTCCAGCAGATCCAGGGGCCCGCCCGGCTGCCGGTTCCCACGGACACCACCGGCGGCCCGGGCCGCTGCGGAGTGCTCGCCCCCGCCCGGACGGCCCGCGCACGTTCGCGTGCTGGATGCCTGGTCCTGGTGTCCGCTGCTGACGCTCGCGCCGAGCACCTCGCCGCCTACACGGACGACGTACTGCGCCCCCTGGTCACCCGGGCCGCCGCCGGCCCCGGCGGCTGCGACCTGGTGTGCGACACCGGGCTGCCCACCGTGCGGAACGCGCTTCCCAGCATGTCCGGGCTGCGCTTGCACGTCGCCGCGGACGTGGACGTGGACGCCCTGCACGCCAGAGCCGAAACCTGCCACGCCTCGCCCACTTGGTCCGCCGTGGCGCTGGCCCGGGCCCGCAAGGCTCCCCTCGAACTGCTGCCGCCGCTCGGTCCGGCCCAGCGCGACTTGGCCGAGCGTCTGCAAGCGCCGCCGGACACCGGCGCGGCAGCCCGGATCACGGGCGACATCACCGATGACGACCTGCGCGGCGCCCAGCGGATCGCCCGGAAACTACGTCAACTCGCCATGGTGCCGCCCTCGATGTGACATCTCGGCTCCGCTGAGCCGCCGCTCGTCCGAGCAACTGCGCCGACAAGACCGTACGGCCCTGTGTTCCCCTGGATGGGAGAAGCCCGATGCCTTATCCGAGCAAGCAGGCTGACACCACCGCGCCGTCCATCACACGCGAAACCATTCCCGACGAGCAGTGGAACGACTGGCGCTGGCACATGCGCAAGCGCATCAACACGGCCGAGAAAGCCCGCCAGTGGATCAACCTCACCGCCGATGAGGAAAAGGCCATGGCGGAGACCGCCGGGAAGTACCGGTGGTCCATCACCCCCTACTATGCGTCGCTGATGGACCCGGACGACCCTCTCTGTCCGGTCCGGCAGCAGGCGGTGCCCGCCCTGAGCGAGTTGATGGAGCACACCGGTGCGGACATCGACCCGGTGGGCGACATGTTCTACCGCAAGACCAACCGGGTGGTGCACAAATACCCGGACCGGGCCATCCTGCTCGTGACGGAGACATGCCCGGTCTATTGCCGGCACTGCACGCGCAAGTTCCACACCACCGAGGTCGACGGCACGTACTTCGAGAAGAACGAGGGCGAGGACCTCGATGACGACCTGCGGTACATAGCCGAACACCCCGAGATCCGTGATGTCCTGCTGACCGGGGGAGATCCCCTGTCGTATCGGGACGACAGGCTGGAGGAGATCATCAGTGGCCTGCGGGCCATTCCCAGTGTCGAGATCATCCGGATCGGTTCGCGCTTTCCGGTGCTGCTGCCGCAGCGCATTACCGACGAGTTGTGCGCGATGCTCGCTCGGTACCATCCCGTCTGGCTCAACACCCACTTCAACCATCCCAAGGAGATCACTCCGGAGGCGGAGCGGGCCATCGACCGGTTACTGGGGCACGGCATTCCAGTGGGAAACCAGACGGTGCTGCTGCGCGGCGTCAACGACGACGTCGCGACCATGCGCTTCCTCATGACGGAACTTCTGCGTATCCGCGTACGCCCCTATTACCTGTACCACTGCGACAACGTGACAGGTGTCTCCCACTTCATGACGTCCGTGGAAAAGGGATGGGAGATCATGGAGGGACTCCAGGGCCACATCACCGGCTTCGGAGTTCCGCAGTACGTCCTCACCACCCGGCTGGGGAAGATTCCCATGGCGCAGCCTTGTCACCGTCTCACCTCGGAAGGGCTTGTGCTGCGCAACTACAAGGGGCAGGAAATGGTCGTCGACAGCGCGGCCTGCCCCCTGACGGAAGCGGACCTGGATCGCGACCCGGCCGCAAGGGAGAAGGGGCGTGACCGGAAATGACCATGGACAAGCGGCTCGGCCAGCGTTTCCTTCCCTACGGTGCGAACTACCTCGACTGGTCCGACATGAGCGAACTGCGCGCGGCTGTCGAGCAGAAAGTGCTGTTCCGCTACCAAACCGAGTCCGAAAGCATGGCCAGCCGGCTGGAACGCCGAGTGGCGGAAGAATTCGGCGTCAGCCATGTGCTGGCCGTCCACAACTGCACCGAGGCCCTGCGACTCGCGCTGATCAGCACCCGGCCCCGTACCGGGGATGTCGTCTACATCCCTGCCGTCACCTTCGTGGCCGTGGCCGGAGCCGTTCTGTCGACCGGCCTGATACCGGTGCCGGTCGATGTGGACGACTCCTTCGCCCTCGACGCCTCGCTCCTGCCCTCCGACGCCCAACGGGTGATCGTCGCTCACATGGAAGGCGCGGTGGCACCACTGCCGGCCGGCGTGCCCTATGTGATCGAGGACGCCGCGCAGGCACTCGGAGCCTCCTTCCCCGACGGCCGACCGGTCGGCACGGCCGGGTACGCCGGAGCCTTCAGCTTCCACCACAACAAGGTCCTCACCTCCGGAGAAGGCGGTCTGCTGGTGACCGGCGACCGGGCGGTGTGGGAGGTGATGCGCTGCTACCACGACCACGGGTCGGCCCGGCAGCCCGGCCACTACCCCACCTGGAACGACGACGCCTACTACGGCGAGAACTTCGTCACCAGCGAGGAAGTGGCCGCCATCCAGCTCCAGCAGTTCCGGCACCTCGGCAGGATCGTGGACGGGCTGGCACGGCACTACCGCATCGCCGTCGCAGAGTTGCCCCAACGCCCGGACATCACGCTCCTGCCCAGGAGCGCGGGCGATGTCAAGACAAGCCTCAGACTGCGCATGGAAAGCCCTGAGCTGCGGGACGCGGCGGTCACTCTTCTCACTCGTCGCGGCATCGCCAACTGGACCCTCAACAAATACCTGCTGCCGGAACACCCGGTGCTCCAGGGCCGGCGTTCTCTCTACGCCGACGGCTTTCCCTGGAACCTCGCTGAGGGCATTCCCCGTGCTCTCAGCCGTGACGGATTCGCCCGGACGAGGTCACTGCTGGACCGCACCCTGTGCGTGCCCTTGTCGCCCGAGTTGTCCGAGAGCGAACAGGTCCTTGCGGCGAAGGCCCTGCGACAGACGCTGGAGGAGCTGTGAGCGGCGCCCTGCTGATGGTCGACGACCGCGCGTGCAGCTTCACCCGCTACGCGGCCCGCGAGCGCCCCCACGAGCTCGTGCTGCTGCGGTTCGAGGAGGTCCGCGGCGACCTGTCGGAACAGTACCTGCGGGAGACCGCTCACCTCCCGGCGTTCTGGGTGCGCGCGGACGTACCGCTCGAAGCGGAGGTGGAACGCTACCTGGACTGGGTCGCGGACCAGCCGCTGCAGCCGACCCGGTTCTGCAATCCGTCCGAACCTCGCCAGCACATCGCGCAGCGGTTCGCCGCCCTGGCCGGACTCCCTCATCTGAGTGCCGAACAGGTCGAGTGGGTGCGTGACAAAGCAGCCATGAAGGACAAGTTCCGTCGACTTGGTCTGCGCACCGCCTCCTATCAGCGCATCCACCACGCCACCGAGGTTCTCGACTTCGCCGGCGTCCACGGCTGGCCCGTGGTGCTGAAACCCGTGGATTCCTTCGCGTGCATCGACACCTACCTGCTCAACGGCCCCGACGACCTGCGACAGGTCGATCTGACGGCCCGTCGCTGGCTCGTGGAGGCGTACGTCGGGGGCACCGAGTGGGAAGCGTGTGCTCTGGTCTTCGACGGTGAGGTCATGGACGTCTGGCCCAGCGCCATGCCCAGCCGGCCGCTCGACATCGTGGCCGGCGCCATGAACGCCAACATCAGCGTCGGCGCCGGGCCGGGCCCCAGCTCGGATGTGCACGGCCTGGTGGAGCGCATCGTCCACGGCATGGGGATCGACCACGGCTATGTGCACCTCGAGTTCTTCGAGGCGGACGGGGAGGTCTACGCCAGTGAGGTCGGTGTCCGGGTGGCCGGCTGCGAGATCACCGCCAATCACGGGCACGCCTACGGCTTCGATGTGTTCGGCGCCGTGCTGGACGCCTACCAGGGGCGCCGCCCGGTCCTGGCCTACACCGCGCGCCGATGCGTGGGCGACCTGCTGCTGCCGATGCCGCGTTCCGGGATCGTCCGGGCCGTCACCTCGCGGCAGGAACTGCTGGATCTGCCGGGCGTCATCGAGGCCGAGCTGCGCGTGGCACCGGGTGACCGGGTCCATGCGCGCCGCGCCTCGCACAACGCCTGCGGATATGTCCATGTCGCCGGCACCACCGCCGTCGAGGTCGAAAAACGAATGCAATACGTGCTGGATCGGTTCTCAATAGACATCGAGTAAGCCAACTGTCCTGAGCCCGGCCCGCCGCTTCAACGCAAGCTCCGTCAGTTCCCTGAGATCAGATTCCCGAAACGAAAGAAGTCCAGCCACGATGATCGGGACAGTCCGGCAGTTCTTCCGGCTTTTCACCCGCCCCCAGGCAGCCCGGCCAGTGATCTGGAGCGTGGTGTCCCGTCTGCCGGTCTATCTCGTGTCACTCGCCCTCATTCTGGTGGTGCGCGAGCAAGGCGGCGGCTATCCGGAAGCCGGACTGGTTTCGGCTCTGTACACGGTGGGCATGGCGTTGGGCAGCCCGCTCATCGCCCGGCGAATGGACCGAACAGGCCCGAGAGCCGTTCTGCTCACGACGGGGCTGACATATCCGGCGGCGCTCACCGCCCTCGTGTGGGGGACGGGCCCTGCAAGCCCGGCCCAACTCGCACTGGCCGTCCTCGCCGGAATCGCCCTGCCTCCGGCCAACGCCTTCATGCGTACGTTGTGGGCGCGCTTACCGCTCACCGACGAAGAGCGGGACACCGCCTACCTCTGGGAGGCGACCCTCACCGAGCTGCTCATTGTCGGCGCACCACTGATCTTCGCCGGTGTCATGGTCGTCGGGTCGGCCGCGGAGGCCCTCACCGTCGTGGCCGCCGTGGGCGGTGCGGGCGCGATCGGGCTGGCCTTCACGCCGTTCACCCGCGCGGGCTCCGACGACGCCTCCCCTGCATCACGACAGGCCCCCCGCCGGGTGTGGGGGCCGCTTGCGAACCGGGACGTACAGGCTGTGATTCTCGTGGTCGGCGTGGCATCCGTGCCCATCGGCCTGATGACGCTGGCCATCCCCGCACTGGTGGGGGAGTTCGGCTCGCCCGACGCCACAGGGGTGGTCTACGCCTGTTGGGGCGTCGGAAGCGCGGTCGGGGCGCTGTCACTGGGCCGCATGCAGTCCGCACAGCCGGCGCACGAGCGGTTCCCCCGGCTGCTGCTGATGTATGCCGTGGGAGCCGCACTGCCCGTGGCGGCCACGTCCGAGCTGACCCTCGGGCTGGCCCTGGCGGTGGGCGGCGCCCCCATCGCCTTGGTGTCCGCATGCGAGATGACGCTGGTCAGTCGACTGGCCGACCCGCAGCAGCAGGCCGAGACGTTCACATGGGTCGCCCTGGCCACCGTGACCGGCGACGCAGTGGGCCAGCAGACGGCCGGCCTCCTCGTCGATCCGCTGGGAGCCCGTACGGTCTTCCCGGTCGCGGCGGGCCTGTGCCTGGCCGCGATGGCCATGGCCTTCGCATTCCGCGGACGGTTTGCCCACCCCACCTCACCCCACGTTCACGCCAACTGAGCGGCCCCGCACCCGGAAGCCGTTCAGGGAAACAGGAAGAAGAGAAGTGATCTCAAAGCAGTTCGGCGGGACCGGAAACCCCCTTGCCTCCGACCCGGACGACAGCACGGCCGGCGCTTGTCACGTGTCTGTATTCCAGCCCGTGGAACAAGCCGAACTACCTCAAGCGGTACAGGAGTTTCTGAAGGACCCCGCCGGCGGCCGGATCCCCCTGGTGGTCACCGGGCGCCCCGATCTGACCGCATCGACGGAACTCGCCCGGCACCTCTACGACGGCACCCTGCTCCCGGACCCGGTCGACCACGCCGTCCTGCTGGACGAGCCCGCCGACCTGCCGGACGGGCTCGTCGACCTCGTCCGGCCCCTGGCCCGGAACTGGTTGTCTCCCGCCGACCTGGACCGCTTCGGCCACGAGACGCACGGCACGCTCCTGGTCGTGGGAACCTATCCCCGACTGCGGCTGGACCCGCTCCGCGCCCTGCTCCACCGCAGCTACCGCGCGCCGGACGTCGGCCTGTCCTTCCTCAGCGGCCGGGACTGGCGTTCGCTGCTGTGGAACGTCGCCAAACAGTACGCCCGGACCGACGGCACCCTGACCCGGTCCGGTCTGTTCACCGACACCGATCGGCCGGCTCCCGTGGCAGGCGTGCACACCTACGACGACCGCGACTTCGAGCGCACCGACATCCAGGCCGCCATCCTCGACCACCGCTGGCGTTCCGTCGTCTTCCAGGGACACGGCAAGGACGACAGCATCAACCTCGGCGAGTTCACCATCTGCGGTCTGAACCCCACCGCACCCCGCGACCTCGGCGCGCTGGGCCCCCGCTGTGCCTACGGGCTGCCCTGCTACAAACCCGAAGACAAGCTGGTGCCGCTCAACCAGGTGCGGGCGGCGGAGGTCGTCCTCAGCGCCTGCAACAGCGGTCCCCTGTCCGACCTGGCGCTCTACGATCCCCGGTACCAGCTGCTGCTCAACGCCCTGGACGGCCCCGCGCGCACGGTGGTCTCGGCCGTCTCGGTGCATGACTCGGACCGCCCGGAGAACATCGCCTGGATGCGGGGAACAGGCACCGGCGCAGACTCGGTGGACGTCCTCAACGCGAGCCTGGCCGGCTCGCACCCCTACCCGGCTTTCATGAGGTTCGGGCTGCCCTCCGTCCGGAGCGCGGACCTGCCCGCTCCTCAGCCTTTCGACCACCGGCCCGACGATTTGGTGCTCACCGCTGGCACCCGGCTCACCGCTCTGCTCACCGGTGAACTACTGCCGCCCCAGGACCCGCTGCGGCCGAGGCTGGAGAAACTGGCCCGCAAAGTCGATCAGTGGGTGGCCCGGCCGACCAGCCTGGCCAGCCAGTCGGAACGGGAGATCCGCGCTTCCCTCACCGCCGATCTGCAGTCCCTCGACCACGTCATCGCTCAGCAGGTTGCCGCCGCGCCGGAGACCGAGCTGATGAACTACCCCGCCTACTTCGGTGACCGCAGCCGCTTGGACGAACACGTCGACGAGGTCGTCTGCCACTGCGGCCGGCCGGCCCAGCGCTTCACCCGGCGCGGCCTCCTGCCGCACATCCTCGACACCGTCTGCGTGGTGTGCCTGCGGTGCGGAGACGTCGTCTTCCGCGTCCCCGGCGCCCCCGAACTCCAGGCGTATGCCGCGGACGAGGTCGCCGCAGGCGAGGTGCTCGACGTACGCGCCCACCTGACCGCGGCTCGACCGGGACCCGTACGCCTGGGGCTGTTCGTCCCCAGCTATCTGCGCGACGACACCGTTGTCGAACCCGCCGTCACGAAGATCAAGGGATCGGACCGGGAAGCCCGCGAGGTGTCCTTCCGCGTGCATGTGGCGCCCGGCACCGCTCCCCAGGCCTACTACTTCACCGTCTTCGCCGTGCAAGACCTCGCGATCACCACCGCCCGGCGGCACTTCGGTGTCGTTCCGCGGCAGAACCGGCCGAACCCCCTCCCGAAAGGACAGCCATGACCCGACCCGGCACCGGCCACACCGACGACACCGCCGCCGAGGAGAACAGCGCCAAGCCCGAGATCCGGCTCATCGAGACCGATGGCGAAGTCACCCTGAGCATCGGCGGCGAGCAGGCCATGCAGGAGTGGGAACGGGACCTGATGTGGGCCAGCGCGGACTTACTGTGCCAGTACGGCCACGACTTCTACGAGGTCGGACTGGGCCTCGGCCTGTCCGCGCTGCGCATCGCCACGAACCCCGCCACCCGCAGCCACACCGTGCTCGAGATCTTCGACGAAGTGGAGGAGTTGTTCCGGGCCAGGCACCCGGAGCTTCCCCCCACTCTGTCCATCGAGCGCGGTGACTTCTTCCAGCGCATCCACGACCTTCCCACGGAGAGCATCGACGGCATGTTCTTCGACCCGGCGCTCGACATGGAGGTGTGGAAGGACAAAGAGCTGTGGGCAAGAACCATGCCCCAGGTGGTGCGTGTACTGCGCCCTGGCGGCGTCTTCATCCCCTTCTTCAGCACCAGGCCGGAACTGCGCTGGCAATACGTGGACCACTTCCGCCGCATCCACGTCGAGCGGCACACCTACACGGCGTACGACACCACCGAGTACACCTACGGCACCAGTGGCAACGCCTACATCCAGTGCTTCATCAAGGACTGACCAAAGCCCTGCCGTACCGACCGAGCCCGTCCGTCCGGAGGCCTGAACGATGACCGCTCCGTCCAACGCTCCTCGACCCGCCCTGCCCGGCGTCAACAGCATCTTCCTCGCCGGCCCCTTCATGGGACTGGTCGACTCGGCCACGGGCCGAATGCCCGATGCGGCCTGCCGCCCGTTCACCGTGCTGATCGAGCACTTCGAACAGTACGGCATCCAGGTCTACAACGCGCACCGCCGCGAGGCCTGGGGCGAGGAGGTGTTGGCCCCTGCCGAGTGCACCGCGCTCGATCAGAAGGAAATAGAGAACGCGGATGTCTTCGTCGCCATCCCCGGTATCCCGCCCTCGCCCGGCACACACATCGAGATGGGCTGGGCCAGCGTCCTCGGCAAGCCGATCGTGCTGCTCATGGAGGAGGGGAGAGAGGAGGAGTACGGGTATCTCGTCCGCGGGCTCGGCTCGGTGGCTACCGTCGAGTTCGTGTACGTCACCGACATCGCCTCGGCCTTGGCGGACATCGACGCGGCCATTCGCCGGGCCGTCAGCCGGCTCCCCGCCTCCGCCTGACCAGCCCTGACGCACCCGACCGGCGCCGACCGCACGAACACTGCGGTGGGCGCCGACTGCTCGTTGGAAAGCGACCGGTGAGAAGGAGACGAGCGGTGAGCATGTACGAGCACGGCTGGCTGGACGTCTGGGGCGACTCGGACGCCGTACGCGATCTGCTGTTCCGCGGCCTGTTCGCACTGATCACACTCATGGCCGCCTGGGGACCGCTCCGCGAACTGGGCTCCGGCGGCGGGTGGCGATCCGGCACTCTCGGAGCACGCGCCGGTGACCGGCTCTCCAGCCGGGCCGGCCGAACCACGCTGGGACTGCTGCTGGCGGTGTCGGCCGGGGCCTTCACCGCCGGCGTGGCGCTCTGGGCGGCACTCGTGCTCCTGGCGGCCGGCTTTCATCTGCTGGTAGTGGTGTATCTCTCCCAGGAGCACTCCGGGTACACCACCGAGGAGGACGACGGCACCAAGACCTTCCACGTCCACCACCACCTGCACCTGCTGGGAATGACGCTGCTGGCCATGGTGTGCACGGTGGGCGTCCTCGGCCCGGCAGGGGCCGCAGGCCCGGGCACCTCACACGCGGCTCAGGCATTGTGGGGAGCCATCGCGGCGCACTATGTCGTGGCGGCCGTCGCCAAGGTCCGCAAGCGCGGCCTTCGGTGGCCCGACCGAAGGCTGTTCCCCTTCTACCTCACGCTGTTCGCCCGCTACAGCGCCGGAGATGGACAGCCGCTCCCGGAACGTGGCCCAGCCCGTGCTCTGACCCTCCATCCCCAATGGGGTGTGCTGCTGCTCTGGGCCGCGCTGCTCCTGGAGTTCAGCACGCCGGTGATGCTGATCGGCTACGGTCCCCGGCTCGTGATCGCTGTCTCCCTGGTGGTCTTCCATCTGTGCTGCCGGTGGTGGCTGATGGTCGACTTCCGTGAGAACGCCATGCTCGCCGCCCTCGCGGCCCTGCCCCTGCCCCACGACGGGCACGGGCTCCTGGCACCGGAGTCGGCCGCTGTCCCGCTCGCCGTGGCGGCGGCCTGTGCGGCCGTGTCGCTGATCCTGGGCGACCGGGTCTACCCCTTCTCCAGCCTGCCCATGTTCACTGCCCCCTACCGGCCCGCCACGGTGATCTCCCTGCGCTCACCCGACGGCACCGTCGTCCACCCCGCGCCGGCCCACCTCGGCAGCACTACATCCGCGCTCTCCCGCCAATACGACGCCGCTGCTGCCCGGAACCAGGTCGAGGCGTTCCTCGCCGAGCTGCGTGACACCGCCGCCGCACGCGGAACGCCTCTGCCCGGCGAAGCCGTCCTGTGGCGGGAAGTCGTCACCGTGTCGCCAGAGGGCAGGGTCGACATCAGCCAGACGCCTCTTGAGCGGCATCCCGGCGCCGGCCCGTCGAGTTCCACCGCCGCCGACTGACACTCCACGGACCGGGACCGGACCGGGAAGGGGGGCAGGAGTGGGCTCGGCAAAGAACGTGCCACGCCCGTCCGCTTCCCGTCCTTGCCGGCCCCTCCCCGATCCGGCGCCTTACCCGATCCACGACCCACCTGCCCGGCGTCGGCCGCGGGCCACGCCTTCCTCGTCCAGGTCGAGCCGGATCAGGCCCGAGCCGGGCATCCAGCCGCTGATCGTGGTGACATGCTCCCCCGGTCCTTCAGCTGCCAGAGCCACGAGGGAGGGATGGAACGCACAGCGCACGTGGCGATCACGGTGTCGTACTCCGCGCCGTCCTGGTGCCCGCGCAGGCCGTCTCCGACGACGAGACGGGGCGCGCAGTCGGCTGCCTGAAGCCGGTGGGCGGCTGCGGCACCGTGACGGCCTGGGCGTCGGGCCGCGAGAACTGTCCGTTCTCCTCCGCACGTTCATGATGCGCGCGGCCGGACTGGAGTGGTACGAGCAGGGCGACGTATGGGACCGCGTCATCACGAACGAACACCGCTCGGCCATCAACGACGCACCTGCGGACCTCCTCACCAGGCGTGCGAAGGAGATCCGCCCCCTGCTCCTTGCCGACAGCGACGCCATGCTCCGCCCCGACGGGCTCCTGGAGCCCATCGCCGAGTGGGCCGCCGCCTTCCAGAGTGCGGGGCAGGCACTCAGCGATGCCGTTCAGGAAGGCACACTCAACCGCGGGCTGAGACAGGTGCCCGGCTATCACGTGATCTTCCGCTGGAACCGGCTCGGACTGTCCATCCGCGGACAGAGCATCCTGGCCCGGGCAGCCAGGGCCGCCATCCTCCACCACGACAACCGGACATGACCGGCCGTGGACTGTAACGCCCGGCGCGCTGACTCCGTCCATTGAACGAGGCCGGCGTGAGCACTCGGCCACGATCCGATGTATCGCCGCTGGGAGGAATGCGACTGTGCCGGCTCCGGTTCTCGACGGAACCGGGCAGCTCTTCTTCGAGCCGTTCGCGGACCTCTTCTCAACGCCCCTGGAAGAGCCAACGCCGCCGACCGTCGAGGAGCTGGAACGGCCCCTTGCCCGCATCTGGATCGTGGCGGCCGAGATCAAGGCCGAGGAGCGCATTGCGAAGCCCGCCGCATCAAGGCCACCCTCGAGAACGACCTGCGCATCGAGCAGGACCTGGGCCGCTGGTTCCCGGTCTGGGGCGCCCCCGGCTTGTGACCGCCGTGGCCGCCGCCGCGGCGTGTCCCGCGCGGGCCGGTGTCAGTGGCACGGGGCAGGATGCCGTTCTGACGGATACGGCACGACAAGCGCGACAACCACGGGCGGGAGGCCTGATGGGCAGGGAGCCGCGGTACATCGGGGTGGCGGAGCGACGGGCCAGACTGGCATGGCGGCACCGGCTGGCCGGCGGGGCGGAGGCGGCGACACCGGAGGAGGTCGCCCAGTCGCTGGTGGCGCTGCACGGGACGGATCCGGCGACGGTGTATCTGGGGGTGGGCGCCCGGCTGGCGGAGCCGGGCGGGACGGTGGAGCGGACGGAGCGCGCGCTGTACGAGGACCGCACGCTGGTGCGGATGCACGGGATGCGGAACACCGTGTTCGTCTTCCCGGCCGAGCTGACCGCCGTGGTGCATGCCTCGACCGGTCTCGCCGTCGCCGCCCGGGCACGTGCCGCGTTGATCAAGGACATGGCGGAGGCGGGGGCGCCGGACGAGGCCTGGCTGAAGGAGGTCGAGGAGTCGACGCTGGCCGCGCTGGCCCGCCGCGGCCAGGCCACGGCGGCCGAACTCGCCCAGGACGAGCCGCGGCTGCGGGAGCGGTTCGTGTACGCGGCCGGGAAGAGCTACGAGGCCGTGCACACCGTCTCCTCGCGGCTGCTGCGCGTCCTGGGAGCGGAGGGCAGGATCGTCCGGGGCCGGCCGCTCGGGTCCTGGACCTCCTCACAGTTCCGCTGGGCTCTCGCCCCCGCGCACCCCGGACTCGACCCGGCAGAGGCCCAGGCGGTGCTGCTGCGCCGCTGGCTGGCCTCCTGCGGCCCGGCGACCGAGGCCGATCTGACGTGGTGGACGGGGTGGCGGGTGACGGACGTACGGCGGGCGCTGGCCGCGGCGGGGGCGCACGAGGTGCGGGTGGACGAGGGCACGGCGTACGTCGCCGAGGACGACGTCGCCCCGGTCGCCGGGCCGGACGAGCCGTGGGCGGCGCTGCTGCCGGCCCTCGACCCCACGGCGATGGGCTGGCGGCAACGGGACTGGTACCTCCCGTCGGCGCTGCGGCCCCGCCTGTTCGACCGCAGCGGCAATGTGGGCCCGACAGTGTGGTGGAACGGGCGGGTCGTCGGCGCCTGGGCCCAGCGTCCCGACGGCGAGATCGTCTGGCGGATCCTGGACCGGGAGGGGGTCGGCGCGGAAGCGGAGGCGGCAATCGCCCGGCGGGCGGAGGGCCTGCGGGCCCTGCTGGGTCCGACGAGGGTCACGCCTCGCTTCCGGACGCCGCTGGAGAAGGAACTGGCGGCATAGCGCGGTGCTCACCGGGCGCCTCGTGGACGCAGGGCGCCCGGTGGCCCCGGCTCAGCTCGAGCAGCGCATCAGCTCCCGCACCATGCGGCACGTCGTGTCCGACGGCGGGTGGACGCCGATGAGCTCCGCGGTGCTGCGGATCGTCTCGTTGCGGGCCTGGTGCGGCAGATAGACGCCCAGGTCGAGCAGGGCGATGGCGAGCCGCATCGCCTTCAGACGGCGGTTGTGGGTGATGTACCACTCGCGCGGGCGCCCCGCCGGCAACGGTCGCTTCCGCACGGGTTCGTAGGGCAGGTCGAGCAGGACGGGACGCTTCGCGGTGGACTGGGTCGGCTTCGGCTTCAGTGCGGCAGCGGGCACAGGCATCCTCCTGTCGCAGTGGGAGCGCCATGGAAAGACTTCCCGCAACGCTCTCGAACACTGCCTCCAGTCTACTGCTCGGCACTGACATCGGACAGGGCCACGAAGCCAGCGAATATGCAGGTCAGACGGCATTTTGCGGCCCTGTCACAGCTGCTGCGCACGGGGCTTGCGAGGCGGCGGAAAATCGAACAGGCGGCTCCGCCGGAGCGTACGCGGGCACCCGTGGGGCGCCCGGCCGATACCGTGGGGCGCATGGAGATCTGGATCAACCCGGCCTGTTCCAAGTGCCGCAGCGCGCTCACCCTGCTCGACGCCGAGGGCGCCGACTACACCGTCCGCCGCTATCTGGAGGACGTGCCGACCGAGGACGAGATCCGGGAGGTGCTCGACCGCCTCGGACTGGAGCCGTGGGACATCACCCGGATGCAGGAGGCCGCCGCGAAGGAGCTCGGGATGAAGGAGTGGCCGCGGGACGCCGGGGCGCGTGACCGCTGGATCGCGGCGCTGGCCGAGCACCCCAAGCTGATCCAGCGGCCGATCATCACCGCCGACGACGGCACCGCGGTGGTGGCCCGGACGGAGGAGGCGGTACGGGACGCACTCGGACGGAAATAGCCCACACCACCCCCACACGTGACCCAGGTCACAGCGACTGACTCCTGTAACCGCTGAGTAACTTCGTTCGGCGTCTCGTACATAGCGGCGTACGCCCCCCTACCCCATTGGAGGAGGCGCGCATGTCGCGCAAGAGAACTCTCAGCACGAAGAAGAAGATCGCGCTGCTGGCCAGTGCCGCGGTGGTGGCGGGAGGCGGAGCCATCACCATGGCGGCCACGTCCAACGCCTCGCAGCCGGACAACGCGCGCACCCTGTCCGCCGGGGACTCGACGGTCTGCCAGGGGCTCGCCACCGCCCTCGGCAACAACCAGCGGTTCATCGAGGACCAGCGGGCCAACCCGGACGCGCAGTCCGAGGCACGGATCGCCAACCGTCAGGCGGTCATCGAGGAGATCAAGCGCAAGCAGGCCGCGTCCGGGTGCACGGTGGGGGAGTCGGCTCAGGGCTCCCAGGCCGGGCAGCAGGCCGGACAGCAGAACGGCCAGCAGAACGGCCAGCAGAACGGGCAGGCGGGTCAGCAGGGCGGCGGCCAGGCGGGTGAGCAGGCCGGCGGTGGTGCGCAGGCCGGCGACGCGGGGAACGCGGGCGGTGGCGCCGCGGCCTCCGGCCAGCAGGTCTGCCAGGGCTCCACGGTGACGCTCTCGGGTGAGGGCGGCGCGCCGGCGGCGTCCAGCAACCAGTTCCCGGCGGGCACGACGCTGAAGGTCACCAACCTGGACAACAACAAGTCCATCACGGTGAAGGTCACGTCCGTCTCCGGCAGCTGCGTCCTGCTCAACAACGCGGCCTTCGAGCAGGTCCGCGAGCCCGGCAAGTTCCTGATCCGCCGTGCGCTGATCGAGAAGGTGGGCTGACGCCCGGGCCCACGGGAGACCGGTGAGATGCCGGCCCCGGGCCGGCACACCGTGCGTCCGGTCATGGTCCCGCTGCTCCGGCCAGGAGCGGCGGGACCTGTGCGTCGGGGCCGCAGTGCCGCGGACACCCCTCGCCGTGACCGCGTTGCCGGTGACGCGTGCCATGACGTGCGCGAGGCGCGGGTACGGCTCTGGCTGCACTGCGGGCACCTCACCCGGGCCCGGCTCGTCGAGGCGGCCGGGGAGTACTGGTGGACGGTGACGAACGGCCCGTGTCACGCCCGCGGGCACAGCGGCTGGTGGACCGGCTCCGGCTGGAGAGACCGGCCGAGCAGGAGACATGGGAAGGGCCCACCGATCCCGACCGGCTCACCCGGGCGGTCCGGGGGCACGGGCTCATGCTCTTCCACGGCGGCTTCGACGGCTCCGCCGCCACCACGGCCGCCGTCGGCCATGAGGTCGTCTCCGCCCTCACCGCGTCCGGGCTGTCCACGCTGTGGGACGGAAGCCCGGACGAGGCGATCATGGTCAAGCCTCTGACCTGGCACAAACGTCCGACGGGGTGAGCTGCGCAACGTCGGGTTGACGCCGGGAGGCGTCCGAAGCGTGAGAGGGACTCCTGCGACGGCGCGAAGTCTGTTTGAATGAGGGCATGGCCGGTTTCCAGAAGTGCACCCTGACGGGTCGTCACGACCTCGAGCCCTTCTGGCCCTCACGTCAGCATCACGACTTCGACCGGGTGTGTTGTCGCGCGTTCAGCGCGTCGGCCCGGTAAAGCCGCACACCCCTGGCCCTCGGCCGGCGCGAGACGACGTACGTCCCTCGGCGTGCCCGATCACGAACTCGCGGCCGTCGATCCTTCCGACGACCCTCGCGCGAAAGAGCTGACCCCTCATGGCGACCCCTCGTTCTCTGACCACCGTCCCCTCCCCTGCTCCCGCCCGGCACCGGCTGCGCGCCGTGGACCGGGACGAGACTCCCGACCTCACGGATCTGCTGCCGCCGGGCACCACCTGGCTGCCGGCTCCGCAGCACATCCTGCCCGCGCTGCCGGGCCGGCCGCCGATGGTCGGCTACCTGGTGCTGGTGCCCGCCGACCGGCAGCCGCCGTTCCTGCCGGTGGCCGTGCCCGACCAGCCGGAGACCGGCGAGGCCGACGAGACCGGCAAGGCCGCCGACGAGAGCGGCGACCCGCTCATCCGCATCGACCCCGTACGGCGCACCGCCGAGGTGGCCGGGCGTGAACTCGACCTCACCTACCTGGAGTTCGAGCTGCTCGCACACCTCGTCGCGCACCCGCACCGGGTCCACACCCGCGACCAGCTGGTCACCACGGTCTGGGGCTACGGCCACGTGGGCGACGGCCGCACCGTCGACGTCCACATCGCCCGCCTGCGCCGCAAGCTGGGCGCCGAGTACCGCACGGCGATCCGGACGGTGCGCCGCGTGGGCTACAAGTACGTCCCGCCGACCGGACACTGAATCCTCTCGCTCCTCTCCCTCTCTTCTGTCTCTGTTCCCGGCGGATCCGGTCCCGTCCCACGGCCGCGCAGGACACGGTCACCGGCATGAGACCTCTGGTGCCGGGCGGCACGGGGTTCGTGGGACGGGCCGGCGCCGAACCGGCACCCCGGCGCGGCTGGGAAGTGACCGTCCTCCACCGGGGACGGCACGGACCTCCGGCCGGGGTGCGGTCGTTGTACGACGCCCCGCACCGCGCGGATGTCCCGCGCCCGCTGGAGACGGGGCCGGTGGGCCGGCCGACCGCCCAAGGGGCTCGGCCCGGCGCCGGAGGCGAGGGGCCCGAAGCCGCCGGCCGCTGACCACTGCAGGTGAGATCGAAGCAACTGACCGTGTGCAAAAGGCAGTTGAAACGTGCCGGGCCAAAAAATCTCTGATTGATTCGTGAGTCGGCTGAACACCTCTGGGGTCGCATCCGTATGAAGAGGAGCCGCTTCACTCCTGTCGGGCGCCTCGATGCTGCCCCACAAGGAAGTTCAGAGGAGTTCCATGGGACGCAACACACGAAAACGCCGTATGCCGCTGGCCACCAAGGCCATTGCCGGGGTGGCGGCCCTAGCGCTCGGTGGGGGCGGGCTGGTCTGGGCGAACTACTACGCGTCCGCGGGCGAGTCGAAGAACAACGCACTGGGCAGCCGGACGAAGGCCGTCAACGCGCAGATCGCGACGATCTCGTGCCCGGACGTCGGTCAGCAGCTCACCAACGTGCCGGAGCAGGCACGTGGTGAGGTCGACGGCGAGCTCGCCACGCTCGACCGTCAGATCACCGATGCCTACCAGACTCTGGCGACCACCCGGGACGCCCAGGCCAGGGACCCCAAGTACGTCCAGAACGTCATCCTGGGCCCGCTGAAGGACCGGCGGAAGGTGATCCTCGACCGGATCAGGCTGGAGATCAACCGGGCCGGCGGCAGGGCCCCCGGTGACCTGGACCGGTTCGCCCCCTGCACCGGCCGCCCCGCCGAGCAGCCGCTGCCGACCGACGGCCAGAACGGCGGCGGCCAGAACGGCGGCAACCAGAACGGTGGCGGTCAGAACGGCGGCGGCCAGGACCAGGGCCAGCTCCCGAACGACAACGGCAACGGCGCCGCGGGTCCGTTCGCCGAGGACTTCATCGACATCAAGGACGTCCCGCCGAACTCGCGCAACCTGCCGAACGGTCTGGCCGCCAACGGCAACACCGGGTCCACCGGCTCCTTCACCACGAAGTGTGGTGTCAACGAGAACAAGCTGCGCAACAGCGACAACATCATCGTGGCCCCCGGTGTCGCGAACGGCGCGCACCACATGCACGACTACGTCGGCAACCAGAGCAACAACGCGTTCTCCAGCGACGAGGACCTGCTCGCCGCCGAGACCAGCTGCCAGAACAAGGGCGACAAGTCCTCGTACTTCTGGCCGGTGCTGCGCGTGCAGGACGGCACCAGGGAGGTCGACGCCGACGCCGACGGCGGTGGCGCCGAGGGCAACGTCGGCCGGATCATCCAGGTCGAGGAGGCCCAGATCCGGTTCGTCGGCAACAAGAAGAGCAAGGTCGTCCCGATGCCGAAGCTGATGCGCATCATCACCGGCGACGCCAAGTCCTTCACCAACGGCCTGAAGAACGCCAACACCTCGTACAGCTGCACCGGCTTCGAGGACCGGCAGTCCACGGACAAGTACGTGCTGTGCCCCGAGGGCAGCAAGCTCGTGCGCACGGCCAACTTCCAGAGCTGCTGGGACGGCAAGAACGCCGACAGCGCCAACCACCGTGACCACGTGGCGTTCGTCCGGCCGGACGGCAGCTGCCCGGAGGGCTTCAAGGCCATCCCGCAGCTCCAGGTCCGCCTGGTGTACGACGTTCCCATGCCGATCATCGAGAACGGTCAGATCAAGAACCCGTACGCCGTGGACAGCTTCCCGGAGCAGCTGCACAAGCCGATCACCGACCACAACGACTTCGTCAACGTCATGGACGAGCGGCTGATGAACAGGGTGGTCAAGTGCATCAACCAGGGCAGGCAGTGCACCTGATCCCCGGCCGTCCGCTGAGGACTGACCACTGAAGGAGGGCCGGTGGCGGAAACCCCGCCACCGGCCCTCTCTGCTTGCGTTTGCTTGCGCCTTGTCTGTGCCTGGCCTGCGCCTTCTCTGTGCCCTGTCTTGTTGCCCGGCTCTTCGGCGCTCGGTCCTCCGGGCGTCCGGTGTGCGCCTTCAGCCCCCGTGACCGGTGTGCCCGGCCCCGGAGCCATGCGCACCGCCGCCGTGGTCCGTGCCGCCGTGCTGCGTGCCGCCGTGGTTCATGCCGCTGTGGTCGACGCCCTTCTCCAGGTCGCCGCCGAGCCGGCCGCGCAGGTCCTCGAGCACCTTCTGCTCGCCGACGGCGACCCACTTGCGGCCGACCAGGTAGAAACCGCCGTAGTCCTTGGCCGCCTCGATCCACTCGCGCTGGCCCCGGTCGGTGGCGAAGGTGGCGAGGATGTACTTCTCCTCGCCCTTCTTGCAGATGGCCTGGCGGATCGTGTCGGCGTCGGTCTGCATGTTCGGCTTGCACTTCACCTCGGCGGCCAGGCTCTCCAGGCTGCCGGTCGCCGTCGGCGGCACCTTCGCTTCCCCGCCGCTCCCGGACCCGCACCCCGCCAGCGCCAGCACCGCCGCGGCCCCGGCCACCGCGAGCATCGGTCGGGTCACCCTCATCTGTTCCTCCGGTCGCTTCCGGCTCTCGGTTCCCACCGGCACGCCAGGCACGCATGCCGTCACGGCCCTGTGCGGGGCCCACTCACCGATACGGCCGAAGGGACCGCATCATTCAATCCGGCGGTCCGCGGGGGCGGCTGCGCGCGGAAACGGGCCGAGGACCGGGGCCGCGGGGCGGCGGTGACCAACGGACGCGTCGCTCGTTTGGCTGGGTGTGCAGTCACAGGATGTCGCTCCGCACCACTCGTCCTCCGCGCCGGTCGTCGACGTCGAGCGGGCCGAGGCCGCGCTCGTCGAGCACTATCCGCGGCTGGTCCGGCTCGCATACCTGGTGCTGCCACCGGGACTCGGGCGCAAGCGGCGGGTGCTGAGCGCGCACGCGCTCGTGCAGCGGGCGCTGCCGCGCGGGCGGTCGGCGACCGGGGTCCCGGTCCGGGAGGGCGGCCGTGAGGCCGACCCGGGGTACGCCTTCGTCCGGCTCCAGGTGCTGCGCACGGCGCTGGAGGCGGGCCGGCCGCTGAGGCGCACGGTGTGGCCCAAACGCGCCCAGCTGCCGCCGATGCTGCCCATGGTGTGGGGGCTGCGGCTGTTCCCGCGCTCGGGCGGCGCCGACGAACTCGCCCTGGACCAGCGGCTGGCCTCCCTGTCCGGGCCGGCCCGCGCCGCCTATGTGCTGCGCGGTCTGGAACGGCTCCCGGACCCCGTCGTGCACGAACTGCTGACGGCCGCGGGGGTGGCCGACCCCGGTGCCGCGCTGCGCCAGGCCGACCGTGTGCCCGGCCACTACGCGCTGCTGGAGTCCCCCGAGTTCGACGCCTGCTCGCTGCAGGCCCGCCCCACCGATCTGATGCGGCGCAGACAGCACAGCAGGGCCGCGCTCGCCGGCGTCGCGGCCCTCGCCGTGTGCGGCACCCTGGTCGCCCTGCCCCGCGGCGGCTGGGGTCCCGACGGTGCCGCCGCCCCGGTGTACGCCAAGAACCCCTCCGCCGAGGCCGCGCTCGACCCGGCCGAGCTGACGAAGGTCTCCCCCACCGCCTGGCGGGCCTCCTCGCGTCCGGGCTTCTCCGTGTGGCCCGCGCGCGGCAATCTCACCGGCGACATGTCCCTGCTGCGCCGTGCCCTCGCCGTCTGGGCCCGCCCCGGCGAGTCCGTCCGGGTCTCCGCGACGCCCGGCACCCCCACCGGCGGCCCCGCCGGACCGCCGCAGCTGCTCTACGCCGGCGAGGTCGACGGCGCACGCGTGGTGATCTTCCACGACGGTCTGCGCATCGCCCGCTACGCCGAATCGAAGGACTCCACGTCCGAGGTCGCCCTGGACTTCGCCCGTGTCGACGGTGCCACCGGGGCGGAGGCCGCCGCGGTGGTGCTCAGCCGCTCCGACGGCAACGTCCGCTATCTGACGGCGCCCTGGGTGACCGCGGCGGCCCAGCGGGACCTGCTCGACCCCGGCTCCGAGGCCGTCGGTCTCGGTCCGAAGGACGGCGTCACCCGGCCCCTGGCCAGCCCGGTCCAGAAGACCGGCCCCTGCACCTCGTGGAACGCGCTGCAGCTGACCGAGGAGTCCGGTACGCATCTGCTGGGCGACCTGGGCGAACTGGTCCCCGCCCGCCTCACCGCCGGCGACCCCGCCGCCCCGCAGGACCCGCAGGAGACGTCGGAGGCGTCGGGGCGCGGTGCCTGGGCACCGTTCGTCTGCTCACTGTCCGCCGTGCGCACCCAGGGCGTACGGTCGGTCAACCTCTGGCCGTACGCCCGGCAGCCGCTGCCCGACGGCAGCGGCACGGCCGAGTGGGTGTGCACCCGCGCCGAGACCTGGCGCGGCATCGGTCCCCGGGTCATGGCCCAGTTCCGCACCCCCGGCGGACAGCACGGCACGGCCGTGGCCAGGGCGGAGGACGTGTCCGCCTGCGGCGCCCGCGATCCGCATGTGCTGGCCGGGGTGCTGTGGAAGTCGGAGGCCGGCCTCTGGTACCTGCTCGCGGCCGGCACCGAGGACACCGCATCGATCAGCGCGACGGGCGACGTCCACGCGACCGCCGAGGGCCCTCTGCTCGCCGTACGGACCCGGCAGGGTGCCGAGGTGGATCTCGCCGGGACGCTGGACGACGGCACGTCCATCGGCGTGCTGCGTCAGAGATGAACGCCCTGATCGATCGGGTTCTTTCGAGGCCGGATTCGATCGGTAAGGTGTTCGTATGACTACCGGGGTTCGTCGCAGGATGGGAGTCGAGGAGCGGCGGCAGCAGCTGATCGGCGTCGCCCTCGAACTGTTCAGCCGCCGTTCACCTGACGAGGTCTCCATCGATGAGATAGCGTCCGCGGCAGGCATCTCCCGTCCGCTGGTCTACCACTACTTCCCCGGCAAACTCAGCTTGTACGAAGCGGCGTTGAAGCGTGCCTCGGACGATCTGGCGAGCCGTTTCACGGAACCGCACGAAGGCCCGCTGGGGTCCCGGCTGCTGCGGGTGATGCGTCGCTTCTTCGACTTCGTGGACGAACACGGGCCCGGTTTCTCGGCCCTGATGCGCGGCGGCCCGGCGGTGGGCTCCTCCACGACCAACGCGCTCATCGACTCCGTGCGGCAGGCCGCGTACGACCAGATCCTCGCGCATCTGGGGATCGAGGACCCGCCCGCGCGCCTGGAACTGGTCATCCGCTCGTGGATCTCGCTGGTCGAGTCGACGGCGCTGCTCTGGCTGGACGGCCGCCGTGTGCCGCGCGCCGAGCTGGAGGTGCAGCTCGTGCACGACTTCGGTGCCCTCGTGGCCGTCAGTGCCGCCCAGGACGAGGAGTTGGGCGCCCTGATGCGCCGTGTCTTCAAGGACGAGCCGGGCGACGGCGGTCCCTTCGGGACCCTGGTCACCCGGCTCGTCAGCCTTGCTTCCTGAAACGTTTCCCGGACGTGGAACGTCCGGAAGACGCAGCCGTGGAACGTCCGGAAGACGCAGCCGTGGAACGTCCGGAAGACGCAGCCGTGGAACGTCCGGCGGGACGCGGCCAGGGCGTGCCCTGGCCGCGCCGGTGCGATCGGCCTAGCGAGTCGTGAAGACCGCGACCGTACGGGCCGGAACGGTGAACGTGCCCGTCGCCGCCCGGTAGGAGGAGGTCTTCACCACCGGGTCCGCGCCCGCCGCCTGCACCGGATGCAGCCGGTAGTGCGTCCCTGCGAGCGCGGCGATCCGCTGCTGCTGCCGCTCGGGCGTCGCGTTGAACACCACGACCAGATCACCGAGCTTCATGGTGATCACGCCGGGTGTCTCGTTCCTCCCGGACAGCGGGAAGGAGAGCTGCTTCTGCACCTGCGCCGCCGTGGCGAGGGAGAACACCTTCTCCGTCGTACGGATCCTCAGCAGGTCCCGGTAGGCCGCCGAGGCTGCCTGGATCTGCGGGCAGCCCACCGTGACGGAGGTCAGCAGCGGCTTGGCGTACGGCCACTTGGCCTTGTTGTCGGCCGCCATGGGCAGCCCCCGTCCGAAGCCGTTGCCGTCGGCGCAGTTCCAGTGGATGGCGTTGAACCAGTCGCCGCTGTCGTAGGAGTTGCGGTCCAGGGACTTCGAGCGCAGCAGGTCGGTGCCGGCCTGGGAGAGCGCCGGGCCCTGGGAGAGCGTGGCCGTCGCCATGGCCAGGACCTGCATCCGGGCCCGGTCGGCCGCCGAGGTGTCCTTCGGCAGTTTGAAGGCCAGCGCGTCGAACAGGGACTCGTTGTCGTGCGCGTCGGCGTAGGCGAGGGCGTCGCCGGGGGCGTCCGCGTATCCGGCGGGCGCGCCGTTGTAGTCGACCTCCGCGCCCGTGACCTGCCTGCCGCTGGTGTCCGTGAACCGGTACGCGGCCAGGTTGCCGCTCAGACCGACCTTGATCAGGTCCTGGTAGTGCAGCAGACGGGCCTTCTGCTCGGCCCTGGTGCCGTTGGCGGCCGAGGAGTTGGGCTCGTGGTAGAGGCCCGAGGCGAAGCCCTGGACGCCGGGGTCGTCGTCGAAGGGGCCGCCGCCGCGCACCGCGTCACGCGCCCGGTCGGAGAAGGTCGCGATCCCGGTGCCGGCCATGTTCTTCTGGGTGGCCTGCACGAACCGGGCGTCGTCGGCGACCTCGCCGAAGTTCCAGCCCTCCCCGTACAGGATGATGTTCTTGCCGTCCACGCCGTCCTTCTGCGGTGTGAGCGCGTCGAGGGCCTTCCTGACCTCGAGGATGTTGGCCTTGGGGTGGTGGCCCATGAGGTCGAAGCGGAAGCCGTCGACCTTGTACTCCTTGGCCCAGGTGACGATCGAGTCGACGACCAGCTTGCCCATCATGATGTTCTCGGGCGCGGTGTTGGCGCAGCAGGTGCTGGTGGCCACCGAGCCGTCGGCGAGGAGGCGCTGGTAGTAGCCCGGCACGATCCGGTCCAGCACGGAGGTCTTCTCCTGACCGCTGGCCGCCGTGTGGTTGTAGACCACGTCCATCACGACCCGCAGGCCGTCCTGGTTCAGCGCCTGCACCATCCGGCGGAACTGCACCGTGCGGGCCGTGCCGTCCGGGTCGGTGGCGTACGAGCCCTCGGGGACCGTGTAGTGGTACGGGTCGTAGCCCCAGTTGTAGGCGTCCTTCGCGGCGGCCCTGGCCACGCACGCCTGCTGCCGGTCGGAGTCGGCCGGGTAGGAGGCCAGGTCGCAGTCGGGGGTGGCCTGGTCGGCCTTCCGCTCGGGGATGGTGGCGATGTCGAAGGCCGGCAGCAGGTGGACATGGGTCGTGCCCGCCCGGGCCAGCTTCCGCAGGTGCTTCGATCCGTCGCTGCTCTTGTCGGTGAAGGCCAGGTAGGTGCCCCGGTGCTGCGCCGGGACCGTGCGGTCCTCGACGGAGAAGTCGCGGATGTGCAGCTCCTGGATCTGGGCGTCCCTGAGCGGTACGGCCTTGGGCTTGGCCAGGGACGACCAGCCGCTCGGGGCCAGGGCCCTGTCGCCCAGGTCGACGACGAGGCTGCGCCGGGAGTCCGCGGTGAGGGCGACCGAGTACGGGTCGGTGACCTTGTTGGTGACGATCTCACCGGCGGTGGGCGCCCACACCTTCACGATGTACCGGTAGGGCTTGTTCCTCCACGACGCCGGGCCGGTGACCGACCAGACGCCGGTGGTGTCGTCGCGGTGCATGGCGACCGTCGTGCCGTCCAGTTCCAGGGCCACGTTCTGCGCGGTCGGCGCCCAGACGCTCAGGGTGGGCCGTCCGCCGTGGAAGACCGGGCCGAGCCGGGCGTTCTTCGCCGCCTTGCCGTACACGTCGTCGAGCACGCCGGCGAGCTGGACGCCCGTCGCCAGGAGCACCGCTCCGTTCGCGGCCCGCTGGGAGGCGACGACCTGGCCGCGCAGCGCCTCGCGGACGCGGGCGCGGTCGCGCGGGTCGACAAAGTAGGCCGTGTAGTCCTTCAGATGCGGGAACTTCGCCTTCTGCGCGTCGGTCAGCGTCGTTCTGACCAGCCGCAGCCAGCGCTCGTCGTCACTGGTCAGCGTCCCGTTCCGGACGGTGATGGAGCCGTTGCGGGAGTAGAGCAGCTGGGTGGAGGCGGCGTTGTCCGCGCCGTTGAGGACCACCGTGTTCCGGTCGATCCAGATCGCCTTGGAGGCGGACAGGTTCAGGGCGCTGCCCCCGCCCGCGGGCTGCGGCAGCAGGTACTTCTCCTGGCCGCTCAGCAGCCACACCTCGTGTCCGTAGGTCTTCAGGTCCAGGGACTGGTCGGCGGGGAGGTCCTTCTCGTCGCCCTTGTGGACGATGTAGCTGAGGCTGGTGGCACCGTCGGCGAGCGGCACCTCGAAGACCGCGCCGTAGGAGTCGGTCCTGACCGGCTGGAGGGGCTTGGACCAGTCGGTGGGGTGCGCGGCGCCCGTCCAGACGTGCAGGCCCCAGCCGTCGTAGTTTCCGTCCGCGCGGTGGTAGTGGAGGACCGCCTTGGTCCTGTCCGGTTCCGGGTACGCGTCCGCGGGCCGGGTGGTCCGCACGGTCTCGTCGCCCTGCTCGATCCAGACCTCGCCGGTCTTCGTGAGGTCGACGGACCGCTCGGCGCCGTCCTCGGTGCCGTTCGTGTCGGTCACCTGGAAGGTGAGGGCCGAGGCGCCCGGCTTCAGCCTGACGTAGGCGAAGGCGCCGTAGGCGTCCCGGCCGGTGAACGGGTGGCCGTCACCCCCGGCCTCGCCGTCGGCCACGTCGCCCCGGACGTGCAGACGCCAGTTCGCGTAGTCGCCGTCGGTGCGCTTGTAGTGCACGATCGCGTAGTCGCGCAGGGAGGCGGTGGGGGTCTCGGGCGGCGGCGGAGTGCCGGTGACGGAGGTCGCGGTGGCGCTCGCCGTACGGCCGGCCGAGTCGACCACGACCGCCTTGTAGCGCAGGGGGGTGCCGGCCGGGACGGTCTTCGCCAGGGTGTGGGTGACCTTGTAGGGGGCGTGGTCGGCGGAGCCGAGCACCTTCCACGGGCCGTTGCCGACCTGGGCGGCGAAGACGACCCGGTTGAGCTGTCCGCCGGTGACGTCGGCGCCGACCTCGACGGTGCCGGTGGCTCCGGCGGCGGGGGCCGTCAGGGTGAGGGACGGCTTGACGGCGGGCTTGTCGAGGGTGCCGGCCGCCTTGAGGACGACGGCGGAGCCGGCCGGGACGGTGACGGTGACCTTGCGGTCGGCGCCGGAGGTCACGGTCGCCCCGGTGCCGTGGATGCCGCGGTAGGTCATCCTCGCCGAGCCGGTGGCAAAGGTCGCGGTCCTGGCGCCGTCGGCGTTGTTGAAGGCGACGATGTACTCGGCGCCGGTCCTCGCGTCGGTGCGGGTGACGGCGTAGACGCCCGGCCCGTCCGCGGCGTACCGCTCCGTCTGGACGCCGTCCGCCAGGGCCGGGTGGTCCTTGCGGAGCTTGGCCAGGGCGGCGATGTGCCGGTAGAGCGGCGCGGTGGTGTCGTAGGCGTCGTGGGCGTGGGTGCGGTCGGTGCCGATGCGGTCGTCGTCGAGGTAGTCGGCGACCTTGGAGGCGAACATGGTCTGGCGGGCGTCCTTGTCGCCGCCGGAGCCGGTGAAGCCCTGCTCGTCGCCGTAGTAGACGACGGGGTTGCCGCGGCTGAGGAACATCAGCTCGTGGGCGAACCTGCTCTTTCGCACCAGCTCGGCGTCGGTGGCCTTCGGGTTGTCCTGCTGGAGGAAGTACCCGATCCGGCCCATGTCATGGTTGCCGAGGAAGGTGACCTGCTCGTAGGCGTTGGCCTTGTCGGTCGTGTACCTGTAGTCGTCGGCGAAGACGCTCGCCAGCTTCTTCGCGCTGCCGCCCTGGGAGACATAGGCGCGGGCCGCCTCCTGGAAGGGGAAGTCCAGCGTGGCGTCCAGGCGGCCCTGGGTGACGTAGGGGGCGGTCACGGAGGTGTCGGCGGAGAAGATCTCACCGAACATGAAGAAGTTCTCGCGGCCGTGCCGGGCGGCGTAGGTGTCGAGCGCCGTCGCCCACTGGGTCCAGAACTCCATGTTGACGTGCTTGACGGTGTCGATGCGGAAACCGTCGATGCCGAAGTCCTCGACCCAGCGCTGGTAGATCTTCTTCATGCCGCTGACGACCTCGGGGCGCTCGGTCCACAGGTCGTCGAGGCCGGCGAAGTCGCCGTGGCCGGAGCTCTCCCCGGCGAAGGTGGAGTCGCCGCGGTTGTGGTACATCGCCGGGTCGTTGAGCCACGACGGGACCTTGAGGTCCTTCTTGGCGGCGGGAACGGCCGGGGTGTACGGGAACGAGCTTTCGTCGACGGCGGGGAACCCCCTGCCGCCGTCGGCGTAGTCGGCGTCGTCGAAGGGGCGGCCGTCCTTGGTCAGGTAGGGGAAGGCGCCCTTGGACAGGTACGCGCGGGAGTCGTCCTTGTAGTCGACGACGTCGGCGGTGTGGTTGGTGATGACGTCGAAGAAGACCTTCATGCCCTTGGCGTGCGCCTTGGAGACCAGGGTCTTGAGGTCCTCGTTGGTGCCGAAGTGCGGGTCGACCCGGGTGAAGTCGGTGACCCAGTAGCCGTGGTAACCGGCGGAGGCGTCCTTGCCGGTGCCCTGCACGGGCTGGTTCTTGAAGACCGGGGCGAGCCAGATGGCGGTGGTGCCCAGGCCCTTGATGTAGTCGAGCCGGTTGATCAGGCCCTTGAGGTCGCCGCCCTGGTAGAAGCCCTTGTCGGTGGGGTCGTAGCCGGTGACGAGGCGTGAACCGGTCAGCCGGCCCCGGTCGTTGGAGGGGTCGCCATTGGCGAAACGATCCGGCAGGACGAAGTAGAACTGCTCGCGCGTCAGGTCGTGCCGGGCCGGCTCGGCGGCGAGCCGGGCGTTTGAGGGCGGCGCGGGCGGAGTGGCCGCCCGCGCCGTGAGCGGTGGGGCGAGCACTGCGGCGAGCGCGGCCGCGGTGAGGGCGGCGACGCCTCTGCCTGACGGAGTGCGGCGCCGCGAGGGCGCCGGCCATCTAGGTATCACGGGGTGAACTCCTTGACGGTGCGGCTCACTTGACTGCGACCCCTCGCCCCGGCGGCAGCTCCGCCGTCGGGCGTGGGCGCGACCGTATCCTCTGCGCAAGGCTTACAGCAAGACTCTTGAAACCTTTAGCAAGGGTTTTCACATCCGTGCGCCCGGTCGGCCGGCGCACCATGCGGCGGGCGCGCCGCCGTTCAGCAGCTGCGCTTGCCCGTGTGGAGCGCCAGCGCCGTGTTGGGGCCCAGAGTGGCGGTGAACCGGCCGGCGCCGTCGACCGTCACCGGTGTGTTGTTCTGGACGTTGCAGTAGGTGCCCGCGGGCAGGGACGTCTGGTAGGTGCGGGTCAGGGTGCCCTGCTCGTGGTTGATGGCCACGAAGCCCTTGCCGCCCCGGCCGAAGGCGATGGCGTTGTTGCCGTTGTCCCACCAGTCGGTCACCGCCTGGCCGCGGGTGGCGTTGCGGAAGGCGACCATGGACTTGATCTCCGGCCAGGCGTGCTGGCACTTCCAGCCGTCCCGCCAGCAGGCGTCGACCCTGCCGCCGTTGGGAGGTCCGGCGTCGAAGTCGGACCACTCGTAGGCGGAGTTGATGTCGGGGGCGCCGTACGGCCAGGCCAGCATGAAGACATGGGCCAGGGTGTAGTCGGCGCCGTCCTTGTAGCTGAGGGTGGAGCCGTTGCGCTCGGTGTCGTGGTTGTCGACGAAGACACCGGCCACGGAGCTGTTCATGTAGCCCCAGCCCTCGCCGTAGTTCCTCAGGTAGGCGAGCTTCTCGTTGCGGAAGACCCGCTTGAGGTCGTAGGCGTAGCGGAACTCCTGGACGTCGCCGTTGCCCGTGTACTCGGTGGGCTGGACCGCCTCGCCCGCGCCGTAGATGACCTCCTGCTTCCAGTACACGTCCGGGTTCGTCAGGCGTGACTTGATGTTGGCGAGGTCGGCCGCGGGTATGTGCTTGGCCGCATCGATGCGGAAGCCGTCCACGCCGAGGGAGAGCAGGTCGTTCATGTAGCCCGCGATGGTCCTGCGGACGTACTCCTCGCCGGTGTCGAGGTCGGCGAGGCCCACCAGCTCGCAGTGCTGGACGTTCCAGCGGTTGTGGTAGTCGGTGATCTCGGCGGTGCAGTCGTCGAAGTCGTACACCGAGTACAGGCCCGGGTAGTCGTACTTCGTGTACGACGAGCCGCCGGTGCCGGTGCCGCTGCCCGACGACATGTGGTTGATCACCGTGTCGACGACGACCTTCACCCCCGCCGCGTGGCAGGTGTCGACCATGTTCCGGAACGCGGTGCGGTCGCCGAGCCGGCCGGCGATCCGGTAGCTCACCGGCTGGTACGACGTCCACCACTGCGGGCCCCGGACGTGCTCGGCGGGCGGGGAGACCTGGACGTAGCCGTAACCGGCGGGGCCCAGGGTGGTGGTGCACTCCTTGGCGACGGAGGCGTAGTTCCACTCGAAGAGGACCGCGGTGACGTCCTTGCTGCCGGGCGGGGAGGCCGCGGCAGGGGAGGCAAGGGCCATCGAGGCTGCTGCGGCGAGGGCCGCGACGCAGGAAACGGATCTGCGCATGTTCATGTGTGGGGCTTCCTTCTCCGTTGAAGGCTCTTGCTGAAAGATTCAGCAAGTAGTTGAGCGCAGAATAAAGGCCCACTGCCCCAACGGGCAGTGGGCGATGCGGAGTTGATTGTGTGAAGTTGCCGTGAAGGCGCAGCTCCGGCCGGGCGGCCCGGGCCCGGGACGCCGGGCCCCGTGCCTCAGACCCCGTGCCTCAGGCGGTGGTCCACCACACCGTCGTGTCGCCCGGGACCTTCGCCTCGCCGTCCGCCTCCGTCACCTCGCCGCTCGTGAGCAGGACCCGGCCGTACGCCGGGACGGTGACCGACTCGCCGGTCGTGTTCGCCACGCAGACGAAATCGCCGCGCCGGAAGGCGAGAACACCCTCGGGGGCGCGCAGCCACTCCACGCCGTCGCCCGCGCCCAGGTCCGGGTGGGCACGGCGGACGGCGAGCGCGGCGCGGTACATCTCCAGGGTGGAGCCGGGCACGCCCTGCTGTGCCTCGACGCTCAGCTCGCCCCAGTCCGCCGGCTGCGGAAGCCAGCTGCCGCCGTCGCCGAAGCCGTAGGAGGAGCCCTCGCGGGTCCACGGGATCGGCACCCGGCAGCCGTCGCGGTAACCGTCCTGGCCGTCGCCGCGGAAGTACGCCGGGTCCTGGCGCACCTCGTCGGGCAGGTCCACGACGTCCGGCAGGCCGAGCTCCTCGCCCTGGTAGATGTACGCCGAGCCGGGCAGTGCCAGCATCAGCAGCGTGGCCGCGCGTGCCCGGCGCAGGCCCAGCTCGCGGTCGCCGGCGGTGCGGATCTGCGTGCCGGCGCCGGGCGGGTTGGCGAAGCGGGTGGTGTGCCGGGTGACGTCGTGGTTGGACAGCACCCAGGTGGCGGGGGCCCCGACCGGGCGCATGGCCCGAAGGGTCCGGTCGATGACCTCACGCAGCTCGCCGGCGTCCCAGTAGGTGCTCAGGTACTGGAAGTTGAACGCCTGGTGGAGCTCGTCGGGGCGCACGTAGTTCGCGGTGCGCTCGACGGTCGGCGTCCATGCCTCGGCGACGAAGATCCGTTCGCCCGGGTACTCGTCGAGGATCCGCCGCCACTGCCGGTAGATCTCGTGCACCCCGTCCTGGTCGAAGAACGGCATGACGTCGTTGCCCAGCAGCTTCACCTGGTCACGGGTGCCGAGGTCGGGCAGGCCGTCGGCCTTGACCAGGCCGTGGGCCACGTCGATGCGGAAGCCGTCGACGCCCATGTCGAGCCAGAACCGCAGGATGGAGCGGAACTCGTCGCCGACGGCCGGGTGGTCCCAGTTGAAGTCGGGCTGCTCGGGCGCGAACAGATGCAGGTACCACTCGCCGGGGGTGCCGTCCGGTTCGGTGACCCGGGTCCAGGCGGGGCCGCCGAAGATGGACTCCCAGTCGTTGGGCGGCAGCTCGCCGTTCTTCCCCTTGCCGGGGCGGAAGTGGTAGCGCTCCCTCAGGGGGGAGCCGGGGCCCTCGGCGACCGCGCGTTTGAACCACTCGTGCTGGTCGGAGGAGTGGTTGGGCACGATGTCGACGATGACCCGCAGGCCCAGCTCATGGGCGTCGCGGATCAGCGCGTCGGCGTCCAGAAGGGTGCCGAACATGGGATCGACGGCCCGGTAGTCGGAGACGTCGTAGCCGGCGTCGGCCTGCGGCGAGGCGTAGAAGGGGCTGAGCCACACGGCGTCCACACCGAGGTCGCGCAGATAGGGCAGGCGGGAGCGGATGCCCTCCAGATCGCCCATGCCGTCACCGTTGCTGTCGGCGAAGCTGCGCGGATACACCTGGTAGATCACTGCCTCGCGCCACCAGTCGCGGCGCGGGGCGACCGTGGCGACGGCCGCTTCAAGGCGAGCGGATCGGGCCGGGTTGTGCTGCTGGCTCATGGCGTCCTCGGTGTGTGCGGAGTAATGGGGTCGGGTGCGGGCGGCGGCGACGTCCGGATGACGAGGCGGCCGCGGTGTCGGCGGGGTCGGGGGACACCGCGGCCGCCACCCACGCGGCCCTGGCGCGCGGGAGCCGGTTGCCGGCCGGTGGGGGGTCAGCCCTTGGTACCTCCCGCGGTGAGGCCGGTGACCAGGTTTTTCTGCACAAGGTAGAAGAAAGCGGCCACCGGAACAGCGATCAACACTGCGGTCGCGGCCATGTAGTTCCACTGGGCGTCGTGCTCGCTGACGAAGCTCTGCAGTCCGACGGCGAAGGTGTACTTCTGGTCGTCCAGCAGGAACGTGGAGGCGAAGGCGACCTCGCCGAAGGCCGTGATGAAGCTGTAGAACCCGGCGACCGCGAGGCCCGGCCGGGCCAGCGGCAGGATGAGCCGCAGGAAGGTGCCGAACGGGGTGAGGCCGTCGACGCGCCCGGCCTCGTCGATCTCGACGGGGATGGTGTCGAAGTAGCCCTTCATCAGCCAGGCGCAGTACGGCACGATCGTCGAACAGTTGACGAGGATGACCGCGCCGTAGGTGTCGATCAGGCCGAGCTCGGAGAAGATCTCGTACATCGGGACGATGAGCACGGCGATCGGGAACGCCTGGGTGAGCAGCAGCACCCACATCAGCGACCGGTACCCCGGAAAGCGCATGCGGGAGACCGCGTAGCCGGTGGTGGCGGCGAAGACCACGCCGAGCAGGGTGGTGCCCAGGGCGACGATCATCGTGGACTCGAACCACTTGAAGAAGTTCGTGTGCTGGAGCACGAACGCGTAGTTCGAGAACGTCATCTTCTCCGCGATCGCGCCCGGGTGCAGATAGTCGTCCTTGTCCGGGCCGAGCGAGAGGTAGATCAGCCAGGCGACCGGGGCCGTGGCGATCAGGCTCGCCAGCACGAGCAGGCCGTGGGCGACGGCGCGGACCAGCGGGCTGCTCTCCCCGCGCCGCCGCACGCGCCGGGGTGCCTCGGCCACGGTCCGGGACGCGGCCGGGGACGCGGCGGTGTCGAGGGTCGTGGTGCTCATCGTGGGGCTCCTGCGTCAGAGGGCGAGCTGGTCATTGCGCTTCAGCCAGCGGTAGTAGACCGAGGTGAAGACGGTCAGGATCGACAGCAGCAGGACGCCGTAGGTGGCGGCCTGGGCGTATTCGCGCGGCTGCTGGCCGAAACCGAGGTAGTAGGCCCAGGTGACGAGGATCTGCGCGTCGGGGGCGCTGGTACGGCCGAACAGCAGGAAGATGATGGCGAACTGGTTGAACGTCCAGATGATGCCGAGCAGGACCACGGTGGAGCTGACCGACCTCAGGCCCGGCAGGGTGACGTACTTGAAGCGCTGCCAGGGGCTCGCCCCGTCCATCTCGGCGGCCTCGTACAGGGAGGAGTCGATGGACTGCAGACCGCCGAGGAGCGAGACCATCATGAACGGCACGCCGCACCAGGTGTTGACCAGGATGGCGGCGGCCCGCTGCCAGAAGCTGTCCTCCAGCCACTGCGGCTGGGGCAGGTGCAGGGCGCCGAGCATCTGGTTGAGCACGCCGGAGTCGGCGAGCATGATCCGCCAGGAGAAGACGGTGACGAAGGTGGGCACCGCCCAGGGCAGGATGAGCAGCAGCCGGTAGAAGGTGCGGCCGCGCATCCTCCGGTTCAGCAGCAGGGCCAGGCCGAGGCCGATGGTGTAGTGCAGGAGGACGCACAGCGCGGTCCAGACCACCGTCCACAGGAAGTGGGACCAGAACCGGTCGTAGGCGGTCGGCCCGAACAGGATGTCCTGGTAGTTGTCGAGGCCGATGAACTCATAGGTGGCCTCGATGTGGTTGACACCGATCGTGCGGGCCGAGTTCAGGCTGTTGGCGTCGGTCAGCGTCAGGTAGAAGCCCCGCGCCAGCGGGTATCCCACCAGGACGCCGAGCACGACGACCACCGGGGCGATCATCGCATAGGCGTACCAATACTTCTGGTAGCCGTGCTTCAGGCGCTGCAGCAGGCCGGGACCGCGTCCGTGCCCGCCGCCGGGCCGGGCGGCCGCGCTCTCGAGGGCGACTGTCATGGTTCGACACCTTCTGGAAGTTCGGGGGCGGGGCACACAGGCCGGTGGCCGCCGGGCCTCCCGCACCGGGAGGACCGGCGGCCACGGCGACTCACTTGCTGAAGTCCGGGACCAGCTTGGCGATCGCGGTCTCGGCGTCCTTCAGGCCCTTGTCCAGGGACACCTTGCCACCGGCGATCTTGACCAGTTCGGTGTCGAGCGGCCCCCACAGGGAGCTGTACTCGGGCAGCGCCGGGCGCGGCTGGGCGATGGAGAGGACGCCCTGGTAGCCGGCGATGCCGGGGTCGGCCTTGACCTGGTCGGTGTAGGCGTCGTCGCGGGTGGGCAGCGTGGAGTTCTTCAGGGCGATGGTCTCCTGGGCCTTCGCCGAGGTCATGAACCTCACGAACTTCAGCGCGGCCTCCTGCTTCTCCTTGCTGGAGCCGGCGTAGACGGAGAGGTTGTGACCGCCGGTGGGGGCGCCCGCCTTGCCGGAGGAGCCGCCCGGGACGGGAGCGATGCCCAGGTTGGACTTGTCCTTGAAGGCGCTGCCCTTGTAGAAGTTCGTGATCTCCCAGGGGCCCTGGATGATCGCGGCGACCTTGCCGTTCACGAACGCGTCCTGGATGTGGGCGTAGGCGTCGGCGGTGGTGTCGGCCTTGTGCAGGCCCTTGCCGTCGAACATGCTCAGCCAGGTGCCGTACGCCTTCTTCGCGGCGGCCGAGTTCATGGTGATCTTCTTGGCCTCGGCGTCGACGGTGTCGGTGCCCTCGCCGTACAGGAAGGTCTGGGCGTAGTAGGCCTGGGTGGAGCCCCAGTAGCCGTCGGCACCGGTCTTGTCCTTGATCCTGGCCGCGGCCGACTTCAGCTCGTCCCAGGTCCTGGGCACCTCGGTGATGCCGGCCTTCTTGAACAGGGCCTTGTTGTAGACCAGGGCCAGGGTGTCGGTGACGAACGGAACGCCGTAGGTCTTGCCCTCGTACTGGGCCTGCTTGATCAGGCTGGGCTGGAACTTGTCCTGCTCGGCAAGGGCCTCGGTGCCGTCCAGCGGCAGCAGATAGCTCTTCTTGGCGAAGGCCGGGGTCCAGCCGACCTCGGCGCGCAGCACGTCCGGGGCACCCTTGGAGCCGGCGGCGGTGTCGAACTTGTTCTGTGCCTGGTCGAAGGGCACGTTGACGTACTTGACCTTGATGTCCTTGTGGGCCGCCTCGAACTGCTTGACCAGTTCCTGGTACGTCGGTGCCTCGTTGGTGGCGTTGGAGGTGTCCCACCAGGTGATGGTCACCGGACCGCCCGACTTGTCGCTGCCGCTGTCGCTCCCCCCGCACGCCGTCGCCGTGAGGGCAAGGGATGCCACCAGTGCGGTGGCCGCTATGCCACGCCGCATGAGTTCTCCTTGAGGTGAAAGCCCGGGAGCGGGAAGCGGTCCCGTCCGCCGCCCCCGCCGCGTCATTGCCGTCGCCGGGCGACGGTGAAGTTAACAGCGTTGCAACCTCGACGAAAGACCTTGCAGAAAAAAAGTGCAAGAAATCGCGAAGGTTACCCCTTCGTGACCCTCCCGCACCCGCCCCGCAACCCCGTTTTCATGTGGCCGAGAGGGCTCTTGGACCCTTGTGCAAGGCTCTGCAAGCTCTTGCCATACGGTGAGGAGAGAGGAATCATCCCGTTGCGGACCGTATGCCGAGACCCGGCCGTCGACCGGACGCCGACCGAACACAAAGGATCGCGATGACGCAGCAGCCCGTAGCGGGCCGTTCAAGGACACGCCCCGGGCGGTCGCCCGGTGGGCAGGGCGGAAGGCGGCCGGTACAGTCCACTCATGTGACCACACGGCTTGCCGACATCGCCGCCCAGGCGGGGGTGAGCGAGGCGACCGTCAGCCGCGTCCTCAACGGGAAGCCGGGCGTCGCCGCCACCACCCGCCAGGCCGTACTGGCCGCCCTCGACGTCCTGGGCTACGAACGCCCGGTACGGCTGCGGCAGCGCAGCGCGGGGCTGGTGGGCCTGATCACCCCCGAGCTGGAGAACCCGATCTTCCCGGCACTGGCCCAGGTCATCGGCCAGGCGCTGACCCGGCAGGGCTACACCCCGGTGCTCGCCACCCAGACCCCCGGCGGCTCCACGGAGGACGAGCTGACCGAGATGCTGGTGGACCGCGGGGTCGCGGGCATCATCTACGTCTCCGGCCTGCACGCGGACACCACGGCGGACATGGAGCGCTACGAGCGCCTGCGCGCCCGGGGCGTGCCCTTCGTCCTCGTGGACGGCTTCTCCCCGAAGGTCCAGGCGCCCTTCATCTCCCCCGACGACCGCGCGGCGATGACCCTGGCCGTCACCCATCTGGTCTCCCTGGGCCACACCCGCATCGGCCTGGCCCTGGGCCCCAAGCGCTTCGTCCCGGTCCAGCGCAAGATCGAGGGCTTCGTCCGCGCGATGCAGGACCAGCTGGGCCTGTCCTCGGACGCCGTCGAGTCCGAGCTGATCCAGCACTCCCTCTACTCCCTGGAGGGCGGGCAGGCGGCCGCCACCGCGCTCATCGAGCGGAACTGCACGGCGATCGTCTGCGCCAGCGACATGATGGCGCTCGGCGCGATCCGCGCGGCCCGGCAGCGCGGGCTGGAGGTCCCCCGGGACATCTCGGTCGTGGGCTTCGACGACTCCACCCTGATCGCCTTCACCGATCCGCCCCTGACCACGATCCGCAAGCCGGTGCCCGCCATGGGCCAGGCGGCGGTGCGCACCCTGCTGGAGGAGATCGGGGGCACGCCCGCGCCGCACAGCGAGTTCGTGTTCATGCCGGAGCTGGTGGTCCGCGGTTCGACCGCCTCGGCCCCTGGGGACCGGAGTCGTTCGTGAGGCGGAGAACGTACGGCCGGAACCCGACTGGAGGATGATCGTCCCGGCAGGGTTTGTCTGGCAGACTCTGTGCCCATGGGTGACACGACCGTGAGGCCACTGGAAGGCCGGGAGGAAGCCGCTCCGCCTCCCGTCACGGACGAAAGCCGCCTCCCGGCCGTACGGCGCCTGCGCACCCCCCGGCCTCCCCGGCTGTGGTTCGAGATCCTGCTGATCGCGGTGAGTTACTGGACGTACTCACTGATCCGCAACGCGGTCCCCGAGCAGAAGGCCAAGGCCCTGCGCAACGCCGACTGGATCTGGCACGTCGAGCACCAGCTGGGCATCGCCGTCGAGCACTCGATCAACCATGCCGTGAACTCCGTGACTTGGCTGATCGTCGGCATGAACTACTACTACGCGACCCTGCACTTCGTGGTCACCATCGGCGTCCTGGTGTGGCTCTACCGCAGACACCCCGGCCGTTACTCGGCGGCTCGTTCCACCCTCTTCATCACCACGGGCACGGCCCTGCTCGGCTACTACCTGTATCCCCTGGCGCCCCCGCGCCTGATGAGCGGCGGCCTCTTCATCGACACGGTCGAAGTCCACAACACCTGGGGCTCGATGGCCTCCGGCGACCTGAAGAACATGTCCAATCAGTACGCCGCGATGCCGTCCATGCACATCGGCTGGTCCCTGTGGTGCGGCCTGATCCTCTTCGCCCTGTGCACGATCCCCTGGGTCCGCGTCCTCGGCCTGATCTACCCCGTGGCCACCCTGATCGTCATCGTCGCCACCGCCAACCACTTCTGGCTCGACGCGGTCGGCGGCGTCCTGTGCCTCGGCTTCGGTTTCCTGGTGGCCCGCGCCTGGTACGGAGCGCTGCCGCACGCGCTGCCGAGAGCGGTGGCTCTGCAACCGGTGAAGGCATAGCCCCGCGCGCGGCGCTCCCCGCGCCCGGCAGGGTGCCGCGTGCCGCTCCCGGAACTCCCCTGCCGCCCTGGAAGTCCCCGTGCGCGGAGCCCGGGGCGCGGCGCGGCTGCCCGCAGCCGGGTGCGGTGCGGCCACCGGCCCCGCAGCGTACGCGGAGCGCTGCGCGGCGTCACTGCGCGCCGTAGAACAGCGACTCCACGACCCCCCGGGCCCGCCGGGCGGTCCGCCGGTACGCGTCCAGCATGTCTCCCACACGCCCCGGCCCGTAGCCGAGATACCGCCCCACCGCGGCCAGCTCCCGCGGCTCCGTGGGGAAGGTGTCCCCGGCCCGCCCCCGCACCAGCATCACCGCGTTCCGCACCCGTGTGGCCAGCACCCACGCCTCGTCCAGCGTCGCAGCGTCCTTCTCGGAGACCAGCCCCAGCTCCCGCGCCGCCGCCAGCGCCTCCCGGGTCCGCGTGGTCCGCAGCGACGCCTCCACCGCCCCGTGGCGCAGCTGCATCAGCTGCACGGTCCACTCCACGTCCGACAGCCCGCCCGGCCCCAGCTTGGTGTGCAGCTTCGGGTCCGCTCCCCGCGGCAGCCGCTCGGTCTCCATCCGCGCCTTCAGCCGCCGGATCTCCCGCACCGCGTCGTCCTTCAGCCCGCCCTGCGGGTACCGCACCGGGTCGATCAGCTCCATGAACCGCCGCCCCAGCTCCTCGTCCCCCGCCACCGGCTCAGCCCGCAGCAGCGCCTGCGACTCCCACACCTGCGCCCACCGCCGGTAGTACGTCTCGTACGACGCCGGCGTCCGCACCAGCGGCCCATTGCGCCCCTCGGGCCGCAGATCCGCGTCGATCAGCAGCGCCGGGTCCGAGCTGGGCGCCTGGAGCAGCCGCCGCATCTCGGCGACGACCCGCCCCGCGACCTCGGCCGCCTCCCGCTCGTCCACACCGTCCCGGGGCTCGTGCACGAACAGCACGTCCGCGTCCGACCCGTAGCCCAGCTCATGCCCTCCGAACCGCCCCATCCCGATGATCGCGAACCGGATCGGCAGGGTGTCCCCCCAGCCCTCGCGCACCACCGCCCGCAGCGTGCCGGCCAGGGTCGCCGCCGTCAGCTCCGACACCGCGCCGCCCACCCGGTCCACGAGCGCGCCCTGGTCGGCCTCGGCGGGCTGCGCCTCGGTGCCGTAGGAACCGATGATGTCGGCGGCGGCCGTACGGAACAGCTCCCGCCGGCGCACCCCGCGGGCCGCCGCGACTCCCTGCTCGGCGCTCTCCGCGCGCCCCACCGCGGCCAGGATCTCCTGCTCCAGCTGGGCCCGCCCGCGCGGTTCGAGCCCGCCGCCGTCACCGTTCCCGAGCAGGGCGACGGCCTCCGGCGCCCGCAGCAGCAGATCGGGCGCGAGCCGCCCGGCGGACAGCACCCGCGCGAGGTTCTCGGCGGCGGCCCCCTCGTCCCGCAGCAGCCGCAGGTACCACGGTGTCTTCCCCAGCGCGTCGGACACCTTGCGGAAGTTGAGCAGCCCGGCGTCCGGGTCGGCGGAGTCCGCGAACCATCCGAGCAGCACCGGCAGCAGCGTCCGCTGGATCGCGGCCTTCCGCGTCACCCCCGATGCGAGGGCCTCCAGATGCCGCAGTGCCGCGGCGGGATCGGCGTACCCGAGCGCGACCAGCCGCTCCCGGGCCGCCTCGGGGCTCAACCGGGCCTCACCGGGCGCAAGTTGGGCGACCGCGTCGAGCAGCGGCCGGTAGAACAGCTTCTCGTGCAGCCGCCGTACGACGCTGGTGTGCCGTTTCCACTCGCGGGTGAGCTCGGCGACCGGATCGCTGCGCAGGCCGAGCGACCGCCCGAGCCGGCGCAGATCGGCCTCGTCCTCGGGCACGAGGTGGGTACGCCGCAGCCGGTACAGCTGGATGTGGTGCTCCATGGAGCGCAGGAACCGGTAGGCGTCGTCGAGCTGTGCGGCGTCCGCACGGCCGACGTAACCGCCCGCGGCCAGCGCCTGCAACGCGTCCAGGGTCTTTCCGCTGCGCAAGGACGCGTCGGTCCGCCCGTGCACCAACTGCAGCAGCTGCACGGCGAATTCGACGTCCCTGAGCCCGCCCGGCCCGAGCTTCAGCTCGCGCTCGACCTCGGACGCGGGGATGTTCTCGACCACGCGGCGGCGCATCTTCTGCACATCGGCGACGAAGTTCTCGCGCGCGGCGGCCTGCCAGACCAGCGGGGAGAGCGCGGCGATGTACTGCTCGCCGAGCTCGAGGTCGCCGGCGACCGGCCGGGCCTTGAGCAGTGCCTGGAACTCCCAGGTCTTGGCCCACCGCTGGTAGTAGGCGACATGGCTGCTCAGGGACCGCACCAGCGGCCCGTTGCGCCCCTCGGGCCGCAGATTGGCGTCGACGGGCCAGATCGTCCCCTCGACGGTGGTCTCGGAACAGATCCGCATCAGGCGCGAGGCGAGCCGGGTGGCGGCCTTGAGCGCCCGCGCCTCGTCCGCGCCCTCCGCGGCCTCGCCGACGAAGATCACATCGACGTCGGAGACATAGTTCAGCTCATGGCCGCCGCACTTGCCCAGGGCGATCACCGCGAGCCGGCACAGCGCGTCGTCCTCGGGGGCGGCGGCGCGGGCGATCCGGTAGGCGGCGCGCAGGGTGGCGGTGGCGAGGTCGGCGAGCTCGGCGGCGGTCTCGACCACGTCGATGGTGCCGCACACGTCGCGGGCGGCGATGGACAGCAGACAGCGCCGGTAGGCGACGCGCAGCGCGACGGGGTCGTCCGCCCGCGCGAGCTCCCGCTCGAACTCCTCCACCCCGCGGTGCAGATCGCGCGGTTCGTAGGTGACGAGCGCCCGCCAGTCGCCGGCGTGCCGGGCGAGATGATCGCCGAGCGCGGCGGAACAGCCGAGCACACCGAGCAGCCGGTCGCGCAGCGGCTTGGCCGCTATCAGCGTGTCGAGCAGCTCCCGCCGCTCCGTCGGTGTGGGCTGCGCCTCGAGCAGCCGCACCAGCCCCCGCAGCGCGAGGTCCGGATCGGCGGTGGCGCCCAGTGCCTCCAGCAGTACCGGATCGTTCCGGAGCGGGGCCAGCTCAGGACTCTCCAGCAGCCGCTCGGCCCCCGAGGCATCGATGAAACCGTGCCGCAGCAGCCGTGTGAAGGTACTGCTCCTGCGCCCCGGCGCCGTCATCCCGGCCTCCCGTCGGATCGAGCTCATCCTGGCCAGAGCCTAACCGGAGTACGAGGCTCGAGCCCGGGCAACGGTCCCCCTCTTCCGGCATTCCGGAGACACCGGGCACGGTTCTTCCGGCCTTGGCGCGGCGCGACGCGACCGGATGCGCGGAGCGGAGGAGTGCGGATGGCCGTGCATGGCGAGGTGGTTCGCCGCGGGCAAGAACTGACCTCACGTAACCGCTCAGAGATCGTCCGGGAGGACCCGGAAGCAGGAGTACCGGCCGCCCACCGGGCGTACGGTCCGGAAGTCCCGTAGGTCCCTGGTAAGGACCGCGTCAGTGTCGTACTCGGCGGCGAGAACGACATTCACCGCGTCCACCAGATCCAGGTCGAGCGACGCGTATCGGGCCCGCACGACCAGCGCTGCCTCGAGGATCTCCGGCGTCGTCGGGGCCAGGACCAGTCGCATCTGCCGGACGCGTGCGGTGAGCGAGCGGAGGATTCCGTCAGCCGCGGCCCGGCCAGCGCGGCTGGTCGCCACCTGATGCACCTCGGTGAGCGCGAGCGGCGTGGTGACGAGAAAGCCGCATTGGTCCGCTGCCTTCCTGGCCGCGTGATGGGCGGGATCGGACCGGTTGAAGAGGGTGAGGATGCCGGATGTGTCGGCGACAGCAATCACGCGGCGTCATCCCGCCGGTTCCGCCGCTCCCGTTCGTCATACCCTCGCGTCACCGTGGCACTGATCTCGTCCTTCCCCACGGGGCCGCCGAGGTCGAAGGTCTCCTCGTCGGACACGAACGGCTCGTCCCAGACGCGGTGTGCCAGCGCGATCCGGTGAATGCCCTCGCGGATTATCTCCGCCTCCGACACACCCAACCGCGCCGCAGCCTGCTTGATCAGCAGAAGGTCACTGTCCTCGGCGTAGACGTTGGTGCGCTTCAGAGCCATGTCGACATGGTACAGGTTATGTACCTGCCGAGTCTGGGTGAGCGCATCGAGGCTCGCCGCACCCCGTGTCGGGCTGGTCGGCCCGGAGGCCGGAGGAGTCTCGGAGCATCACAGCACCGGCAGGTTCTTCCGCAGTTCGAAGGCGGTGACCTCCGAGCGGTACTCCTCCCACTCCTGCCGCTTGTTGCGCAGGAAGAAGTCGAAGACGTGCTCGCCCAGGGTCTCGGCGACGAGGTCGCTGCCCTCCATCAGGGCCAGCGCCTCGCCCAGGTTCTGCGGGAGGGGTTCGATGCCCATCGCGCGGCGTTCGGCGTCCGACAGGGCCCAGACGTCGTCCTCGGCGCCCGGGGGCAGCGTGTAGCCCTCCTCGATGCCCTTCAGGCCGGCGGCCAGGAGGACGGCGTAGGCCAGGTACGGGTTGGCGCCGGAGTCCAGGGAGCGGAACTCCACACGTACGGAGCCCATCTTGCCGGGCTTGTACATCGGGACGCGGACCAGGGCCGAGCGGTTGTTGTGGCCCCAGCAGATGTACGAGGGGGCCTCGCCGCCGGCGCCCGCGGTGCGCTCGGTGCCGCCCCAGATGCGCTTGTAGGAGTTGACCCACTGGTTGGTGACCGCGGTGATCTCGGCGGCGTGCCGGAGCAGGCCGGCGATGAAGGAGCGGCCGACCTTGGAGAGCTGGTACTCGGCGCCGGACTCGTAGAACGCGTTCCGGTCGCCCTCGAAGAGGGAGAGGTGCGAGTGCATCCCCGAGCCGGGGTACTCCGAGAACGGCTTCGGCATGAAGGTCGCCTGCAGTCCCTGCTCCAGCGCGACCTGCTTCATGACCAGACGGAAGGTCATGATGTTGTCCGCGGTGGACAGCGCGTCGGCGTACCGCAGGTCGATCTCCTGCTGTCCCGGCGCGCCCTCGTGGTGGGAGAACTCCACCGAGATGCCCATCGACTCCAGCATGGTGATCGCCTGACGGCGGAAGTCCATCCCGACGGCCTGCGGGGTGTGGTCGAAGTAGCCGGAGTAGTCGGCGGGGGTGGGGCGGGAGCCGTCCAGCGGACGGTCCTTGAGCAGGAAGAACTCGATCTCGGGGTGGGTGTAGAAGGTGAAGCCCAGGTCGGAGGCGCGGGCCAGGGCCCGCTTCAGCACATACCTCGGGTCGGCGAAGGACGGGGAGCCGTCCGGCATGAGGATGTCGCAGAACATGCGGGCGGTGCCGGGGGCCTCGGCGCGCCAGGGCAGGATCTGGAACGTGGACGGGTCGGGCTTGGCGATCATGTCGGACTCGTAGACCCGGGCGAAGCCCTCGATGGCGGACCCGTCGAAGCCGATGCCCTCGTCGAAGGCCTGCTCCAGCTCGGCCGGGGCCACGGCCACGGACTTGAGGAAGCCGAGCACATCGGTGAACCACAGGCGTACGAACCGGATGTCGCGCTCCTCCAGCGTCCGGAGCACGAACTCCTGCTGCTTGTCCATCTTCCGCTTCCCCATCCTCGCCGGTCAGGCCGCCTGCGCTCATATACCGCGGAGGCGGTCGGGCACCTGAGCAGCATCCCACCACAGAGGTGTTTCGCGCGCGTTGCGGCCCCCTTCCACCTGCCCGTCGTGAGCCCGTGGGCCCGGGAACGGCAGGGGACCGCCCTGCTGTCCATCCTGCCTCCCGGACACCGTCCTCGTCATGACCGGGGCCGGTTTCCCCGTGACCGAGACCACGTCCGGTTAATTTGCATCTCAAATGCAAGTTTCAATAGCGTTCGACCCAAGTCGAACGATCGAGCAGTTCGGCCGAGCCTTCGAGGAGTTCCCCCATGCTGTCCGAGAAGTCAGCCGCCATCGTCCGCGCCACCCTCCCCGCCGTCGGTGGAGCCATCAACGAGATCACCGAGCGCTTCTACCCCCGGATGTTCGCGGCCCACCCCGAACTGCTGCGCGACCTGTTCAACCGCGGCAACCAGGCCGCCGGCACGCAGAAGCAGGCACTGGCCGGCTCCATCGCCACCTTCGCGACGTACCTGGTGGAGCACCCCGACCAGCGGCCCGACCTGATGCTGCGGCGCATCGCCCACAAGCACGCCTCGCTGGGGGTCCTCCCCGAGCAGTACCCGATCGTCCGCGAGCACCTGTTCGCCGCCATCGTCGACGTCCTCGGCGACGCGATCACCCCCGAGGTCGCCGCCGCCTGGGACGAGGTCTACTGGCTGATGGCCAACGCCCTCATAGACCTCGAGAGGCGGTTGTACGAGGAGACCCAGCAGACCGGCTGGCGCGACTGGAAGGTCGTCGAGCGGATCGAGGAGACCCCGGACGTGGCCGTCTTCAAGCTCCGCCCGGCCGACGACGGGCCGGTGCCCGGATACCGCGCCGGACAGTACGTCTCGGTCCGTGTCCAGCTCCCGGACGGCGCCCGGCAGGCCCGCCAGTACAGCCTGACCGCGGCGCCCGGCTCGCCGGAACGGCAGTTCGCCGTCAAGCGGGTGCTCGGCGACGACACGGCCCCCGACGGCGAGGTCTCCACCCACCTGCACCAGCACGTGCGCGTGGGCGACGTCGTGGAGCTGTCCGCCCCGTACGGCGACCTCGTCCTCGAGGACGACGACGCACCGCTGCTGCTCGCCTCCGCCGGGATCGGCGTCACCCCGATGATCGCCATGCTGGAGCAGCTCGCCCTCACCGGTCACAGCGCCCCGGTGACCGTGCTCCACGCCGACCGCTCCCCCGCCGCGCACGCGTTCCGCTCCGACCACGAGGCGTACGCGGCCAAGCTGCCGGACGCGCGGACGGTCTTCTTCTACGAGAAGGACGCCGAAGGCGCCGGCCGGCCCGGCCTGGCCGACCTCACCGGCATCGACGTCCCGGCCGGTACGCACGCGTACCTGTGCGGCCCGCTCCCCTTCATGCGGTCGGTGCGCGAGCAGCTTCTCGCCAAGGGCGTGTCCCCGGCCAACATCCACTACGAGATCTTCGGCCCGGACCTGTGGCTGGCCCAGCCGGCGGCCTGACCCGACCGGCCGACGTGCGCGACAGGTCTGCCGGGGCGGTGCGCACCGCCCCGGCAGACCTTGTCACGTCACGGTTTCACGGGGCGTGTCCGTTGCTGCCCGGGGCACCGCGTCCTGGGACGCCGTCCGGACGCCGGGCAGCCCCAGCAGCAGCGGGCCCGTCGGGGCCTCGACCATGTCGGCGATCGTGAGGGGGTCGAGTGTGGCGTAGAAGGCTTCCTGGGCCCGGCGCAGTGCGCCGCGCAGACGGCAGTCGGCGGTGAGGGGGCAGGGTGTGGAGCCGTTGCAGTCGGCGACGTCACCCTCGCCTTCCAGAGACCGCAGAAGTGCGCCGACCGAGGCGTTCCGGCCGGCTTCGGTGAGACTCAGACCGCCACCGCGACCGCGACGGGCCGCGAGCAGCCCGCGGTGCTGAAGCTCGGCGACGACCTTCGCGGCATGCGTGTACGGCACGCCCATGTCCGCCGCGACCTCCCTGGTCGTGGGGGTGGACTCGCCTGCGACAGCGAGCCGCATCAGGACGCGCAACGCCATGTCCGTGGAGCGCAGCAGCCGCATGGCGCCAGCGTAGATAATATGTATTCGCCATTCAACATACTGGTTGTCCCCCTCCGTCGGGCCCTCGTCCCCCGCGCACCATGCGCGAAATCCACGCGGCACCGACATTCACCGGACCGTTCACCTGACACACCATCAACGTCCCTGCGCGGCTTCTGTGTTCGCCGCAGCCCCCTCCCCTGTCCCGGCCGTCGTCACCGGTGACGCCGGGTCAGCCGACCTCAGCGCCCCCGCGCGCGTGTCCGCCGGGGCCGCACACCCGCCGGGGCCGAGTACGCGGAGCGGTCCGCCGCCGGCGTCCTCGCCGGCGGCCACACGGCACACGGCACGGCGAGCGGCACCGCCGCGTCCGGTGAAGGACACGCGGGCCGGCTCCTCCGCCTCCGCGAGGTGCCATGATCCGCTCGTGCGTGCCCGTACGTGCGTGCGAGCGCTCCCCGGCCGCCCACCCCATCGCGTCGCTTTGACGATTAGACTGGCGGCGTGCCTCAACTACGTCTCGCCCTGAATCAGATCGACGCACGCGTGGGCGACCTCGCCGGGAACGCCGACACGATCGTCCGCTGGACCCGGGAATCCGCCGAGCGGGGAGCGCATCTCGCGGTGTTCCCGGAGATGGCGCTGACCGGATACCCCGTGGAGGACCTGGCCCTGAGGTCGTCCTTCGTGGAGGCGTCCCGCGCCGCGCTGCGCGCCCTGGCCGCCCGGCTCGCCGAGGAGGGCCTCGGGGAGCTGCCGGTGCTCGTCGGCTACCTCGACCGCTGCGACACCGCCCAGCCGAAGTACGGCATGCCGGCCGGCGCCCCGCAGAACGCGGCGGCGGTGCTGTACCGCGGCGAGGCGGTGCTGACCTTCGCCAAGCACCACCTGCCGAACTACGGCGTCTTCGACGAGTACCGCTACTTCGTGCCCGGTGACACCATGCCGGTGCTGCGGCTGCACGGTGTCGACATCGCGCTCGCCATCTGCGAGGACCTGTGGCAGGACGGCGGCCGGGTGCCGGCCGCGCGCAGCGCGGGTGCCGGGCTGCTGGTCTCCGTCAACGCATCGCCGTACGAGCGGCTGAAGGACGACACCCGCCTGGAGCTGGTCCGCAAGCGGGCCCAGGAGGCCGGCTGCACCACCGCCTACCTCGCCCTGACCGGCGGGCAGGACGAGCTGGTCTTCGACGGCGACTCGATCGTGGTCGCCCCGGACGGCGAGGTGATCGCGCGGGCGCCGCAGTTCGCGGAGCACCTGATGGTGGTGGACCTGGAGCTGCCGGCCGCCGCGGCGGACGCGCCCGGGGGCGTGGTGGACGACGGTCTGCGCATCGACCGTGTGGTGCTGTCCGAGGACCCGGTGCCGGCCTATGAGCCCGAGCCGGTCGCCGAGCACGCCGAGCGCATGGACGACGACGAGGAGGTCTACACGGCGCTGGTCGTGGGCCTGCGCGCGTATGTGCGCAAGAACGGTTTCCGGTCGGTCCTGATCGGGCTGTCCGGCGGGATCGACTCCGCGCTCGTCGCGGCGATCGCCTGCGACGCGGTGGGCGCCGAGAACGTCCACGGCGTCTCCATGCCGTCCCGGTACTCCTCGGAGCACTCCAAGGCGGACGCGGCCGAGCTGGCCCGGCGCACCGGTCTGCACTTCCGCACGGTCTCGATCGAGCCGATGTTCGACGCGTACATGGGCTCCCTCGGTCTGACCGGTCTCGCGGAGGAGAACCTCCAGGCCCGGCTGCGCGGCACGCTGCTGATGGCGATCTCCAACCAGGAGGGTCACATCGTGCTGGCGCCCGGCAACAAGTCGGAGCTGGCGGTGGGCTATTCGACGCTGTACGGCGACGCGGTGGGCGCGTACGGCCCGATCAAGGACGTGTACAAGACGTCGGTCTTCCGGCTGGCGAGGTGGCGCAACCGGGTCGCCGCCGAGCGGGGGGAGACCCCGCCGATCCCGGAGAACTCCCTCACCAAGCCGCCGAGCGCGGAGCTGCGCCCCGGCCAGGTCGACACCGACTCCCTCCCGGACTACCCGGTGCTGGACGCGATCCTCGAGCTCTATGTCGACCAGGACAAGGGCGCGGACGCGATCGTCGCGGCCGGCTACGACCGGGAGCTGGTCACCACGACGCTGCGGATGGTCGACCGGGCCGAGTACAAGCGCCGCCAGTACCCGCCGGGCACCAAGATCTCGGCGAAGGTCTTCGGCAAGGACCGCAGGCTGCCGATCACCAACGGCTGGCGGGAGACCGCCTGACCGGCCGGGGACCGGTCAGGCGGTCTCCCGGGCGTCGCCTCAGGAGTCGTCGTCCGCCGAGGCGGACAGATTCACGCGTGCCGCCACGGGCAGGTGGTCGCTGTCCGTGCGCGGCAGCGTCCAGGAGCTCACCGGCTCCACTCCCCTGACCATGATCTGGTCGATGCGGGCGAGCGGGAAGGACGCCGGCCAGCTGAACCCGAACCCGTTGCCCACCGCGCCCTGCGTGGAGCGCATCTGGGAGGTGACGGCGTTGAGCGAGCGGTCGTTCATCGTGCCGTTCAGGTCGCCGAGCAGCACCACCCGGGGCAGCCGCTCGTCGGCGATCGCCTCGCCCAGCGCGTCGGCGCTCTGGTCGCGCTGCTGGGCGGTGAAGCCGGCGTTCAGCTTCACCCGGACCGACGGCATGTGCGCGACGTACACCGCCACGGGCGCCTCGGGCGTGATCACCGTGGCCCGCAGCGCGCGGGTCCAGCCGAGCCTGATGTCGACGGACTGGACGCTGCTGATCGGATACTTGCTCCACAGCCCGACGGTGCCCTTCACCGCGTGGTACTTGTACGTCGGGGCGAGCACCCGTTGGTAGACCGGGACCGCGGACGCCTTCAGCTCCTCCAGGGCGAGCACATCGGCGCCGGCGGCGGCCACGTCCCGGGCGGTGCCGGTCGGGTCGGGGTTGTCGGCGTTGACGTTGTGCGTGACGACCGTCAGATCGCCGCCGGTGCCGCCCTTGTCGGTGAGCAGCCCGCCGAACAGGTGCAGCCAGGCGGCGGCGGGCAGCAGCACCGCGATCAGCGCGATCGCCGACCTGCGCAGCAGCGCGAGGATCAGCAGCACCGGGACGAACAGGCCCGCCCAGGGCAGGAAGGTCTCGGTGAGACTGCCGAGGTTGCCGATCCGGTTGGGGATGTGCGCGTGCAGTGCCATCCCCAGGGACAGGACGACCGCGAACACGGCGAGGACGACGCCCCGGCGCCAGATGCGCGGGTCACCGCGCCAGCCGTCCAGGAGGCGGTGCGCCGTGCGCCGGAGCCGGTCTCCTCGGTGCTCGTCCCGCGAGCCGCCGTCCGCCGTTTCCGTCACGTACGCCTGTTGCGCCATTCCATCGCCTCACTGCCTGCCGTGCACACCGTTCATCCCCCGCGTCCTACGACCCTAGGGCATGATCGGAGTCGTTCCCGCCGTCCTCGAACGGCCGTTCCGCGCACGGGGGACGAACAAGCCGCCGCATCAGGTTCCTGTGACGGCCCTCGCGGGCCGATCTGTGACAAAACCCGTACACGGGGACGGGAAACCACGGGAAAACACGAGGAACTGCGGTGTTTCTACGGGGACTTGACGGGCCGTAGCCCTTCCAGTACCGCGTCCACGATCTGTTCGGACAGTCCCTCGGGCAGTTCGGCGTCGGGGCGCATCACGGCGCGCACCAGCATGGGTCCGACGATGATGTCGCCGAGCACGTCGACGTCGATGTCCGTGCGCAGCTCCCCGTCGCGCTGCCCGCGGCGCAGGACCTCGGCCTGGAGCCTGCGCCGCGGCTCGACGACGGTCGCGTGGTAGGCGGCCCAGATCTTCGGACTGCTCTTCATCTGGGCGTAGACGTTGTGCAGGATGGCGGAGGAGCGGCTGACCAGTCCGCGTCTGCGCAGCTGTTCGCAGAGCGCCACGAGGTCGTCGCGCATGGAGGTTCCGGGCAGTTCCGGGTCGGGGGGCTCGGCGGCGCGTACGACGTCGACGAACAGCTCCTCCTTGCCGCTCCAGCGGCGGTAGATGGTGGCCTTGCCGACGCCCGCGGTACGGGCGATGCGTTCCACGGAGAGTTCGGCGAGCGGCACGCCGTCCTCCAGGAGCTTCATCACGCACTCGACGATGGTGCGTTCCAGCGCCTCGCTCCTGGGCCGGCCCCGGACGGGGGCGTCGGAGGCGGTGCGGCTGTCGGCAAGGCTCACGTGGGCCGTCCTTTCGTCGTGACCGGACGATTGTCCCCCGTTCCCCCGTCTCTTTGTTCGGACCGCCCCCGTCGGACCGCCCCCCGCCCGGGCCGGCTTCCGGTTACTCCGCTGCCACCAACTCCTGTTCCTTCTCTCCCTGTCGGGGTGCGGACGGCCGGCCCGGCAGGAACACGGCCACCACGACCGCGCCGATGACCGCGACCATACTGCCGCACACCGCGGTGACATGCATGGCGTGCAGGAACGCGTCGTGGGCCGGGCCCACCAGGGCGTCACCGCGCGGGCCGAGCCTCGCGGCGATGCCGAGGGTGGCCTCGATGGACTCGCCGGCCTTCTCGCGCAGTCCGGCCGGGAGCGGGGCGAGCTTGTCCTCGATGCCGCCGCGGTACGCCGTGGAGAGCACCGAGCCGAGCACGGCGATGCCGAGCGCGCCGCCGACCTGGCGGAAGGTGTTGCTCAGCGCGGAGGCCGAGCCGGCCTTCTCGCGGGGCAGGGCCTGCATGATGACGACGCTGGTCGGCGTCATGATGTGCGCCATGGCGGTGCCCATGAGGAAGAAGACGGCCTCCAGCACCCAGATCGGCGTGCCGGCGTCGAAGCCGGCGAAGGCGGCCAGCATGGCGGCGAGCAGCAGCAGACCGGCCGTGGTGGTGGCCTTGTTGCCGAAGCGGTCGACGGCCAGCCGGGCCCGCGGCGCGAAGATCATCTGCGCGACGGCCAGCGGCAGCAGGAGCAGGCCGGACTGAAGCGGCGTGTAGCCGCGCACGCTCTGCAGATAGAACACTGAGAAGAACGTCACGCCCATCAGCGCGAAGAACACCAGCGCGATGGCGGCCATGGCGGCCGAGAAGACCTTGTTCCTGAAGTAGGTGACATCCAGGGACGGGTGGTCGCTGCGCTTCTCGAACCACACGAAGACCGCGAGGACGGCCAGGCCCGCCACGATCGTCGACAGCACGGTGGGATCGGTGAAGTCGGCGAGCTCGCCGCCCTTGATGATGCCGTAGACGAGCAGGACCAGGCCGACCACGGACAGCACCACACCGACCGGGTCGATGCGGCCGGGCCGCGGGTCGCGGGAGTCGGGCACCAGCCACACCATCAGCGCCACCGCGACGATCACGATGGGCACGTTGACGAGGAACACCGATCCCCACCAGAAGTGCTCGAGCAGCAGGCCGCCGGTGATCGGGCCGATGGCGATGGCCAGGCCCACGCCGCCGGCCCAGATCCCGATGGCCTTGGGCTGTTCCTCGCGCTCGAAGACGTTCATGAGGACGGCGAGGGTGGCCGGCATGACGAAGGCGGCGCCGAGGGCCATCACGGCGCGGTAGGCGATCAGTTCACCCGGCGAGCCGGACTCGGCGGCCAGCGCGGAGCCGAGGCCGAACACCACAAGGCCGCCGAGGAGGACCTTCTTGCGGCCGATGCGGTCGCCGATGAGCCCGGCGGTGAACAGCAGGCCCGCGAAGACGAGGGTGTAGGAGTTGATCGCCCACTCCAGCTCGCTCTGCGTGGCGCCCAGTCCGGTCGGGGCCGGGGTGGAGATCGTCTTGATGGCGACGTTCAGGATCGAGTTGTCGAGCACCACGATCAGCAGGCTCAGTATCAGCACGCCGAGGATCGCCCAGCGGCGGCGGTGCACCGCCTCCGGAATCCGGGAGCCGACCGCGGCGTTGTCGGCAGAAACAGTCATATCGCGAGCCTAGGACACTTCCGATACGAGACCGTCTCGTATCGAAATTCTTTGCCCAGTTCTTACCGGTTCCCGCCCTTCCCTTGCCCGATTCCTCCGTCTTCCCCCGTCCCCCGCCGAGACGTTGCGCACACGAGCGCCCTATGGCTCGAACTGGCACGAGATGCCACCATGGGAGGGAGTCCGGGGACGCCGTCAGGGCGCCTCGAGATGACGAAGGAGCCGTTGCCATGACGCAGCTTTCGGCTGCCCAGACGAAGCCCTCCGACGGCAGGACGCTGTACGGAGGCAAGGGCACCCGCCGCATCACCGTCCGCGACATCGCTTCCGCCAAGGAACGTGGCGAGAAGTGGCCCATGCTCACCGCCTACGACGCCATGACCGCCTCCGTCTTCGACGAGGCCGGCATCCCGGTGATCCTGGTGGGCGACTCCGCGGGCAACTGCCACCTCGGGTACGACACGACCGTACCCGTCACCCTCGACGAGATGACCATGCTGTCCGCCGCCGTCGTACGGGGCACGCGCCGCGCCCTGATCATCGGCGACCTCCCCTTCGGTTCCTACCAGGAGGGCCCGGCGCAGGCGCTGCGCTCGGCGACCCGGCTGATCAAGGAGGCGGGCGTCGGCGCCGTGAAGCTGGAGGGCGGCGAGCGGTCGCACGCGCAGATCCGGCTTCTGACGGAGGCCGGCATCCCGGTCATGGCCCACATCGGTCTGACCCCGCAGTCCGTCAACGCCATGGGCTACCGCGTCCAGGGGCGTGGCGAGGAGGCGGCGGCCCAGCTGCTGCGGGACGCGAAGGCCGTGCAGGACGCGGGAGCGTTCGCGGTCGTGCTGGAGCTGGTGCCGGCGGAGCTGGCCGCCGAGGTGACGCGTGTGCTGCACATCCCGACGGTCGGCATCGGGGCCGGACCGCACACGGACGCGCAGGTGCTGGTGTGGACCGACATGCTCGGGCTGACGGCCGGGCGCGTGCCGAGGTTCGTCAAGAAGTACGCCGACCTGCGGACGGTCATGAGCGACGCGGCCAGGGCGTTCGCGGAGGACGTGATCGGAGGAACGTTCCCTCAGGAGGAGCACTCGGTCCACTGAGCCACCGTGGTACCAGAGGGCGGCCCCGCCGGTCCTCCCCCGCCGGCGGGGCCGCCCCCCCTTTTTTCTGCTGTTTCTCCCTGCCGTTTCTCTCCGCTGTTTTCCCTGCCGTCGTGACCGCCCGGCCGGCGGTCGCGGTGCCCGTCGGGGAGCTGTCGGTGCCGCCGGTGGGCTGTCGGTGGTTTGTCGGTGGGCTGTCGGTGGCGCCTGACACCGTTTCGGGCATGACACTGAACGACACAAAACCCAGTGCCGTGACCGTACGGGGGCTGGTCAAGCACTTCGGCGAGACCAGGGCGCTGGACGGTGTGGACCTGGACGTGCGCGAGGGCACCGTGATGGGTGTGCTCGGGCCGAACGGGGCCGGCAAGACCACTCTCGTCCGCATCCTGTCCACCCTGCTGCCCCCCGACGCCGGCCAGGCCGTCGTCGCCGGCTGCGACGTCGTACGGCAGCCCCGGCAGCTGCGCCGGATGATCGGACTCACCGGGCAGTACGCCTCCGTCGACGAGAAGCTGTCCGGCTGGGAGAACCTGTATCTGATCGGCCGTCTGCTCGACCTGTCCCGCAAGCAGGCCCGCGCCCGCGCCGACGAGCTGCTGGAGCGGTTCTCGCTCACCGAGGCCGCGCGGCGGCCGGCCCGGACGTACTCCGGCGGTATGCGGCGGCGGCTGGACCTGGCCGCCTCGATGGTCGGGCGCCCCGCCGTCCTCTACCTGGACGAGCCGACCACGGGACTCGACCCCCGGACCCGCAACGAGGTGTGGGACGAGGTCAAGGCGATGGTCGGGGACGGGGTCACCGTCCTGCTGACCACCCAGTACATGGAGGAGGCCGAGCAGCTGGCCTCCGAGCTGACCGTCATCGACCGCGGCAAGGTGGTCGCCGGCGGTGCCATCGAGGAGCTCAAGGCGAAGGTCGGCGGACGCACCCTGCGGGTGCGGCCGGCCGATCCGCTGCAGCTGCGCCCGCTGGCCGGGAAGCTCGACGAGCTGGGCATCACCGGGCTCGCCCCGGTGACCGTGGACACCGAGACCGGCTCCCTGCTGGTGCCGGTCCTCAGCGACGAGCAGCTGACCGCCGTGGTCGGCGCGGTCACCGCGCACGGCGTCACGCTCTCCTCCCTCACCACCGAACTGCCCAGCCTGGACGAGGTGTTCCTGTCCCTCACCGGCCACCGCGCCAGTGCCCCGCAGGACGCCCGGCCCGCCGACTCCCGCGAGGAGGTCGCCGTATGAGCACCCGCACGTCGCCCGCCCCTCTGAACAAGGCGCCGCGCACCGTCCCTTCCGGGGTCGCCGCGACCGCCGCCGGATCAAAGGCCGACGCCCGGATCCCGCTGCGCGCCCATCTGCGGCACACCGGCGCGCTGGTCCGCCGCAATCTGCTGTGGATCCGCCAGGACCCCGAGTCGATGGCCGACGCGATCCTGTTCCCGGTGATCTTCACGCTGCTGTTCGTGTACGTCTTCGGCGGCTCGATCGGACAGTCGCTGGGCGGAGGGCAGCAGCAGTACGTGCAGTACATCGTGCCGGGTCTGCTGGCCATGATGGGGATGAACCTGGCGCAGGGCGTGGGCACCGGCTTCAACCAGGACTTCAACTCCGGTGTGATGGACCGTTTCCGGTCCCTGCCGATCGGGCGCGGCTCGGTGCTGTTCGCCAAGATCTCCGTGGAGCTGCTGCGGATGCTGCTCGCGACGGCGATTCTCCTGGTCGTCGGTGTCCTCGTCGGTTTCGACATCGAGAACTGGCCCGGTCTGTTCGCCGCCGTGGGGCTGTCCGCGGTGTTCGGCTCGGCGCTGATGTGGGTGTTCCTCACGCTCGGTGTGGTGATGAAGAACGCGCAGTCCGTGCAGGCGATGGGCTTTTTGGTGCTGATGCCGCTGCAGTTCGGCTCGTCCATCTTCGCGCCGCCCGGGACGATGCCGGACTGGCTGCGGACCTTCACCGAGTACAACCCGCTGTCCGCCCTCGCGGACGCCGCTCGCGGGCTGATGACGCACGGCCCGGTCGCGCACGACCTGTGGGTGACGCTGGCCTGGTCGGTGGGGATCACCGCGGTGATGGCACCGGTCGCGATCCGCACGTTCCGCACCAAGACGGCCTGACCGCACGTCTCCGGCCGCGGGGTCAGAGCAGGGCGGCGGCCTCCTGCGGGGTGAGGCCGCCGCCCTCCGCGTACGCGGCCTCGTACGCCTCCTCGCCGAGCGCGGACCGGACGCGGGCGACCGCCCGCTCGTGAATGTGGCGTTCCAGGGCGTTGCGGACGTGCCCGGGCGGCAGCAGGGCGTCGGCGGCGCCGAGGCAGCGGGCGGCGTCCCGGGCCCGGCGCCCGCCGTCCATGCCGACGACGGCCAGGGCGCCGAGGGTCAGGTACACCGAGCACATATGAGGCGTGATGGCCTGGGCAAGCGGGTTCTGGGACCGCTCCAGTGCCCGGCGGGCCTTGTCCAGGGCGTCCTCGCAGCGGCCGTCGGCCACCTCCAGCCAGGCCTCCGCACCGAGGATGAAGGCCTCGAAGAAGACGAAGTGCGCGATGTTGAACTCCTCGCGCAGCAGCCGCAGTTGCTCGCGTCCTTCGGGGATGCGGCCGGTCATGCCGAGCCAGCAGGCGAGGACGACACGGGCGGCGGGCATGGCCTCGTTGTGGCCGCCCTCGCTCTGCTCGATGACCTCGCGCAGCAGCCGCTCGCCCTGTTCGGCCTCGCCCGCCTCCAGCAGGGCGCCGCCGAGGCGGACGTTGAGGAGGGTGATCTGGGCGTGGGCGCCGAGGCGTTCGGCGTACTCGACGGCCTCCCGGTAGTCGGCGGCGGCCTCCCGGTGGGCACCGGTGCGCTCGTGGGCCTCCGCGCGCGCGGAGAGCGCCTCGGCGGTGCCCCAGGCGTCCCCGAGGCGGCGGAAGATCTCCAGGGACTCGTCGGCGTCCCGGCGCGCGTCCTCGGCCCTGTCGGCGCGGTTGGCCAGCAGGTCGGCGCGCCACCGCAGGCAGTGGGCGAGCTCCCACTCGAATCCCGGGGTGCTGCGGCAGGTGCGTACGGCGGCGTCACCGATCTCGTGCAGGCGCCGCATGTCACCGGTCATCATCACCGCGAAGAGCCAGAGCATCCCCGGGCTGCGGCAGGTCTGCGGCATACCGGGCTCGTAGACCTCGGCGATGATGCGCAGTTTGCGCTGCGCCTCCGGTGACTGCCAGGCCTCCAGCTCGGTGTCCATGCAGGCGAGGTGGATGAGGTGCAGGCCTCGGCGGGCCTCGGCGAGGACCTCACCGGTCATCGGCGGCGGGGAGTCCGTGCATCGCAGCCAGACCGGGGCGGCACGCCGGACCGGCTCGGCGAAGGGGTCGGGGCCGAGCGCCATGACCTCCTCGCACCAGGTGCGGGCCTCGATGCGCACATCGCGCATGTACCAGTACGTGGCGAGCGACAGGATCAGGCACAGCCCCTCCTGCTCGTCGTGCGCGCCGACGGCGTGGCGCAGAGCGGTGCGCAGGTTCTCGTACTCCCGCTCGAACGTCTCGACGGCGGCGCGCTGACGGGGGCCGCGCAGCAACGGCTCGGTGGTGCGGGCGAGTTCGCGGTAGTACGTCAGATGGGCGCGCTCGGTCTCCGTACGGACTCCGGCCTCGTCGAGCCGTTCGGCGGCGTACTCGGCGACGGTCTCCAGCAGCCGGTAGCGCATCTCGCCGTCGGCGGTGGGGGCGGCCACCACGAGGGACTTGTCGACGAGGGAGGCGAGGGCGTCGAAGGCGGCGGGCCCGCACACGGCCTCGGCGGCGGCGAGGTCGCAGCCGCCGGCGAAGACGGACAGCCGGCTCAGCACGTCCCGCTCGTCCTCGTCCAGCAGCTCCCAGGACCAGTCGACGACGGCCCGCAGGGTCTGCTGGCGGGGCAGGACGGTACGGCTGCCGGAGGTGAGCAGGCGGAAGCGGTCGTCGAGCCGGTCGGCGATCTGGCGCGGGGTGAGCATCCGCAGCCGGGCGGCGGCGAGTTCGATGGCCAGCGGCAGACCGTCCAGGCGCCGGCAGATCTCGGCACAGGCGGCGGCGGTGTCCTCGTCGGCGTCGACGCGGAAACCGGGCCGTACGGCGGCCCCCCGGTCGGCGAGCAGCTGCAGCGCGGCCGGCTCGGGCAGCGGCTCGACCGGCCGCAGCACCTCGCCCGGTATGCCGAGCGGTTCCCGGCTGGTGGCCAGCACGGTGAGGTGCGGGCAGCGTGCGAGCAGTTCCTCGGCCAGCCGGGCCGCCGCGTCGACGACGTGCTCGCAGTTGTCGAGCAGAAGCAGCATGCGGCGCCGTGCGCAGTGCTCGACCAGCCGCTCGACCGGGTCGTCGTGCCGGTCGGCGACCGCGGCCCGCATCTCCTCGGCCCCGGCGCCGTACAGCACGGTCTCGCGGGCCCCCACGGCGGTGAGCACGGCCTCCGGGACGGCGTTCCCGTCGTCGACGGGAGCGAGCTCGGCCAGCCACACCCCGTCCGGCATCGCCGGCCGCAGGGTCTCCGCGGCCTCCTGCGACAGCCGGGTCTTCCCGGACCCGCCGGGCCCCAGCAGCGTCACCAGCCGCGCGGCCCTGAGGGCGGCGTGGATCGCCTCGATGTCGTTCTCACGGCCGACGAAGGAGGTGAGCCGGGCGCGGAGGTTGCCGGGGGACCGGGAGGCGAGGGCCCCGGTGGGCGCGGCGGAGTGCTCCCGCTCGCCCCCGGCGGCGGTGCGGGCCGGTGCGGAAGGACCGGCCGCGGGTGCCTGCGCGGAAGGGGCCACGGCAGGAGCCGCGGGAAGGCCGGAGAGGGCCGCCGGGGCTCTGGGGCCGCCGACGGCAGGTGTCCCGGGTGTGCCGTTGAAGCCGTGTGTCCCGTCGGGGTGATGCGCGGTGGCGCCGGAGCCTTTGTGGGCGTCTCCTCCGTCCGGTCCGTCCGGCCGCAGCAGCTCCTCGTGCAGCGCGCGCAGTTCGGGACCGGGGTCCGAGCCCAGCCGGTCGGCCAGCAGGCGCCGTACGTCCTCGTAGGCGGCCAGGGCCTGAGCGGTGCGGCCCGTGTCGCGCAGGGCACGCAGGCGGAGGGCCTGGAGGGATTCGTCCAGGGGGTGGGTGTCGCACAGGGCGGTCAGCTCGGGCAGGGCCTGCTCGGCGTGGCCGAGGGCGAGGGCGGCGGTGAGCCGGGCCCGGCGTACGTCCAGGTGGCGGGTGTTCCAGCGGGCCGCCTCGGCGGTGCGGTCGGGCAGGTCGGCGAGGACGGGGCCGCGCCACAGGGCGAGGGCGTCGTCGAGGACGGCGGCGGCCTTGGCGGGGTCGCCGTCGGCCAGCGCGCGCAGGCCCTCGCCCGCCAGCCGTTCGAAGCGGTGCAGGTCGATGTCGTCCGCGGCGGCGGTGAGCCGGTAGCCGCCCGCCGCGGAGGCCACCGCGTCGGCGCCCAGCGTCCGGCGCAGCCGTCCCACCAGTGCCTGGAGCGCGCCCGTGGCGTCGGTGGGCGGGTCGCCGTTCCACACTTCGTCGACCAGGACGCTCACCGGCACGGTCCGGCCGGGCCGCAGGGCGAGCACGGTCAGCAGGGCACGCAGCCGCGCCCCGCCGACCGGAACGGGGGTGCCGTCGGGGCGGAGCGCCTGGGTGGTGCCGAGGATGCGGTAACGCACGAGGTCCATTGTCTCCGTCGGTCTCACAGCCGGCCGGGGAACGCGACCGGCGCGGCGTCCGGCACGTCCAGGGCGACGAGGACTCCGGTCGTGCTGCGGTGCCGGCGGCTCCCCGGCCCCGTCGGCAGCTCCTCGCGGCTGAACCACTCCGGGCAGCTGTCGACGGCCTCCAGGGACGCCTCGTCGGGTGTGGGAGCGAAGGTGCGCGAGCCCGGCTCGGTCTCCTCGTACATCCGGTGCACCAGCCGGATCGCACGGACCCGGCCCGTGATCTCGGACTCCGCGTCGCCGTGCTGCTCGACCAGCAGCATCCCGTCGTACTTCTCCTTGCTCTCTTCGTTCTTCTTGCTGTCGTTCTTCTTGCTGTCGTTCCTCTTGCTGTCGTTCCTCTTGCTGTCCTTGTCGCAGCCCTCGCCCAGCACGTCCTCCGGGTCCACGGGCCGCACCGGCCGGCTCACCTTCTCCCCCACCGAGAACGGCGTGCCGCAGCACTCCATCTGCCAGTTCTCGTAGAACACCCAGCGCACTGCCATGCCCCCACCCTCCATGGAACCGGCGCCCGGGCGCGAGACGTTTTCTCCGTGGTGCGTTCTCCGTGGTGCGTTCTCCGTGCGCCCGGTACGGTCGAGCCCGCCCACCCGACATGTTTCAGGAGCCTTCTGCCATGACCACCGCCACCACCCGTCACAGCGACCGACGGATCAGTCCCGTCTTCCTCGGGATCCTGGCCGTCGCCGCGGTCACGGGCTGGGCCACCTGGACCGGATACGCCCAGCAGCCGGGCGTGGCGGTGTTCCTGTTCGTGACCTCGGCCTGGGTCGTCTCGCTGTGCCTGCACGAGTACGCGCACGCGCGCACCGCGCTGCACAGCGGTGACCTCACGGTCGGCGCCAAGGGCTACCTGACGCTGAACCCCCTGAAGTACACGCACGCCCTGCTGAGCATCGTGCTCCCGGTCCTGTTCGTGATCATGGGCGGGATCGGTCTGCCGGGCGGTGCTGTGTTCATCGAGCGCGGCCGGATCCAGGGCCGCTGGCGGCACAGCCTGATCTCGGCGGCGGGGCCGCTGACGAACGTCCTGTTCGCGCTCGTGTGCACGGCCCCGTTCTGGCTGCACGCGCTGGACGGCGTGCCCGCCGACTTCCGGTTCGCGCTGGCCTTCCTCGCGCTGCTCCAGGTGACGGCCGCGATCCTGAACTTCCTGCCGGTGCCGGGCCTGGACGGCTACGGCGTGCTCGAGCCCTGGCTGTCACCCGGGATCAAGCGCCAGGTGGAGCCGTTCGCCCCGTTCGGCCTGCTGTTCGTCTTCGCGCTGCTGTGGGTGCCGGCGCTCAACGGCGCGTTCTTCGGCATGATCGACTTCATTCTGCGCCATCTCGGCATCAGCGCCCTCGACCAGTACTGCGGTTACGACCTGTACCGGTTCTGGCAGGACACCCATGAGCTGTGCTCGGTCAGCCGCTGACGGACCGGCTCTGCCGCATCCGCTCGCGGCGGGCGTAGTACCAGGTCATGTTGGACGACAGACCCGCCAGCAGCACCCACACGATCCCCAGCCAGCTGCCCTTGACGAAGGAGACGACGGCCGCGGCCACGGCCAGCAGGCAGACGATCAGGGTGAAGAGGGCGATGCGGGGCATGACGGTCGACTCCTGTCGGGTACTGCGGGGGACACGGAACGGCCCGGTGCTTCCGGTACCGAGGTCCGGTGCTTCCGGTACCAGTGTCCCCCACCGGCTCATACGTCCGTGACCCGGAGTCCCGCGTGCGCCTTGTAGCGCCGGTTGACCGAGATCAGATTCGCGACCAGCGCCTCCACCTGGTGGGCGTTGCGCAGCCGTCCCGCGTAGATGCCGCGCATGCCGGGGATGCGGCCGGCCAGCGCCTGGACCGTCTCCACGTCGGCGCGCTCCTCGCCGAGGACCATGACGTCGGTGTCGATCCGCTCGATCTCCGGGTCCTGCAGCAGCACCGCGGACAGGTGGTGGAAGGCGGCGGTCACCCGTGAGTCGGGCAGCAGGGCGGCGGCCTGCTCGGCGGCGCTGCCCTCCTCGGGCTTGAGGGCGTAGGCGCCCTTCTTGTCGAAGCCGAGCGGGTTGACGCAGTCCACGACGAGCTTGCCGGCCAGTTCCCCGCGCAGGGACCGGAGGGTCTGGGCGTGGCCCTCCCAGGGCACGGCGACGATCACGACGTCGCTGCGGCGGGCGGTCTCGGCGTTGTCGGCGCCCTCGACCCCGTGCCCGATCTCCTCGGCCGCCGCCCGCGCCCGCTCGGCGGCCCGGGAGCCGATGATCACTTTCTGTCCGGCCCGGGCGAACCGGCAGGCGAGTCCCCTGCCCTGCGGCCCGGTCCCGCCGAGCACGCCGACGACCAGGCCGGAGACGTCGGGAAGGTCCCAGGGATCCTTGGCGGGCGCCTTGTGTGCGCTGTTGCTGGAGGTCATGCTGTCGACTCTACGTCCCCGGTGCGGGTGAATTCGGCCGAAGTCCCGGTCGCCGGTTCCCGCTTGGGGGCAGGATGCGCGCCCATGGACGCCGTACGGGTCGCGTTGCTGCGCGAAGTGCTCGCCGGGACCGAGTGGCTGGGGGCCACACGGCGGTTCGCGGGGGTGCTGCGGGGGTCGGTGGTGTCGTACGGGGGCGGGCTGCTGCTCGTGGGCACACCGCAGTACGAGCCCTGGCACCTGGCGGCCCACCTGGTGGACGAGGCCGCCTGGTCGGGCACCCCGGAGCTGGCCCCGACGCTCGTACGGCACACCGTCCGTCCCTCCGGCCCGGCCCACCTCTCCGTCGGGCTCGGCCGGCTGGAGGCGGCCCGGCGGGGTGAGACGCTGCTCGTCGTGGCTCCCGAGGAGCCCGTGACGCTCCTGGAGCGGGTGCACGATGCACGGCGGGCCGGGGCGACGGTGCTGGCCCTCGGGGCCGGCGGGGGCGAGCTGGAGTCGATGGCGCACGAGACGCTGGCGGTGCCGGAGGGCTCCGAGCTGGACCTGGACACCGTCCAGCACCTGGTGAGCGCGGCGGCCGGGGAGAACTCGATGCCGGCCCCACGGAGACGCGGCCGCTTCCGGGACCGCCTGTCACGGCTGACGGACCGCTTGACGGCACCGCCGCCCCCGCACTGGTAGGGCCGGTGCCCGGCGCCGCCGGCCGGTGTCCGGCGCCGCGTGGAGAACCGCCCGCCCGGTACGGGCGGCGTCCGCCCTCCCCGGTCTCCGGGTCTCCGGCCCGGTCAGCCCTCCTCGTCGCCGTCCGTGCCGCCCCCGGGGGCGTCGTGCCAGCGGGGGTCGTTCTCCCACTGGAGGTTGCGCCGGCGGGCGGTCTCCATCGCGTTGCCGGCCTCCTCCCGGGAGGCGTACGGGCCGAACCGGTCCTTGGCGGGGCACTCGGGCCCCTCCTCGACCTTCTTGTGCTCCAGGCAGTAGAACCACTCGCCCGGCTTTCCCGCGGTCCGCTTCTTGAACAGGGCCATGACCAGCTCCTCTCGCCAGGGACATGTTCCCCCATCGCCCCCGTTAGACTCGCGAACATGTCTGGCCAGTCGCTGCTTGTCCCCGGGAAGCTGTCCCCGCCCCGTTCCGTCCCCGGGCACATCCGCCGTCCGGAGTACGTCGGCAAGCCCGCGCCGAAGCCGTACACCGGGTCGGAGGTGCAGACGCCGGAGACGATCGAGGCGATGCGGATCGCCGGGCGGATCGCCGCGCAGGCGATGGAGGAGACGGCCAAGCACATCGCGCCGGGCGTGACCACGGACGAGCTGGACCGGGTGGCGCACGAGTTCCTGTGCGACCACGGCGCCTACCCCTCGACGCTGGGCTACCGGGGCTTTCCCAAGTCGCTGTGCACCTCGATCAACGAGGTGATCTGCCACGGCATCCCGGACTCGACGGTGCTGCGGGACGGCGACATCGTCAACCTGGACGTGACGGCGTACATCGGCGGGGTCCACGGCGACACCAACGCGACCTATCTGGTCGGCGACGTGGACGAGGAGAGCCGCCTGCTGGTGGAACGCACCCGCGAGGCGCTGAACCGCGCGATCAAGGCGGTCCGCCCGGGCCGGCAGATCAACGTCATCGGCCGGGTCATCGAGTCGTACGCGAAGCGCTTCGGCTACGGCGTGGTCCGCGACTTCACCGGCCACGGCATCAACACGTCGTTCCACTCCGGGCTGATCATCCCGCACTACGACAACCCGCACGCGACGACAGTCATGCAGCCGGGGATGACCTTCACGATCGAGCCGATGCTGACGCTGGGCACCCACGAGTACGACATCTGGGACGACGGCTGGACGGTCGTCACCAAGGACCGCAAGCGCACCGCCCAGTTCGAGCACACCCTGGTGGTGACGAACACGGGCGCGGAGATCCTGACCCTGCCGTAGCGCTGCGCGCCCGGGCCGGCCACTCCCTCCGTACCGGCCGTACCGGTCTGGCCACCACCGTCAGCAAGCGGGGCAAGGACGCCGTGGCGCTCGCCGACCAGGGCGGACAGGCCCGGCACTCCCGCTCTGTGAACGGCTGCTTCCAGCGCGCCGACGGCTATGGGTCGACGGCTATAGGAGGACAACGCCACCGCCGGCCTCACCTGACCGCCACCAGAACCGTGACCGCTCGCCCGCCCACAGGCCACGGCCCGTGGGCATGACAGCCCGACGAAACCGGGAGGGCCATGCCCTCCCCAGCCACGACAGGAGGTCCCACCACCGGAGCGGCGGGACCTCCGCATACGGCCATCCCCGCAGGTGCGGGGAGCAGACCGAGGTGTTGCCGAGCGGCCGGGTGCGCGAGGGGCCATCCCCGCGGGCGCGGGGAGCAGCACATGATGTTCGCGATGCTGTCCACGCGGACGGGGCCATCCCCGCGGGCGCGGGGAGCAGGACACCCTCAGCGCGCCAGGCGTCCCGCCGGTGGGGCCATCCCCGCGGGCGCGGGGAGCAGCTGGTCACGATCGCTCCCGTTTGCTGTGAGAGGGGGCCATCCCCGCGGGCGCGGGGAGCAGCTGGTCACGATCGCTCCCGTTTGCTGTGAGAGGGGGCCATCCCCGCGGGCGCGGGGAGCAGGTCGAAGTCCTCATGGAGATCGACGCCGTCCGCGGGCCATCCCCGCGGGCGCGGGGAGCAGTCGAGATCCAGGAAGGGCCTCCCCCGTGAAGAGGGGCCATCCCCGCGGGCGCGGGGAGCAGAACGGCTTCACCGTCACCGGTGAGACGAAGGAGGGGCCATCCCCGCGGGCGCGGGGAGCAGCGCTTCCCGCCGTTTCGGGCCGACTACAGCCAGGGGCCATCCCCGCGGGCGCGGGGAGCAGCCTGCACTTCGCCACCGGCGGGATGGTGCAGCGGGGGCCATCCCCGCGGGCGCGGGGAGCAGACTGCGCGACCTGCGGATTTACGGTGCAGGACCCATGGTTTTCGCCAGTTTCACCGAGCCCGACAAAAGACGCATACCGCCCTCTGGGTTTCTGTCATGTAGGCCTGGTCGAAGGTCTGATCCTAGGGTCGTCTCCGTGCGGGCGTCTGCAGTTTGCCCTGAATCGGCGGCGAGGAGGCCGATGCCTCCGGAGACCGCGAAGGGCCAGTCCCCGCCACGTCGACGTCTCCGCCCTGGCGGGCCCGGACCGGCGCCTCTCGCGGTAACTGAGCGAAGCCCTGCTGTCCGTCGTGGGGCGCCTGGTCGCGGCCGGACCGTGCAAGGGCAACGCCCACCTGATCGCTGCCGCCCAGTATCTGCAGGAGGCCCGCTAGCAAACCGCACATGTCGTCGAGCAGGACCACCGCCAGGCCGCACGCAACCAGTACCAGGCTGCCTCCAGTCGCTGACCGACTCCCAGGGCAGGGGGCGAGGCCTGTAGCCAGAGGAAAGATCTGACACGGGGCCCCTTCGTCAGGCTGGCAGCGACCGTGGTCGGCCCCGGTCGGCCAGAGGAGATATGAGCAGGCATCACAGCTGTGCTGGCCGCTCAGCGCACCGAATGGTCAGTTCAGCCAGTGATGCTGCTAGTGACGCTTCCTGTTCATTGCCCGCGGACTTTTCGCGGAAGCCGCTCCGTCGTCGGCGGGCTGCGGGGTCGTGCCCCCACGGAGTGAAGGTGCGGGGTTCAGGGACGACGGGCGAGGATGTAGTCGATACGGGAGGTGCTGGCAACCCAGGCGGCAGCCGCCGGAGTCATGAAGCCGAGCACGGTCTGGATGTCGTCTCGGTGGGCTTTGAGGGGCAGGTGCCAGATGCCTTCATGGTGGGCGATGCGATTGCGGAGCTTATGCAGCCGCTTGACCGGTTCTTCCACCGTGGTCAGGGCGCGGTTGGGCGCGTAAGGGAAGGCACCGGCCAGGTCGGGCCATAGGCTGGCCCGGTACTGACGAGCCAGCAGGAAACGCCAGAACCCGAAGTTCAGTTCCGCAATAATCTTCCCGCGCGGAGGGTGCTTGCTGTCCCGGCCGGCGCGTTCCTGAGCCTGGGCGATGTCGCTGCGCGCCTTGCCGCTGAGCGGGACCTTCCTGTCGTCGTACCACTCGGCGGTGCGGCCGTGGCGCTGCTGGCGGGCGACGAGCCGCGCGTCGAGCGCGTTGCGGAGCATGATCTCCAGGTGGCCCAGGGATTCAAAGAACGCAGCGGCGAGGTCACTGTTCCATCGATACAGGGCGAGCGCGGCGGTGGTGTCGCCAGCACACGCGGCCAGGTAGGGCTTCATCCGGTCGGGGCTGAGCAGCTCGATGACGGCCTTGTCGTCGGGCGGCTCGGTGGCGGTGAGCGGCGTACTGTGCATGGTGGGGTAATCGTAGGTAGACTAAGTGATGAAGACCCTGGAATCGTCCCTGGTAGCCCCTAACGGGGCAGGCCATACCCCAGGGTTCAGACCTCAACGAAGGCCGCCCGGATCGTCCGGGCGGCCTTCGCGCTACATCCGGCCCCAGTGCGGCAGGCGCCTTTTCGCGTAACGGCTCTCGCCGGGCATCGTGCTGTGGCGGACTCATCCGCACGGTCTTCATGCCGGACGCGTGCGCCTTCTGGAGCAGCACGGAAGCAGGACACCCGGCGGAGTCTTCGCCCTCACCGGCCGACGACTCCTCGCCCTCGCCGTCGACGTCCGGCACGACCAGCGCGTTTTGCCTCTTATATCCGCTGAAGCTTTGCCGACAAGCCGTCGGCAACCTCTTGACTTAGGTTAGCCTTACCTTAAACGATGAGCCCATGGACCCCATGGACTCCTTCTCGACACTCATCCGTACCGCCTCCCGTGAGCAGCACACGGAGGCGGAGACCTCACCCTTCATGAGCGACCTGCTCGGCGGTCGGCTCGGTGTGGAGGCGTACGCGCGTTACACCGAGCAACTGTGGTTCGTGTACGAGGCGCTGGAGCACGGGGTCGAACGACTGGCCTCGGACCCGGTCGCGGGGCCGTTCATCCAGTCCGAACTGTTCCGGCTGGCCGCGCTGGAGCGGGACCTGACCCATCTGCGGGGCCCCGAGTGGCGGTCGACGCTCACCGCTCTGCCCGCGACCCGCACCTACGCCGACCGGGTGCGCGAGTGCGCCGAGCAGTGGCCGCCGGCTACATAGCCCACCACTACACCCGCTACCTCGGCGACCTCTCCGGCGGCCAGATCATCCGGGACAAGGCGGAGAAGACCTGGGGCTTCTCCAAGAAGGGCGACGGGGTCCGCTTCTACGTCTTCGAGGACATCGCCAACCCGGCCGCGTTCAAGCGGCGCTACCGCGAACTGCTGGACGCCGTCCCTGTCGACGACCTGGAGAAGCAGCGGATCGCGGCCGAGTGCAAGCGGGCGTTCGCCCTGAACACGGCGGTCTTCCGCGCTCTGGGCGAAGAGTTCCCCCTGTCGGCGTGACCGACCGACGTGGTCGGCGTGATCGTCGTGGTCGTCGTGAACTCACCCGCAGCGCTCCCCCACCCGTACGGTCAAAGGCTCGGCCGCGTGCACACGCAGCGCCGGGCCGTCGTCCAGCGTCAGCACCACGGCGGGGCCGCAGGAGGCGTACTGCTCGCTCCGTACGCCGCGAACGGTCCGCCATGCGCCCCGCACCAGCACCTGCTGTCCGACCTGGACCAGGACCGCGGCAACCTCACGTGTGGCGGGGCAGGCGACGAGGTCCGGTGCTTTCAGTTCTGCGAACACCGTCTTGCCGATCCCCGCCGCGCGCTCCTCCCAGCCCCAGCGGTGGGCGAGCGCCGCCACGAGCAGCAGCCCGCGCCCGCACGTCTCGTCCTCTCCAGGCTCCCGGACCTCCGGCCTGCCCCCTCCGGCGTCGCTGACCTCCAGCCGCAACAGCCCCTCCCCCGCATCGCGTGTGATCCGCACCCCGACCTGCCGACCGGCCGGCACCGGTACGCGCAGCGCGTTGGTGACAAGTTCCGAGAGCACCAGCTCGGCATTTTCCAGCACCTCCTGACCGACACCCCAGTCACCGAGCACGGCATGCAGCAGCGCTCGGGCTCGGGGAACGCTGCGGCGGCTTCGGGAGAGCTGGAAGGTGACGTCGTTCGTTGCGGTCATGGGTGCGCCTCCTCAGGCTCGAAGTCGGCGGTGAATTCCCCACGGCAGGACTTCCGTTGCAACCGCCGACACCGAAACGGTGGATGCGCACCATCCGCATCTGCAACGTTTCCAGATGAACTGGCCGCAAAGTTCCTCCTTTCGGGTAAAGCCAGGCTCGCCTCGTTCACCTCGCTGCTAAAGGTGGTGACATGCCTGGAAACAGCACGGCTTCGAGCCGATCCACCGTTCTCGGCCGCCAACTCGGCGAAGAATTGAGACGACTGCGAGAGGCCGCACAGCTCACCACTTCGGAAGCAGCCGAGGCCCTCGACTGCACCAAGGGAAAGATCAGTCGCATCGAAAACGGCCGCGTGACGGTCCGGCTCCCCGATCTGACCGCGATGCTTCATGCCTACGGGGCTACGGACACTGAACTCCGCGATCGACTCACCGTCCTCGCCCGCAAGGCCAACCGCCGTCGTCGGCAGGGTTGGTGGAATCAGTACGGATCGATGCTGGCGGACACGTATCGCGACTACATCGCGCTCGAGGCGATGGCGGACACCATCCGCACATTCCAGGCGCAGTTGGTCCCCGGCCTGCTCCAGATCCCGGAGTACATCCGGGCAGTGACGGTCGCCTCGCGCCAGTGGCAGACGGCGGATGAGATCGAGCAGTTCGTGCAGGTGCGCCTCACCCGCCAGGAACGTCTCTCCGGTGAATCACCGCTGCATCTTTGGGCAGTGCTCTCGGAAGCAGTGCTCCTCCAACAGGTCGGCGGCCCCGAGGTGATGAAGGCGCAACTGGAACACCTCCTGGCGATGTCCGAACGCGCCAACGTGACCATTCAGGTCCTTCCGTTCTCACGCGGAGCACATGCGAGTATGTTCGGACCGTATGTAGTACTGGGGTTCCCCGAGGAGGCAGCCCTCGACGTGGTGCTGACGGACACCCCGACCGGTTCGATGTGGCTCGAACGGGAAGCCGAGGTCGCCCGGTACCGGGAATTGTTCGACGCCGCCCGCACGTCCGCTCTCTCCCCTGTGGAATCCCTCTCGGTCATCCGACGCAGGCTCAGGGAGCACAGGACATGAAGACCGCACGCCACGGAACACCGGACTTGTCGGATGCGAAGTGGCGCAGCAGCACCTACAGCGGTGGCAACAACGAGTGCCTTGAACTCGCCCACGGAGTCCCCCACTTCGCTCCCGTCCGCGACAGCAAGCGCCCCACCGGACCGGTGATCCGCTTCAGCCGTGACGCCTGGCGGGCCTTCCTCGCGCACCTGGGCTGAAGACCGCGCCCGCGCGGCTCAGCGCTCCAGGATCACCCTTCCGCCGATCTCCACCCAGCCCTCCGGCTGCGGTGCCGTGAGGATCTGGGAGCCCATGCCCTGCCTGATGTTGAGGGCGCGGCCCAGTTCGGCGGTCAGCAGCAGGGCCGCCGCGCCCGTGGCCTCGTCCTCCTCGATGCCGTCGTCGCGGCCCGGGAAGGCCCGGGCGCGGATGCGGCCGGCTGCCTCGTCCTCCCAGGCCCAGGCGTATATCCACTCGCCGGGCGGGGGAACGGGCAGGGCGTCGACCTCGGCCGCGGTGGCGTACCGGCGCAGGGTGCGCGGCGGGGCCCACTCGGGGCGGGCCTCGATCCAGGTGAACTCGCCGTCCAGGCGGACGCCGACCGTTCCGGCGGGGGTCACCAGTTCCGGGACGTCCAGGAGCCAGGCCGTTCCGACGCAGGGGTGGCCGGCGAAGGGCAGACGCCGGGTGGGGGTGTAGATGTCGATCTCCCCGCGTTCGGGGTCGTCGACGAACACCGTCTCGCTGAAGCCGAGTTTGGCGGCGAGCTCCTGGCGGTCCTCCTGGGCGGGTATGAGCGAGCCGTTGCGGACGACGCCGAGTTCGTTGCCGTAGCCGCCGTTCGCCGCGCAGAACACGCGCAGCACGTCGTAGTCAGTCACCCGGGCATTCAAACACCGCGGGACGACACCGAAGGGCGGTACCGGCCGGAACAGGCCGGTACCGCCCTGTTGTTGGGTCACGCCTGTGCGTCGCGCCGCCTGCGCATCGCGGACAGCACGCCCGAGCCGCCGTCGCCGGAGGGGAGGTCGGCGCCCCCGGTAAGGGCGGCGGGCAGGTCCGCCGGGTCGAGCGCGGTGCCCTGGCCGTAGAAGCCGCCGAACTCCTCGGCGCCGGGTCGTGGTCCTGTGCGCGGGCCGGGTCGTGGCCGACGGCCCGCCCGGCGAGGTCCCCTCCGCGTCCCTGCTCTCCCGGGTCTACGAGCAGCCGGTCGAGGTCCTGCCGCATCCGCGGACGGGTGCGCTCCTGGTGATCCCGCGGCGCGACTCTTGACCTTCCCGTGGCCTGTTCTTTGCGATTGTTTTTACTATCTGCAATCAGATCTTTTCCGTACGCCTTCGTGAGATTCGAATCACACCCTGCGGGGGTATCCCCCGCGTAAGCCTCGGATAAGTTAGGTAAGCCTCACCTTGTTGTTCAGCGGGTGCGGTGCCCCATCACTTTTGAGTCACTTCCGGGAGCCCTCCCATGCGAGCCGTCCGACTCTCCGCCCTCACCGCCGTCGCCACCGCGGCCGCCCTGACCGCCGTGACAGCCTGTACGCAGAAGAGCGGCACCGGCGGCGACGACCACGTGATCGGTGTGACAGCGAAGGACGACGCCTGCGAGGTGTCGAAGAAGGAGTTCCCGGCCGGGCACGTCGAGCTGGAGATCGAGAACAAGGGCTCGAAGGTCACCGAGGTCTACATCCTCTTCCCCGACGACCGGATCGTCACCGAGCGCGAGAACATCGGCCCCGGCACCAAGCAGCGGGTCACCGCCGAGGTGAAGGCGGGCGACTACGTGATCGCCTGCAAGCCCGGCATGAAGGGCAAGGGCATCCGCCAGGACGTCAAGGCGACCGGCGGCACGGTCGCCGAGCGGAACCCGAAGCTGGACCAGGCCGTCGCCGCGTACCGCCAGTACGTCCAGGAGCAGGCCGACGAAACCCTGCCGCTCGTCGACACGTTCGTGAAGGCCGTCAAGGCCGGCGACGTGGAGGCCGCGAAGAAGGCGTACGCCGTCTCCCGCCTGGGCTGGGAGCGCACCGAGCCGGTCGCCGAGTCCTTCGGTGACATCGACCCGAAGGTCGACCTGCGCGAGGCCGACCTGGAGCCCGGCCAGAAGTGGACCGGCTGGCACCGGCTGGAGAAGGCGCTGTGGAAGGAGAAGAAGATCGGCGCCGAGGAGAAGGCCGTTGCCGACCTGCTCGTCGCCGATCTCAAGGACTGGCAGCAGCGGGTCGGCACCGCCGAGATCACCCCGACCTCCATGGCCAACGGCGCCAAGGAACTCCTCGACGAGGTCGCCACCGGCAAGGTCACCGGCGAGGAGGAGTTCTTCTCCCACACCGACCTGGTCGACTTCAAGGCCAACGTCGAGGGCGCCCGGAAGGCGTACGACCTGCTCAAGCCGGTCGCGCAGAAGAACGACCCGGCGCTCGTCAAGGAGCTGGACAAGCAGTTCGCCGCGCTCGACGCGCTGCTGGACACGTACCGCGAGAACGGGGCGGACAAGGCGTCGTACGCGTTCGTCTCCTACGACAAGGTCGGCGACGACGACCGCAAGAAGCTCTCGGACGCGGTGAACGCGCTCGCCGAGCCGCTGTCCAAGCTGGCCGCCGCGGTCGTGAAGTAGGTGGAAGCAGGGGAACGGGAGATGAGCGAGGACCAGAGCAGGAGCGTGTCCCGCCGTGCCGTGCTCGGCTGGGGCGGGGCCGGGATCGCGCTCGGCGCGGTGACGGCCGGCGGCGCGGTGGCGGCGGTCGGCTCCGGTCCTGACCAGGCCGGGGCCCGGATGGGCGGCGCGGTGGAGTTCCACGGCGTCCACCAGGCGGGCATCGCCACGCCCGTGCAGGACAGGCTGCACTTCGCCGCGTTCGACGTGAAGACCGACGACCGCGCCGAGTTCGTGCGGATGCTGAAGGAGTGGACGGCCGCCGCACGCCGGATGACCGCCGGGAAGGAGGTCGGCGAGGGCGCCTACGGCGGGCTTCCCGAGGCGCCGCCCGACGACACGGGCGAGGCGCTGGGCCTCAAGCCCTCGCGGCTGACGCTGACCATCGGCTTCGGGCCGTCGCTGTTCGAGAAGTTCGGGCTGAGGGACAAACGGCCGGCCGCCCTGGTCGACCTGCCCCCGTTCCCCGGCGACAGCCTGGACCCCTCCCGCAGCGGCGGCGACCTGTGCATCCAGGCCTGCGCGGACGACCCGCAGGTCGCCGTGCACGCGGTCCGCAACCTGGCCCGCATCGGCTTCGGCAGGGTCGCCGTCCGCTGGTCCCAGCTCGGCTTCGGCAAGACCTCCTCGACCACCCCGGACTCCCAGACCCCGCGCAATCTCTTCGGGTTCAAGGACGGCACCCGCAACATCGCGGGCACCGACACGGACCGGCTGAAGAAGTTCGTGTGGGTCGGCGACGGGGACGTCGGCCCCCACGACGCCTGGATGCGCGGAGGTTCGTACCTCGTCGCCCGCCGCATCCGGATGAACATCGAGACCTGGGACCGTACCCCGCTGCAGGAGCAGGAGGACATCTTCGGCCGGGACAAGGCCGAGGGCGCCCCGGTCGGCAAGGCCAAGGAGCACGACGAGCCGTTCCTGAAGGCGATGAAGCCCACCGCGCACGTGCGGCTCGCGCACCCCGACAGCAACGGCGGGATCACGATCCTGCGCCGGGGCTACTCCTTCACCGACGGCACGGACGGACTGGGCCGGCTGGACGCCGGGCTGTTCTTCCTGGCCTACCAGCGCGACCCGCGCAGGGGATTCATCCCGCTCCAGCGCAGACTGGCGGCGTCGGACGCGCTCAACGAGTACATCCAGCACGTGGGTTCGGCGATTTTCGCGATCCCGCCCGGCGTTCGCGACGCGCACGACTGGTGGGGCCGCACGCTGCTGTCCGAGGAGGCGTAAGGCCCGTGTTCTCCAACTATCTGATCGGTCTGCGCGAGGGGCTGGAGGCCAGCCTCGTCGTGTGCATCCTGATCGCCTACCTGGTCAGGACCGGCCGCAGGGAAGCCCTCAGGCCGGTCTGGGCCGGCGTCGGCATCGCGGTCGTCCTCGCCATGGGCTTCGGCTGCGTCCTCGAATTCGGTTCCCAGGAGCTGACGTTCGAGGCGCAGGAGGCGCTCGGCGGGACGCTGTCGATCATCGCGGTGGGCCTGGTCACCTGGATGGTCTTCTGGATGCGGCGCACCGCCCGGCACCTGAGGTCCGAGCTGCACGGCAAGCTGGACCAGGCACTGGCGATGGGCACGGGCGCGCTGGTCGCCACCGCGTTCCTGGCCGTGGGCCGGGAGGGCCTGGAGACCGCGCTGTTCGTGTGGGCGTCCGTGCACGCGGCCTCCGACGGCACCCCGCGCCCGCTGATCGGTGTCGCGCTGGGCCTGGCCACGGCGGTCCTTCTGGGCCGGCTGTTCTACCGGGGCACGCTGAGGATCAACCTCGCCACGTTCTTCACCTGGACCGGGGGCATGCTGATCGTGGTCGCGGCGGGCGTACTGGCGTACGGCGTCCACGACCTGCAGGAAGCCGATCTGGTCCCCGGGCTGCGCGACCTGGCCTTCGACATCAGCGGCACGATCCCGCCGGACAGCTGGTACGGCACCCTGCTGAAGGGCGTGTTCAACTTCCAGCCCGACCCGACCGTGCTCCAGGTCGTCGTGTGGCTTCTGTATCTGCTCCCCGCACTCGTTCTCTTCCTCGCCCCGGTAGGGTTCGCCTCCGGGAAGGGGAAGGTGACGGTAGCTGATGAGCAGGGTTCGCAGCCCTCGAATGCTTCACAGGCTTGAGCGCTGGACGCCGGTGGCGGTCGCGGTGACCGTGCTGTCGCTGACGGCGAGCGGGTGCGTGGTGGTGCACGGGGAGCGCGAGGTGCTTCCGGCCACCACGCCCGCGGAGGCGGCACGGGCGCTCGATCAGTTCACGGCCGCCTACAACAGAGCCGACCGGGCCTACGACAGCTCCCTGGACGCGGACTATGTCACCGGCGCGCTCGGCGCCATCGACGCGGCACGGCTGAAGGCGGGCCGCGTCAACAACCCCGGCGGCAACCCCGCGCACACGCCGCTGACGCTGACGGACGCCAAGTTCACGATCCCCAAGAAGGCGGGCTGGCCGCGCTGGTTCGTCGCCGACGCCAAGGGCAACAAGGGCGGGAACGTGCGCTGGCTGATGGTGTTCCTGCGGTACGGCCTCAGCGAGAAGTGGAAGGTGGCGTATCTGACGCTGGTGGCGCCCAGGAAGGTGCCGGAGTTCAAGAAGGACGCGGACGGACTGGCGGAGGCCATACCCGCGAACACCACCGAACTGGCGATGGCGCCCCGTGACATGAGCCAGGCCTACGCGACGTATCTGCAGAAGGGCGGGAAGACCTTCGCGCCGGGCGCGCACACCACCGGCTGGCGCGAGCAGCGCGCCAGGAACGCGAGCCGGCCGGGGCTGGCCCGGCAGTACATCGACCAGCCGGTGACGGACGGCGCGTTCGCGCCCCTGGCGCTGCGCACCGCGGACGGCGGCGCGCTGGTCTTCTTCACCACCCGGCACTACGAGAAGCAGACCGCCGCCCAGGGGACCACCGTCCCCACCCCCAACAAGAACGTCCAGGCCCTGACCACCGGTGAGATCAGGCAGTCCCTGACCATGGAGTTCTTCTCCAACCAGGTGGCCCTCGCCCCTCCGCGGAACGCGGGCGGCCCGAGTGGGCCCCAGGTGTCGGTCCTGGCCCGTGTCCAGGGGCTCACCTCGGCCCGGGGGGCGTGACGGCGGGCGGCTGCCGCGCGGGTGCGGCGGCCGCGAGCTGCTCGCCCTGCGCGAGGCGTTCGGCCACTGTGCGGGCGCGCGGGTGCGGCCTCCCGGCGAGGGGGTCGTACGGCGCGGTCCCGGCGGCGCGGGCGGCGCGGTGCGGTGCGGTTCAGTGGCGCAGGGGCCAGGCCGCGGAGATGTGGTCCGGGTCGTCGGTGACGTGGCGGGCGCAGGCGTCGGTGAGGGCGCCCAGGAGGGAGAGCGGGTCGGGAAGCGGATGTTCGGGTCCGCGCACCCAGCGCACCTGCGGGTTGTCGTCGCCGGGCAGACGGGCCGGCGGTACGAGGACGTAGGAGCCGCGGCAGTGCCAGCGCAGACCCGGGTGCTCGTCCATGGTCTCCGGGTGGCAGTCCAGCTCGCAGGGCCACCACTCGTCCTCGTCCTCGGGGGTGCCGCGGGTGAGGGTGAAGAACAGCATGCGGCCGTCGTCGCTCTCCGCGACCGGGCCGACCTCGACACCGGCGGCGAGCAGCTCCTCCAGGGCCTCCCGTCCGGCCTGAAGCGGCACGTCCAGGACGTCGTGCACCATGCCGGTCGCGGTGATGAAGTTGGCCTGCGGCTGGTTCCGCGCCCAGCGCTCGATCTGCGCGCGGTCGGTCGTGGACTGCGTCTGCCAGGCGAACGACACCGGGTGCCGGGCAGGCATGGGACAGCCCACGCGGTCGCAGGAGCAGCGGTAGCCGGGTGCCGGGTGCGCGGCGGGCGCGAGCGGCAGTCCCGCGGCGGCGGCGGCGAGCAGCAGGGCCTCACGACCGCCGTCGTCGGCGGTGTCCTTCGGGCGGCGTCCCCGCAGCCACTGGGTGAGTTTGCCCTGCAGGCCGGTCCGGCCACCGAAGTCCGCGCTCATCTATCCCCTCGCCTCGCTGGTGTGGACAGCATGCCCTATCGTCCCACCATCCTGCGCATCGGGTCACTGCGGCGCAGATCACCAGCAGTCAGGGCCCTTCCGGCGCCTCGAATCCCTGGTCGAGCGGTCCGAGCGGCGGTGACGCACGACACGGCCCGGGACCTCCGGTGGCCGGGCTCCGTACGGCTTCCGGTCCGGCGCGGGCGGCCCGTCCGCCCGTCGCCCCGACCCGGCCGTGATTCCCTCGAACGAGGGTCTGTGGGGTCGCGGAAGCCGCGCATCACCCGTGCGGGCGAAGAGCCCGGCCGGTGCGATGCGCCTCTTCGCGCGAGCGTCTCTTCGCGCGAGCGCGGCTTCACGCGGGCGCGGCTTTGCGCGAGCACGGCCCCCAAAGCCCTGGAACCGCCCGTCGGGGGCTATCGCGGCGGCCAGGGATCGCCCCAGACCGCGTCCCGGGCCGGCTTGTACTGGTCGCCGTGGCGTTTGGTGACCGTACGGCCGTGCAGCCCCTCGGGCTCGCACAGGTCCAGGAGGACCTGGCCCTTGCGGATCCGGGGGTGGCGGACGATGCGGGCGGGGGCCGGGGCGACCGGGAAGCGGGCGGCGGCGACGTAGCTGAACTTCTCGTCCTCGTAGGGGAGGGACCCGCCCTTGACCTGCCGGTGCAGGGAGGAGCGGCTGACGCGGACCGAGAAGTGGCACCAGTCGGTGCCGGGCACGACGGGGCAGGCGGCGCTGTGCGGGCAGGGCGCGGCGATGTGGAAGCCGGCCGCGATCAGCCGGTCGCGGGCCTCGGCGACCCGGGCGTAGCCGTCGGGCGTGCCGGGCTCGACGATCACAACGGCCTGCGCGGCGTCCGCGGCGGCGGTCACGACGGCGGCCCGGTCGGCGTCGGTCAGCTCGCCGAGGACGTAGGAGACGGTGACGAGGTCGGCGGGGTCGAGGGTGAGTCCCGTGCCGATCCGGGCGCGCTGCCAGCGCGCGGTGCGCAGGTCCGGGTCGGCCTCGGCGATCTCCCGGCCGAGGGCGAGCGCGGGCTCGGCCCAGTCGAGCACCGTGACCGGCCGCGCCCCGTCCCAGGTGGCGGCGACCGCCCAGGCCGCGGCCCCCGTTCCGCCGCCGAGGTCGGCATGGCTGCCCGGCACCCATCCGGGCGCGGCGTCCGTGAACGCCTCCAGTGCCGAGCGCACCGCCGCGAAGGTGGCCGGCATCCGGTACGCGGCATAGGCGACCACGTCCGCGCGGTCCCGCAGGATCGGCGCGTCGGTGGGGGTGTCCCCCCGGTAGCTGGCGATCAGCCGCTCCACGGCTCCCGCGGCCCGGCGGGGCGGCAGCCCGTCGAGCAGCCCCAGGAGGGCGGTGCGGAGGGTCTCCGGCCGGGAGGCGGCGTCGGAGGATACGGCGTCGTTCACCGTGCGATTCTCTCAGGCCCGGCGGGCACCCCGGCGCCCGAGCCCCCGTGCGGCTCCCCGTGCGGCTCCTCGTACGGCCCGCGCCAGCCGTGTCGCCACCGCCGCCCGCGGTCTGCTGTCCGGCGGACGGCGCCGCGGGTGCACCGTGTTCGCCAGCAGCACGACGAAGGTGTCCGTCGCCGGGTCGACGACCAGCGACGTCCCCGTGAATCCCGTGTGCCCCGCCGCTCCCCGCCCCGCGAGCTCCCCCATGAACCACGGCTGGTCGACGGCGAATCCCAGGCCCGGCGGGGCCAGCAGCAGCCCGACGTGGTCGGGGCCGAGGATGCGGGCGGGGCCGTAGGAGCCGCCCGCCAGCAGGGCGCGGCAGAACACCGCCAGGTCGGGCGCGGTCGAGAACAGGCCCGCGTGACCGGCCACCCCGCCCAGCGCCCAGGCGTTCTCGTCGTGGACCTCGCCGCGCAGCATCCCCCGGTCCACCCGGGCCCACGGCCGCCGCTGGTCCTCGGTGGCCGCCGCGCCGGGGCACGGGCCGAAGCGGGTCGCGGTCATGCCCAGCGGACGGGTGATCCCGTCGCGGATCAGGATGTCCAGCGGCCGGCCGGTGACGCGTTCCAGGATGTGCTGGAGCAGGAGCAGGTTGAGGTCGGAGTAGGTGTAGGTGCCGGGCGCGTTCACCGGCCGTTCCGCGCGCAGCATCGCCAGCCGGGAGGCGTCGTCGGGGCAGTCGTACAGCGGGAGCTCGGGCCGCAGCCCGGAGGTGTGGGTGAGCAGCTGCCGTACGGTGACGCCGTGCTCGGCGGCGCGGAACTCCGGCAGGTACGCCCCCACGCGCGCGTCGAGGTCCAGCGTGCCCCGCTCGATCTGCTGCACGGCCGCGACCGCCGTGAACAGTTTGGTCAGGGACGCCAGGTCGAAGGGCGTGTCGACGGTCATCGGGACCCGTGCGGCGGGCGGCAGTTCGACCCCCCGGTCGGTGCCGGGGTCGTAGGACGCGTACCGCACGGCCCAGCCCGCCGCCTCCGCCACGGCGATCACCGGGCCGCGCCCGGCGATCACGACGGCGCCCGCCGCCCAGGGCCGCTCCCCGGTGGTGAGGGCGTGGACCTCGCGAACGAGGTGACGGAGCTCCTCGGGGTCGAGTCCGGCCTTGTGCGGCGTGTCCTCGCGCAGTCTCGGTGCGCTCAGCTCTCCTCCTCCGGGGTCCAGGGCCTCCAGGGACGACACAAACCCAGGAAGCAGGCCGCCGCCACCAGGGCGACCGCCAGCTGGACCACCGCCATGGGGACGGCGGTGCGCCCTCCGCCGATCCCGACGAGCGGGGAGGCGGCCGCGCCGATGAGGAAGGTGGACGTGCCGAGCAGGGCGGAGGCGGCGCCGGCGTGCCGCCGGGTGCGCATCAGGGCGAGGGCCTGGGTGTTGGGCAGGGTGATGCCCATCGCGGACATCAGCACGAACAGCGCGGCGGCCACGGGCGTCAGACCCGTGTCGCCGAAGACGCCCGTCGTCATCAGCAGCAGCGCGACCGCGGCCAGGATCACCAGCGCGAGGCCGACGGCCAGCACCCGGTCCAGCCGGACGCGGCCGACCAGGACCCGGCCGTTGATCTGGCCGGCGACGACCAGCCCGACCGCGTTGAGTCCGAACAGCAGGCTGAACGTCTGCGGGGAGGCGCCGAAGACCTCCTGGACGACGAACGGCGAGGCGGTGACGTACGCGAACAGCGCGGCGAAGGCGAAGCCGCCCGTGAGCAGACAGCCGGTGAAGGCGCGGTCGGCGAGCAGCCGCCGTATCGAGCCCAGCGTCTCGCCGACACCGCCGCCGTGCCGCTCGGCGGGCGGCAGGGTCTCCGGGAGCCGGGTCCAGACGAGCGTGCCCAGCAGCACCCCCACCGCCGTCAGGACGACGAACACGCCCCGCCAGTCCGTCACCCGCAGGATCTGACCGCCGATCAGCGGTGCCACGATCGGGGCGACCCCGGATATCAGCATCAGCGTGGAGAAGAAGCGGGCCATGGCCACGCCGTCGTACAGGTCCCGCACCACCGCCCGGGCGATCACGATCCCGGCCGCGCCCGACAGGCCCTGCACCAGCCGGAGGGCGACCAGCACCTCGACGCCGGGTGCGAGGGCGCACAGCGCGGTGGCGAGGACGTAGACGGCCAGCCCGGCGAGCAGCGGGCGCCTGCGTCCCCACCGGTCGCTCAGCGGGCCGACGACCAGCTGCCCGAGCGCCATGCCGACCAGGCAGGCGGTCAGGGTGAGCTGGACGGTCGCGGCCGGGGCGTGCAGGGACCGGGTGACCTCCGGCAGCGCGGGCAGATACATGTCCATCGAGAGCGGAGGCGTGGCGGTCAGTCCGCCGAGGAGCAGGGTCACCAGGAGGCCGGTGCGGCGTGCGGCGCGGTCGTCCGGTGCCCTGCCGGTCCGGGATCCGGGCCCGGCTCCCCTCCCCGGTGTCCCCGGTGCGCCCGCCCGTGGCGCGTGCGGCGCCGACGCCCCTCCCTCGGACATGTGTCCCTCCCTGTGCGACCGTTTCGCACCTATGCTCTCAGCCCGTACGAGTGCCGGAGGTGGGCGGGCGAGAGCGGAGCCGCATGAGCGGGGGCGCACGGATGCACGGGGCGGACGGAGTGACGGGGCGGAAGACACGCTGGGGGATTCTGGCGACGGGCGGGATGGCGGCCGCGTTCACGGCGGACCTCGTGGAGCTGCCGGACGCGGAGGTCGTGGCGGTGGCCTCGCGCAGCGAGGAGCCGGCGCGGGCGTTCGCGAAGCGGTTCAAGATCCCGCGGGCGTACGGCTCCTGGAAGGCCCTCGCCGAGGACGACGACATCGACGTCGTCTATGTCGCCACCCCGCACGCGGCCCACCGCGCCGCCGCCGGCCTGTGTCTGGAGGCCGGGCGGAACGTGCTGTGCGAGAAGCCGTTCACCCTGAACCTGCGGCAGGCCGAGGAACTGGTCGCGCTGGCGCGCGGGCACGGCCGGTTCCTGATGGAGGCCATGTGGATGTACTGCAATCCGCTGGTACGGCGGCTGAAGGCCCTGGTCGACGACGGCGCGATCGGTGAGGTGCGCACCGTCCAGGCCGACTTCGGGCTCGCCGGCCCCTTCCCGCCCTCGCACCGGCTGCGCGATCCGCACCTGGGCGGCGGGGCGCTGCTCGACCTCGGCGTGTACCCGGTGGCCTTCGCGCACCTGCTGCTCGGCGAGCCGTCGGACGTGACGGCCCGGGCGGTGCTCTCGGCGGAGGGCGTCGACCTCCAGACCGGCGCCCTGCTCCGCTGGGACGGCGGCGCGCTGGCCCAGGTGCACTGCTCCCTCGTCGGCGCCACGGCGGCCTGCGCCTTTGTCACGGGCTCCCGGGGCCGTATCGACGTCCCGTCGGGCTTCTACCGGCCCGAGCGTTTCGTCCTGCACCGCGACGGCCGGGAACCGGAGGAGTTCACCGCGGACCCGGCCGACGGTCCGCCCGCGTCCTTCCGGCACGAGGCGCTGGAGGTGATGCGGGCGCTGCGCGCGGGTGAGACCGAGTCACCGCTCGTCCCCCTGGACGGCACCCTCGCGGTGATGCGGACCCTGGACACGATCCGGGAACGGATCGGCGTGCGCTATCCGGGGGAGGCGGGCGAACCGGAGGCGGGCCGGTCCGGGGAACCCGCGCCGGTCTGAGGCCCTGTCGGACGGGTGCGGCCGGGCGCGGACGGGTACGGCTGGGCGCGGCCGGGCGGCACCGGCCCGGCCGGCGCGCGGGGCGAGCGGGACAGGTGTGGGCGGTGCGACGGTGGAAACCCGGGGGACGAGGACGTGGGGGGGTTCCGCTGGTTTCCGCCGTCTGCCCGGGAGTCATCGTGAACCGCTGTGACCGACGTGATCTGGGTCTGCTGCTGCTCCGGCTGGGCACCGGAGGGGTGCTGGCCGCGCACGGCGCGCAGAAGCTGCTGGGCTGGTTCGGCGGGGGCGGGATCGAGGGGACAGGCCGCTTCATGGAGTCCGTGGGCTACCGGCCGGGCAGGGCGAGCGCCGTGGCGGCGGGGCTGGCGGAGGCGGGCGGCGGGCTGCTGCTGGCCCTGGGCCTGGCCACTCCGGCGGCGGGTGCGGCGGCGGCCGGCGCGATGACCGGGGCGGCGGCGGTGCACGCGCCCCACGGCTTCTTCGCCCAGGAGGGCGGCTACGAGCACGCCGCCTCCCTGGGCCTGACCGCCGCGGGCCTGGCCGTCGCGGGCCCGGGCCGGCTCTCCGTGGACCACGCCCTCGGCCATGTCGTCAACCGCGGCTGGATGGTCCCGGCGGCGTTCGCCGCGGTGGGCGCGGTGACGTCCGTGGTCGTGGGCGCGCGCGCCAGGCGGCTGCGGGCGGAGAGGGAGAAGAAGGGCGAGCAGCGGACGCTCTTCGAGGAGCAGGCGTTCGAGGAGCAGATGTTCGAGGAGTTCGAGGAGTAGGTGTCCGGGGAGCGGGCCGCCGGGAGAACAGGCCCGGGGGCCGGCCGGGACGTGGCAGGCTGCGGTCCATGACCGATCAGCGACTGGACGGACCGGACGCCCCGCCGGCACCTGCCGAGGACCTGTGGCCCACCATCGACGCCCTGTGGGCCTGGCTGGACAGCCATCGCATCCATGAAGGCCGCCAGGAGATACTGCTGCGCGTCCTGAAACTCCAGGAGGAGGCCGGCGAGGTCGCCCAGGCGGTGATCGGCGCGACCGGCCAGAACCCGCGCAAGGGAACGACCCACACCTGGGACGACGTCCAGGCCGAGCTGTGCGACGTGGCGGTCACGGCCCTGGTCGCCCTGCGCACTCTGACCCCGCGGGCCCGGGAGGTCTTCGCCCGGCACCTGGCGAAGGTCCGTGAGCGCTCGCTCGCGACGGGCGAAGCCCGCTGAATTCCGCACCTGCGGGTACTAGGCCGAATACTCGACGAACACTCGGAGTTCTCGGAATTCCCACCATTTCCATCATTTCCTTTGATTTCGATTTTCCCTCGGCATACCGGCCGAACAGGGAATGCCATGCGATGTTTTTCAGTCGTCGGTGTTGACCGCTCAATGGCTCCTTGTTTTCCTTGTGCGGACATGTGATCCAGCCATCTGAACAGCGGTGCAATTGGGTGTCGCGGCCCCTGCCGGCGCCCGGGCGGTCCGGCGGTCCTCCGCTGCCCGGTTGCCGCTGGTTCCGCGAGGTCACCGTCCGCTGCCACGCCGACGGTGCCCGGACGCACGGGCTCCGGGCCGGGGCCGCGGCACTCGCCCTCCCCGGTTTGTCGCGAAAGAAGCAGGGAAGGTGACCGTGCGCACATTCAACCCCGTACGACTGGCGATCTGGACAGCCGTCGCCGTACTCGGCGCCGCGAGCTGGTCCTTACTCGCACTCGCCCGCGGCGAGAAAATCTCGGCGATCTGGATCGCCGCCGCCGCGGTGGGATCGTATCTGATCGCACAGCGCTTCTATGCGAGATTCATCGCCTGCAAAGTGCTCCGGGTCGACGACCGGCGCGCCACCCCCGCCGAGCGGTTCAACGACGGCGTCGACTACCACCCGACCGACAAACGCGTCCTCTTCGGCCACCACTTCGCGGCCATCGCGGGCGCGGGCCCCCTGGTCGGCCCGGTGCTCGCCGCGCAGATGGGCTATCTGCCGGGCACCGTCTGGATCATCGTCGGCGTGATCTTCGCGGGCGCCGTCCAGGACATGGTGGTCCTCTTCTTCTCGATGCGCCGCAACGGCAAGTCGCTCGGGCAGATGGCCCGCGAGGAGATCGGCCGCACCGGTGGCATCGCCGCCCTGATCGCGGTCTTCGCCATCATGATCATCCTTCTGGCCGTGCTCGCGCTGGTCGTGGTCAACGCTCTCGCCGAGTCCTCCTGGGGCGTCTTCTCCATCGCGATGACCATTCCGATCGCCCTCCTCATGGGCTGCTGCCTGCGCTATCTGCGGCCGGGCCGGGTCACCGAGGTCAGTCTGCTCGGGTTCGCGCTGCTGATCGCCGCGATCGCCGGCGGCAACCGGGTCTCCCACTCCTCCCTCGCCGACGCCTTCACCCTCTCCCCCAGGACGCTGGTCGTCTGCCTGGTGGTCTACGGCTTCCTGGCCTCCGTCCTGCCCGTGTGGGTGCTGCTCGCGCCGCGCGACTACCTCTCGACCTTCATGAAGATCGGGGTGGTCGTGCTGCTCGCGCTCGGTGTCCTGTTCGCGCTGCCGGACCTCACCGTCGACCCGCTCACCGACTTCGCCCGCGAGGGCAGCGGACCGGTCTTCGCCGGATCGCTCTTCCCCTTCGCCTTCATCACCATCGCCTGCGGTGCCCTCTCCGGCTTCCACTCCCTGATCTCCTCGGGCACCACCCCGAAGATGATCGAGAAGGAGTCGCACGTCCCCCTCATCGGCTACGGCTCGATGCTGATGGAGTCCTTCGTCGCGGTCATGGCCCTGGTGGCCGCCTGCGTCATCGACCCGGGCCTGTACTACGCCATGAACGCCCCGGCCGGCGTCCTGGGCGACAGCCTGCAGTCCGCGTCCGAGGCGGTCGCGGGCTTCGGCTTCCACATCACGCCCGAGACCCTGCAGGACATGGCGCGCTCCGTCGGCGAGGACTCCCTCGTCGCCCGCACCGGCGGTGCGCCGACGCTCGCGGTCGGCATCGCGGTGATCCTCTCGGAGGCCTTCCGCAGCGACGGCATGATGTCGTTCTGGTACCACTTCGCCATCATGTTCGAGGCGCTGTTCATCCTCACCGCGGTGGACGCCGGTACCCGGGTGGGCCGCTTCATGCTCCAGGACACCATCGGCAACGTCGTGCCGCGGTTCAAGGACAAGGACTGGCGGCCCGGCATCTGGATCACCTCGGCCGCGGTCGTCCTCGCCTGGGGCTACTTCCTCTGGACCGGTGTCACCGATCCGCTCGGCGGCATCAACCAGCTCTTCCCTCTCTTCGGCACCTCCAACCAGCTCCTCGCCTGCATGGCCCTGGCCATCTGCACCGCTCTGCTCATCAAGTCGGGGCGTCTGAAGTGGGCCTGGGTGACCGGGGTTCCACTGGCCTGGGCGCTCGCCGTCACCATGACCGCCTCCTGGCAGAAGGTGTTCTCCGGCGACCCGAAGGTCGGCTTCTTCGCCCAGCGGGCCAAGTACCAGAAGGCACTCGACGAGGGCACCGTCCTGGCCCCCGCGAAGTCCTTGGACGACATGGCCACGATCGTCACCAACTCGACGGTCACCGGCACGCTGTCGGCGGTCTTCGCACTCCTGACGCTCGTCGTGGTGCTCGCCTGTGCCCGGGTCGCCGTCAAGGCGATCCGCAACGGCGGTTCGCTGCCGCTCGCCGAGGCCGAGTACGTGGAGTCCAAGATCCCGCCCCTGCCCGAGGCACAGCCCGTCGGTGCCGTGAGCACCCCGGCGGGCTCCTCGTGACGGCGCCCGGCGCCGCCCCGCCCGCCACGGGGCGGGGCGGCGTCCTGGCGCACCTCCGCCGCTGTGCCGCGTGGATCCGCTGGTACGTCAAGGAGCTCAACGGCGAGCACGCCTACGCGCGGTACGCCGAGCGGGCCCGGGCATCGGGCGAACCGGTGCTCAGCCGGCGGGGGTTCGAACGCCGTCGCGTGGACCGCCGCGACGGCGATCCGCGCGAGAGCGGCCGCTGCTGCTGAGGCACGGTCCGGACCGTACGGCACGGCACACATCGGCGGGCCGGCACGGCCCGCCGCGGATTCCCCGCTCTCCGACAGGCCATCAGCACCCGGCCCCTGGCACCGTTTCAGTGGCCCGGTGGCCGCCTGCGCACCGTCATGAGCCCACCGGCCCCAGGGCCGGGGCCCCGTCGCGGACCCAGGCGACGGCGGCCCCGGCCCTGCCGAACGCCCTCCTCGCCCGCGCCGGCCGCCCGTGCCCGCCTCGGTTCCGGAGCCGACCGGGTGTCAACTCCTGCGGAAACCGGCCCTGCCGGCGCCGCCGCGAAAGGAGGGAAAGCCGGGGCCGCGGCGCTCCGCTCAGGTGACGACGAAGCCCGCAACGAAGTGGACTTCTATGTTCCACCAATGTGACATTCACATGTCAAGCCTTCAACTCCCTTGATTATGCCGCCCAGTTACTCGACTCTTTACTCGGCCCTGAACGAGACGCAGCGTTTCAGGGCCGTGCGCGCGGTAGCGCGCTCACCCCCACATCGCGCGTCACACCCAGGCGCGCCTGCCCGAGGAGGACTCCCTCGTATGGCACGACCTCGTAGCAGGAAGATCCGTTTCGCCGCTCTCACCGGCATCGCGACCGCCGCTCTGCTGGGCGGGCTCACCGCCCTTCCCGCCCAGGCCGCCCCGGCCGAGGGCACGGTGCTCGCCGCCGACTCCCCCACGGCGATCAAGGACAGCTACATCGTCACGCTCAAGAAGAACGCGGGCTTCACGGCCACGTCGGCCAAGGGCAAGGGCCTGATCACCAAGTACGGCGGCAAGGTGAAGAAGACGTTCGGCAGTGCGCTGAACGGCTACACGGCGAACCTTTCGGCAACCGAGGCCAGGAGACTCGCGGCCGACCCGTCGGTCGCCACGGTGGAACAGGACCAGAAGGTCCACCTGGCTGACATCACCCAGCCCAACGCCCCCTGGGGCCTGGACCGCATCGACCAGGCGTCACGCCCGCTCTCCGGCACGTACACCTACCCCGACTCTGCGGGCAGCGGCGTGACCGTGTACGTCATCGACACCGGCGTCCGCATCACGCACCAGGAGATCAGCGGACGGGCCTCGTACGGCTACGACGCCGTCAGCGGCGGCACCCCGTCGGACGGCAACGGCCACGGCACCCACGTCGCCACCACCATCGCGGGCACCACCTACGGTGTCGCCAAGAAGGCCAAGATCGTGGCGGTCCGCGTGCTCGACGCCGGCGGTTCGGGCACCATATCCGGCGTCATAGCCGGCGTCGACTGGGTCACCAGGAACCACTCCGGCCCCTCGGTCGCCAACATGTCGCTGGGCGGCGGCGTCTCCACCGCTCTGGACTCGGCCGTACGCAACTCGATCGCCAGCGGTGTCACCTACGCGATCGCCGCGGGCAACAGCAACGCCAACGCGTCCTCCTTCTCGCCCGCCCGCGTCACCGAGGCACTGACGGTCGGCGCCACCACCAGCACGGACGCCAGGGCCAGCTACTCCAACTACGGCTCGGTCCTCGACCTCTTCGCCCCGGGCTCCTCGATCACGGCGGGCTGGCACACCAGCGACACCGCGACCAACACCATCTCGGGCACCTCGATGGCGACACCGCACGTCGCGGGCGCGGCCGCGGTCTACCTCGCCAACCACCCCTCGGCCACCCCGTCCCAGGTCTCCACGGCCCTGGTGAACGGCGCCACCTCGGGCGTGGTCACCAGCCCGGGTTCCGGCTCGCCGAACAAGCTCCTGCGGCTCGTCCCGTAACCCGGCTCTCCGTCTGAACGCCGTCTCCCGGGAGGCCGCCGCACCTCCGGGAGACGGCACACGGCTTTGCGTACGCCGGTTGCCTCGGCCCGCACCCCACCGGCACGAAGGCCTGAGCGCTCAGCGTCCGGAGGCGAACCGTACGAACGCGTCCCACTCCCGACGCCGGAAGGAGAGCCGACCACGGGCGGGATCCTTGGAGTCCCTCACGTGCACGGCACCAGGAGCGGCGGCGACCTCCAGGCACGCACCGCCCTCGTTGCCGCTGTAGCTGCTCTTGAACCAGGTGAGATGCGCTGATTCCGGAATGTTCATAGCTCCCCCAGCAAGTCCTTGATCAAGGCGAGGGACTCCCGCATGGTGAGCGCCTGTGCCCTGATGCTGCCGTACCGTGCGGCCAGGATACGGACTTCTTCGGGGTCCGAGGTCAGGCGTGCATAGTGCTGTACCTCCGTGTATCCAATCTGCGGCTTGCCCTTGGGGGTCAGCAGGATGAAGGGCCCGCCCATACCAGCGTGCTCGGTCCGGTCCATCGGCATGACCTGTAGTTCCACACTGCGCATCGAGCCGAGCCGTAGCAGGTGCTCCAACTGCTCCTTGTGGACCTCCCGGCCCCCGAGAGGGCGCCGCAGCACAGATTCGTCGATGACAGCGGTGACCATTGGCGGCGGCCACCGCGTGAGAATCTCCTGACGCGCAAGCCGAGAGGCGACCCGCTGCTCGATGGTCTCCTCATCCAACAGGGGCTTGCGCATCTCGTACAGCGCCCTGGCACGCCCGTGCGTCTGAAACAGCCCGGGGATGTCATGGCAGCTGTAGTCGTTGATCTCGACGGCCTCCCGCTCCAACCGCGCGTAGTCCCGGAACCAAGCCGGATGCCGCACCCGGGCCTTCGCCTTGGCCCTCTCCACATCCTCGATGGTGGCCTTCAACACCCCACCGGCGTCGAGGACTTCATCCGCCGCCGTCAGCAGCTCCGGCTGCGGCGTCCGCCGCCCCCTCTCCACCGAGGAGATCAGTTCCTCGCTGTACCCGAGCTGGTTTCCCAGCTCCCGCTGGGTGAGCCCGGCCCGTTCCCGCAGCACCTTCATCTGCTTGCCGATCGCCCGCATCAGGTCGCTGCTCAACTCGCCGTCGTCGTACGGCTCGCAGGACTCCTGCGTATCTGCCACCGTCACCCCCGTCTCAGGCCACGGCCGACGCCCCGCACAGGACACCGTCCGTACCGGTACACGCACCCTCCGCGTCGAAGGAATTCCCGGTCAGCGTAGAGGGGGCCGACCATGCTCGGTGCCGTGAAGCCGCACATCTCCACCCCTCGGGGTGACCTGGCAGTTCACCCAGCTCCTCAGTGCCGCGTCCGGCTCAGAACTGCCCGGTGTCCAGGTCGAAGCCGAGCGGTTCGGGAAGGGGCACGACCGCGGACAGCTCGTACGCCACCCTGCTGGTGTACTTGTCGCCCTCCGGCTGTGAGTGGACGACGACCTGACCCGCCTCACGGTCGATGAGCAGATAGACGGGGATGCCGGCGCGGGCGTAACCGAGAATCTTTTTCCGGCGGTCGTTGTCGCCCGTGGACGGGGAGGTCACCTCGACGACCATCAGCACCGGCGAGGGGTCGTGGTACTCCTCCTGGTCGGCGAAGCTGCCCTTCGGTGCGAGAACCAGGTCGGGCTCGACCTTGCCGGACTTCGAGGCCCCGGGTACGAAGAGCCCGATTCCGGTGTAGCGCCCCAGGTCCTTGCGATGATCACGCACCTGGCCACTGAGCTCCGAAACAATTTCCTCATGCTCGCCGTTGGCGGGAGGCGTTACGTGGATGTCCCCTTCGATCAACTCCACGCGCCACCCCTCGGGAGCAGCAGCACTGAACACCTCGAAGGCCTCCTCCGCCGACAGGGCGGGGACGGGTGTCTGCCGGAGCAGGCGCAGGCAGTCGGGGGCCTCTGCCTCGGGCTGCTCCGTGCCGGGCTCCTCCGCCGGGTGCTTCGCATACGTCGCGTACGGCTCATGCAGTTCGTCCTCAGGAACAGGCTGTGCCACGGCAGACCTCCCTCGGGTGGAGCGTGACATTGCCAGAGCAGGCCGGGAACAGGAGCCGAAACCGGAATCTCTCACCCATACGTATGGGCGTGTATGAGCGTGATGTCGCGACGGCTGTGCTGCGGCGCGGCAGGGGACAGCGAGAGCTCCGGTGGGACACATCAGGACCCCGACCAGGTCACTCTCCCTCCTGGTCAGAGCCCGTGACAAACGACAGACGAGTCGGGCTGCAGGGCTGCCGCTACGACGTGCTCGGGGCAGGGGTCGGGCCCATGCCTCGCAGCCGCTGGATGGTTCCGCCGAGCTTGGTCTGGAACTCCTCCAGCATCTCCGGATCTTTCGCGCTGACGATCCAGCGCGAGCCGACCAGGTACTTGCCCCCGTACACGGCGGCGGAGTCCAGCCAGATCTGCTTGTACTCCTCCTTCGGGAAGGTGGTGATGAGGTAGTCGACCTCCGGTGTGTGGCACACGCCCTGGCGCAGTTGCTCCGCCTCGATGCGGATATTGGGCTTGCAGCCGGTCAGATTGGCGATCACCTCGACCTTCGCGGGTGCCACGACACCGGCAGACGGGGCGGAGATCTCCGACGGGTCGCTGTTCACCTCGGCGTCGTCCGCACCGCCGCCGCATGCCGTGACCAGGGGCGCAAGGGCCAGACCTGCGGCGAGCACGGTGCCGCGCATCCGACGGGCGGCGGGCAGGGTCCGGCCGGTGCGTCCTGGCTGCGACTGCTGTGACTGCTCGGGCTGCTGTCGCACGTGCCTCTCCGTCTCCGGGATGTTCCTGTCCGCGTCGGCGGCCAGGCATGACGACAAGGGGTACGGGTGAACGCCCACGACCGTTCATCCGCAGAAGCCCGCAGGGGCCCACAGGAGAGCGGGAGCCTGTGGGACGGCCGGAACCCCGCCCCACAGGCCCGGACTCATGTCCAGGCGCATGGTCTTCCGGCCGAATGGTGTGCGTGCGGCGGGCAGTTGCTCCAGGGCGTCGAGGACGCGCGGCAGGCGCAGGAAGGTCGCGCGCCCGCGGATGACGACCCGCGCCGTGCCCTCACCGGCGTCGTCCACGTCGGACAACGCGACACCGCGACGGCTGTTCCGCGGTGCGTCACGGGGCGGCAACCCCCAGCGGCGCGATGCGGTTCGACACCGCTGCCTCCCCCGGTCCCTCACCTCACGGCCCGGTCCTGGTCCGGGCCGTCCACCGGGGTATGCCGCGCACAACGGTCGCGCACCTCCCGCCACAGCGTGGCCAGACGGATGTCCGGTGCCAGGGCGAGCAACGGCAGCACCAGGCCGGTCTCCCTGGCCACATGTTCCTCGAAGAACACATGCAGCGCCCGGGCGTCGGCCGCGGCGTCGACCGGTGTGGGAGCGGTGCGCAGGGCGTCGACGAGCGCTGTCAGGCAGCTGTGGTCGGCAGCCATGCTCTCGATGAGCAGGCGGCTGCCGGGCAGCCGCCGTGCCGCGGGGTGGAGCACGGCTTCCTCGGCCGCCGTGTGCGGCAGGATCTCGCGCTCGCACAGGGCGACGAGACCGGCGCGGATCCTCTCGGCGGCCTCGGGGTCCCGCTCCGCCGCGGCGAGCAGCATCGTCACACGCCCGGTCAGTTCCCCGGCCAGGCGGGCGTGATGTGCCCCGGCGGCTTCGAGAGCAGCGGCGTCCTCGGGGGCCGGCGCAAGGGTGACAGCGCTCATGAGGGGTGTCTCCAGCGGTTCACGGCCGGCCGGACCGCCCGGGTGCGGGTGGGGATCGACCCGTCCGCCGCCTCCCCGGCGTCCGGCGCACCCCGCCCGCCGGCCCGGAGCGGGGCTCCGGCCCCGGGACACGGCGGACGGCCGGCCATCCGGCGCAAGGGGTGGACGACCGGATGGCGACCGGGCCGGGAGCACGTCGCGCCCACCGCGGCACCGTGGACGCACAGGGGGATGTGGCACGGCGGCAGGAACCGACGGTCCGTGGCACTCCCGTCCGGTCACAGACCAGCATCACCGTCCGCCGCCCGAGGCACCTGGGCCGGACGGTCCCACCGGGCAGCGCCCACCGGTGCCGCCCTGTCCGCCGAACAGGGCCGAACGGCCCGGGTCGAAGGGGGACGATCGCCCCACCCGGAGCAGCCCCGCGCACGCCTATCGTCCGGCCTCATGGACAACGGCCCACACCCGGACCACGCACGCATCCGCACCCAGCAGACCCGCCGGGTCCGCACCGGGTGGGCGGTGCGTCGATGTCCGGGGAACTGACCGGGCCCCACGGCGTCGGCCACACTCCGCCGTCACACCGCCCTCCCCTGTGGCCCCTGCGGCGAACGCCCGCTCAGGGCCGTCGTCGATCCCGCCCGTCTCCACGGGTTTTCACGGTCGCCCCGTTCCCCTGCCGGACCGGTGCGTGCACGTCCCCGTCATGGCCGGCGTGGCTCCGCCCGGCCGCGACGCGCTCCTTCGCCGCCTGACGTCCCCGTCCTGCCTCGCCTCGGCGCGTGCCGCCGGGCCATGCCCCGAGAAAGACGCACCATGATCCTCGAAGACCTCCGGACGGCCTGCCGCAAGGACCCGGCGCTGCACGGCGTGCACACCGTCGAGGTCCTGTTGTACCCAGGGCTGTGGGCGATCTGGACCCACCGGATCGCCCACCGGCTGCACCGTCTGGGCGTACCGTTTCTGCCCCGGCTGCTCTCCCAGTTCTGCCGCGCCCTGACCGGAATCGAGATCCACCCCGGCGCCGTGATCGGCCGTCGCTGCTTCATCGACCACGGCATGGGGGTGGTCATCGGCGAGACCGCCGTCCTGGGCGACGACGTGATGCTGTATCACCAGGTGACCCTGGGCGGCACCGGCTGGTGGACCGACGCGAAGGGGGCCAAGCGGCACCCCACGATCGGCGACCGGGTCGTCCTCGGAGCGGGCGCCACCGTGCTCGGCCCGGTCCACGTCGGCCATGACACGACCGTGGGCGCTCACGCCCTCGTCCTGCACGACGTCCCCGCCCACTCCTGCGTCCGTGCCACCCCGTCCCCCATCACCCGCATCGGCACCACGGCCTCCGCACGGCACGGCTCCGATGTCCCCGTCACCACCGAGAACACACAAGGGCGATCATGACAGCAATACACCCCTCGGTCACCGCGTTGATCGGCCGTACGCCCCTGGTGGAGCTGCGCCGCTACGGCGCCGGCCTCCCGGCGCGCCTGGTGGCCAAGCTGGAGTCCGCCAACCCCGGCGGCAGCGTCAAGGACCGCATCGCGCTGGCGATGATCGAGGCCGCCGAAGCCACCGGCGCGCTCCGGCCCGGTCAGCGGATCGTGGAGCCGACCAGCGGCAACACCGGCATCGGCCTGGCCATGGTGGCCGCCGCCAAGGACTACGACGTGACCTTCACCATGCCCGAGAGCATGAGCCTGGAGCGGCGTGCCCTGCTGCGTGCCTACGGCGCCGAGCTCGTCCTGACCCCGGCCGCCGACGGCATGCGCGGCGCGGTCGCCCGCGCCACCGAACTGGCCGAACAGCACGGCTGGTTCATGCCGCAGCAGTTCGCCAACCCGGCCAACCCCGACATCCACCGGCGCACCACCGCCCAGGAGATCTGGCAGGACACCGCGGGCCGGGTCGACGTCCTGGTGGCCGGTGTCGGCACCGGCGGCACCGTCACCGGTGTCGGGCAGGTGCTGAAGGAGAAGAAGCCGGGGGTCACCGTGGTCGCCGTGGAGCCGGACGAGTCGGCCGTCCTGTCCGGCGACTCCCCCGGCCCGCACCGCATCCAGGGCCTCGGCGCAGGCTTCGTCCCCGACGTCCTCGACACCGAGGTCTACGACGGCGTCTGCCGTGTCTCCCTTCCCCAGGCGCAGGAGGCGGCCCGTCGCCTGGCCCGCACCGAGGGCATCCTGGCGGGTGTCTCCAGCGGAGCGGCCCTGCACGCGGCCGTCACCGTCGCGCGCCGGCCCGAGCACGAGGGCGCGCTGATCGTCGTCGTCCTGCCCGACACCGGCGAACGGTACCTGAGCACGGACCTGTTCGCCTGACGGGCGGCGCCGGCCGGCGCATGGCCGGGGTGAGCCGGCCGGCCGGGGTCATCGCGAGCCGGCGTCCCGGACTTCCACCGGACCGGGATGGCGCCGGCGCAACTGGCGCTCCAGGCGCTGGTGCAGCGTGAGCCAGGAGGCGGGGCAGCCGTGGCAGGCGCCACCGAGGCGAACGGTGACGACGCCGTCGCGCACGCCGACCAGTTCGATGGTGCCGCCGTGCGACCGGGCGAAGTCGCCCACGGCCCCGGCGAGGACCTCGCGTGCCGCGGCGTACAGCAGCGCGTCGTCGTCAAAGCGGTCGGGGCCGGCGGCCGGGACCCATCCGGCGGGGTCGGCCAGGGCGGCGTGCAACGCGGTGCGGACCGAGGCACCGTCCTGGGCCCAGCTGCGGCCCGCACCGAGGCGGGTGACGACCGCGGCGGGTTCCATCGTGATCCGGTCGAGCGTGCCGTCGGCCAGCAACGCGGCCAGCGGCGCGGGGACCCGGGCCGGCGGGCCGGTGCCCGGGAGGATGCCGGCCGGGACGATCCAGCGCAGCGTGCCGGGCTCGCCGGGGACCCGCTGGGGGTGGATGGGGACCACCTGCGCTCCTCCTCTTCTCACCCGTCTCTCACCCGTCTCTCACCCGTTCTCACCCGCCCAGCAGGGCGGTGACCGTCCGCGCCAGGCAGGCCATCAGCCAGGCCAGCGCCGTCAGATAGGTGAAGGCGATCACCGGCCATCTCCAGGTGCCGGTCTCCCGGCGCAGCACCGCCACGGTGGCCATGCACTGCAGCGCGTAGACGAAGTAGACGAGCAGCGCGGCGATGGTGGGGGCGGTGAACACCGCCTCCCCGGCGCGGGGCCCGTCGGAGTAGGTCATGTCCCGCAGCGCCCGCGCCGGATCCTCGGGGTCCTCGACGGCCGCGACCTGCCCGAGGGTGGCGACGAACGTCTCCCGGGCCCCCTGGGCGGACAGCACGCCGATGGTGATCCGCCAGTCGAAGCCCAGCGGCTCGAAGACGGGGCCGACCGCACGGCCCAGGCCGGCGGCGTAGCTGTGCTCGACGGTGTAGGCGGACACGGCGACGGGATCGCCGGTGTCGACACCCGCCGCGCGCAGGTCCGCGGCGGAGTGCAGCGGCAGGTTCAGCAGCAGCCACAGGGCGACGGTGGTGGCCACGATGACGGTCGAGCACTTGCGCAGGAAGGCGCGTGCGGAGGACCACACCGCCACCAGCACCGCGCGCGGGGCCGGCAGCCGGTAGGGGGGCATCTCCATGGAGAACGGCACCGCCTGGCCGCGTCGGTCGCCGAGCTTTTTGAACACCCAGGCGGCCGGCAGCGCGGAGACGGCACCCAGCAGGTACAGGCCGAACATGACCAGGCCCTGCGCGCCGAACGGGCCGACGCTGCGGGACGGATCGACCAGCAGACCGATGAGCAGGACGTAGACCGGCAGCCGCGCCGAGCAGGTCATCAGGGGGGCGGCCATCATCGTGGCCAGGCGGTCCCTGGCGGACGGCAGGGTGCGGGTGGCCATGATGCCGGGGATCGCGCAGGCGAACGACGACAGCAGCGCCACGAACGCCCGCCCTTCCAGCCCGAAGCGTGCCATCACCCGGTCCATCACGAACGCCGCCCGCGCCATGTAGCCGACGCCCTCCAGCAGGGCGAGCAGCAGGAACAGCAGCACGATCTGCGGGACGAAGACCAGGACGCCCCCGACGCCGCCGATCAGGGCGTCGCCCAGCAGCCCGGCCGGCCACCCGGGGCCGACATGGTCGGCGACCAGGCCCGACAGCCGTGCGAACAGTGCCTCGACGCCGTCCTGCAGCGGGGCGGCCACGGTGAACACGGTCTGGAAGAACAGCACCATCACCGCGAAGAACACCACCGTGCCCCACACCGGATGCAGCAGCACCGCGTCGACCCGCTCGGTGACCCTGTGCCGCTCCGGAGCCCGGTAGTCCGCGAAGGCCAGCACCGACGTCGCCCAGGCGTCCCGCTCGGCCGGGTCGGTGGGCGGCGTCACGGCCGGGGCCGGCCAGGTACGCCACAGGGCGAGCTGCTCGCGCAACCGCGCGATGCCGTACCCCCGGTGGCCGACCACCGCCACGGTCGGCACGCCGAGCGCCTGGCCCAGCGCGCCGACGTCCAGGCGGCCCTGCCGGCGGGCCAGTTCATCGGTGAACGTCACCACCACACAGGCCGGCAGCCCACGGGCCAGGACCTCGGCGACGAATCCGAGTGATCTCCGCAGCGTGGTGGCGTCCACCACGATCAGCACCGCGTCCGGCCGCCGCACCCCCTCCAGCCGGCCGTCCAGCACATCGACCGCGATCCGCTCGTCCGGACTGACCGGCTCCAGGCCGTACGTGCCCGGCAGATCCTCGATCACGTACTTCTGCCCGCCCGTCCGGCAGACCCCGACGAACCGGGACACGGTCACCCCGGGATAGTTGCCGGTCTTGGCGCGCAGGCCCGTCAGGCCGTTGAAGACGCTGGTCTTGCCCGCGTTGGGGCTGCCGACCAGGGCGATCCGCGGCACCGCGGCCAGGGTCGTCTCCGCACCCGAGGCGGCGTCGTGGCAGCCCGCGCTCACCGCTTCGCCTCCACGACCCGCACACACGCGGACTGCGCCCGGCGCAGGCACACCTCGTAATCCTTGACCCGGTAGACGACCGGGTCACGCAGCGGCGCCCGGCGCACCACCTCCACCACCGCACCGGGGACGAACCCGAGATCGGCCAGCCGGCGGGCCACGGCCGGCGCCCCGCCGGCCACCACCTCGGTCACCGCGGCGCGCGCACCGGGCTCCAGATCGGCAAGAGCACACGCCCCAGCCCCGACGACGGTGACCGACCGGGCACCCGCCTTTTCTTTCTGTTCGACGCCGCCCATCTGCCTCTCCTGCGCCCGCACCAAGAACGCAAGAAAGGTAAGCCTTTCCTTATATTCCAGGCTTGGGCGTGTCGGCCCCGGCGCCTGGGCCGCTCGGCCCTGGAACGGGACCGAGGGACACCAGGCCGGCGCCCCTTGGCGACCGGCCCGAGGGGGCGACGTACTCCATGCGGTGCGTCGGCTGAAGCTGTGACCTTCCTGCCGTGGACGGCCGCCCTGCAGGTCCCCGCCGGTCCAATCCCGCGGACGCTCCTCACGAAGGCGGAGACCGACGGTGCCGCGGAGGTCTCAGCGGCGGTCCGGTTCGGGTGCCGGAGTCAGTACGTGGCGCGGGAGGCCCGCGTCCCGAAGACGACACCGGTGAGGGTCTGGTTGACGTGGCCGAGCCAGCTCTCGCCGTAGGTGTGGAACCCCGCCGACGGGACACCGCCCAGGGCCGCCACGAAGGCCGAGGAGAGGTTCTTGGCGTCCATCTCCAGCCGGCGCAGGCAGCAGTTGAAGAGCACGCTGCCCGAGGCCCGGCCTCCGAGTTCGGCACGGGCCCGGCGCAGGGCGGCAGCGGTCTCCGCGATGAGGTCACCGGACCTCATCACCTCGACCTCCATCCCCGGCATGATCTCGGCGAAGAAGCGCAGGCCGCCGTCCGGCGTCACCGACTGGGGGCTGCGGATCCACGGCCGGCCGTCGATCATCAGGCCCACCGGATACTCCATCCAGGCGCCGACGTCGAGCGCGTCGACGCTCACGCCCAGGGCCTCCGCGTACGCCTCCGCGGCCGGCCGCCCGTCGATCTCGAGGACGGTCCGGGACGAGACCCGCGCCCGCGTGATCCGCAGCACCTTCCCGGTCGGGGTGAACGAGCAGGACTTGACCACCCGGAACGGGACGGCGGTCCGGCACACCATGAGCGCCGCCCCGTGGTGGCTCACCTTGCTGCCCACAGCGGTCCAGGTGCCCTGGAAGGCGAAGTCGTCCCCGGCGGAACCGCCGACGAAGTCCAGCAGCGGTGCCGCGTTCCCCAGCATGTCGTTGACCTGCTCCTCGGAGCCGTGCAGGCCGTCTATCAGAGCGAAGCCGAGGTGATGGGCCGGATCGAGGTGGCGGAGCTGGATGTGGAGGGTGTCCTCCAGTTCCTGAACGGCGGCCATGGTGCCGTACCCCGCATCGCCGTCCAGCTCGCCCAGCGCCGCCGCCGCGTGGGTGATCACACTGTCCGGCAGAGCCACGGCCGTGATGCCACCGGTCCCGTTGTGCAGATCGGTGAACTCCCCGGCGGTGGAGCAGCCGATGACGGCGGCCCGGGGAAAGTGCGCGCTGATGACGGGCGCGACATCGGCGGGGTCGTACGCGCTGGAGGCGAAGTACATCACCGCGACCGGCCGGCGTCCCGACAGCTCACGGTCGAGCGCCGTGAGCAGCCGGGCGACCGCCTGCGGAGCCGGTCCGGTGACATGGGCGCGAGCGACGCCGGTGACGGCGGCGGGAACGGCATGGGTGAACGGCATCAGCGGTCCGCCTTGGTGAGGAAACGTCGGAAGAACTGCCGAAAACCGGCGACGGCCACTTGTTCGCCGTCGGCCGGCTGCGCGCCGCTGTCCTCCGGGTGCGGTGGCCGGGGGAGCAGGTCGTGCGGCGAGGGCAGCAACGAGAAACCCAGCACCAGCAGGACGTCCAGCACCCTGGAGACCACTGCCGGATCCTTCTGCTGGTCCGGGCGGGGGGCGCGCAGGTCGACGCCGAGACGCAGGGCCACCCGGGTGCAGATCACCGCGAGTCCGCGCTCGTCATCGGGGAAGTAGCGGGTGCGCAGCAGGGCGAGGATCACGCTGAGCGGCTCTCCGGGCGGCCAGTCGGTCACGGTGCCCTGTCCGGCGGCCGGAGCAAAGCCGTCGTCCTGCCGCGCATCGCGATGCGGGTGCCACTGACCGTGATCCGGCCACGGTCGCCGGTGATCCGGCTGCCGCCGGGCGGCATCGGCGCCCAGCCGGAGGTGTGCGCTGAGCCATGTGTAGAACGCGATCCAGTCGGAACTGAGCCGGGAACCCCAGTCGCCCTTGTGTATCCGACGCACCGTTTCGAGGAGGGCCGCGCCGAACGACCGGTACCAGCTTTCGTCGAAGCCCTGCTGCTGGATCCCCCCGCCGACGCGGCGCAGGGTCGCTTCGACGGTGTCCGGGGCGTCCTGGGTCATCGCGGCCCACAGCACCGACTGGGCCAGCCTGTTGCACACCGGCCGGCCCGCCTGCGGTGCCAGCTCCCGCATCTGGGGCACGAGACCGGCCATGGCCTCGTAGAAGCTCTCGATGAACTCGCCCTGGTTGCGGGCGAGCAGCTGACAGGAGAGCTGAACTCTGCGGACGCTGTCGGCCGGAGGCCGGTCGACCGCGTACGCCGGACGCTGTGTGCCGCCACCCGCGTGACCACTCATGTCCTCGCACCCCCGCCGCTTCCCCCGCCGGTGGACCCACGAGGGCATCGGCGCGTCGGCTCTGCCGTCGTCACTTCCGTCTGCTCTGCTGCACCGCAGAAGGTAGGCCAGACGGCCGGGTGCGATAACTCGTCAAAAGGAGTGCCGTCGCACTCTCCGTTCGGTCAGGTTCCCGTCACTGTCCGTGCTGGGGGCCGGGTCGCGCAGCAGGGCGACGTACCCGCTGAGCCGGGCCGCCCCGCCGAGGCGAGTCCGGCACCGGCCTGGGACGGGGCAAGCCCCACGGACTGCGTGAAGAACACAGCGCCGACAGGCAGCAGAAGACCGCTGCCCGTCTGGCCGGCAAACGTGGACAGGGCCAGCGCGCACGGCGCCCGGGCTCCGGAAGCATCCTGCGGGCACGGTCCACGAGCTTCCGGCCGGCCGGGCCTGGGCGACTCAGCCGTGTCCACGCAGCCTGTCCAGATGCTCCAGGGCCAGGGCAGCGTGTTGTCCGGGGTCCGTCACCGGATGGATCAGCGCTCGTACGCGGCCACTTGAGTCGAGCACCACGACGGCACGGTCGAACAGAGTGCGTTCCCCCGCTCGCACCTCCGGCACACCCAGTGCCCGGCCGAGGGCCAGGTCCGGGTCACCGGCCAGCGGGTACCCCAGGTCATGACTCTCGGCGAACGCACGCAGATGCCCCGGTGGGTGCGCGCTGACGCCGAGTACCCGGGCGTTCGCCCTGGCGAAGGCCGCGGCCTCGTCGCGCACCGTGCACAGTCCGGTGGTGCAGCCCGCCAGGTGCGGCAGGCGCTCGCCTATGCCGGGTTCGGTGATGAAGAACAGTACGGTCCACTCATGGTCCGGCGACGGCACGGGCACCGCGCCGTGGGTGGATTCGACGATGGTGTGCATTAAATCCCCTGATGTGCGTTCACCCGCGGTGCGTCTGTCACTCCGACTCGGCGTAGCGCTCGAACTCCCATGGCGTCACCAGCCGATGCCATGCGTTCCAGTCGGTGCGACTGCCTCGTATCCCGGCGTTGGTGACGAGTTCGCCCAGGGCCGCAGGAGCGTCCAGTGCTTGATCCCGTTCATGTTCTCCCCCCGTGCGTGAATCACGTTCTCCCCCCCGTGTGTGAAGTGTCAGCCGCCGGTCGTATGCCTGTTCGGCACCGCATGGCCCACAACTGATCCTCGCGACAAGGTCCGCCCCACGCCATCGCCCCAATGGATCATGTATAGGCATCGCCTGAACGTGAAGGAAGAACGAATGGGGGAAACAGAACACGTCGGACGAATCACCCTCGTCACGGATGTCACCCACCGTGAAACGCGCCTACCGGGAAGCCCTCCAGCGTCATCCCCTGACCCGGGACCGCCTCCGCACCGCTCTCGGAGTGCCGCAGGAAGAAGTGGACCACGCCATCGACCAGCTGCTCTCCATAGAGGCCCTGCACCGCATCGAGGGTGAGACACCCCGAGGCACGGTTTTACCGCTCGCGTGGGTGGGGCCGAGGCCCGGATCTTCATGGCTTGTCCCGTCAGTGTCTCCGGCACACCAGGGCACCTCGCGGGACCACAAGCTGAAACCCTTCTCCGGCGCCGTGTTCCTCTCCGCCCGCCGTCTCCCTGATGATCTCCGCGACGGCCTCCGGAGGCACCGGGTGGACTGCCTCTTCAGGGGCCATGCCCATCCGCCGAGCCCCGGCCTCGACCGGGTGCGACGCGACGCTCCGGCACCCGGACTGCCCCGGCCTCGGCGCCGCGGAACCGGTCGGTGATGTGGAGGTGCGGATCCGGTCGGCGCTGTCCGTGGGACTTCCCAGGGACTTTCCGCCGCCTGACGCGGCAAGCCCTCGAAAGACCGAAAGAGCCTCCGCTGCGGGTCAGAGGCCCTTTCCATGGCAAAGCCGCAGGCAGCGGCAGACGAGCCGGGCTGTACGCCGGGTTCTGTTCCCCGGGTTCCTCGCGGAGCCCGGGGCGACGGCCATCCATCTGGGACCGACGTTGCCGCCGGCCTCATGCGGTCCACCCGCGGACATCGGACGGGCAGCCCTCAAGCGTCCGCGCAGAGACACCGGAGTGTCTCCTCTTGACCTTGCTCCGGGTGGGGTTTACCTAGCTGCCCAGGTCGCCCTGGGCACTGGTGGTCTCTTACACCACCGTTTCACCCTTACCGGGGGCCGAAGCTCCCGGCGGTCTGCTTTCTGTGGCACTGTCCCGCGGGTCACCCCGGGTGGCTGTTAGCCACCACCCTGCCCTGTGGAGCCCGGACGTTCCTCGGAAAGCCCCCGGAAGGGCTTCCCGCGGCCGTCCGCCCGGCTCGTCTGCCGTATGGACCATGGTACCGGGCACACCGGTCGGTCCCGTCTGCGCTTCGGTCCGGTCATTCGGTCAGAGGAAGTCCGCCGTCTCCAGGTCGAAGGAGAAGGGTTCGGGGAGTGTGAGGGACTTGCCGAACGGGCGCGTGCAAAGCTCCAGGTAGTCGTCGTTCTCCGGCTCGCTGAACAGCGTGACGGATGAGGCTTCCCGGTCGACGAGCAGGTGGAGGGGGATACCCGCACGGGCGTAGCAGCGGCGTTTGGCCTCGCGGCCAGTCCTGGGCTTGGTCGACGTCACCTCGAGCACCATGGCCACGCCGTCGCAGGGCATCCAGGGGCCGGCGCCTCGGTAGAGGCGCAGGGCCCTGGGGGCGAAGGTGCCGTCCGGAATCACATGATCCTTCGGACATCCGCCTCCGCTCTTCAGCCGCAGGCCCTTGTTCCCGGAAAACTGCATGCTGGTGCGAGACCGCTCGTACACCTGGTTCACGATCAACTCGATGTAGTCCTCGTGGTCCCCGTCCGGCGGCGGTGTCACGACGATCTCCCCCTCGATCAGTTCGGCCCGGAACCCCTCCGGGGTGTCGAGGGACAGGAAGATCTCCAGCAGGCCCTCAGCCGGCGTGATGGGCTCATGAGCCACAGCAGTCATGTCACGCCCCTCCTTCGGTCGCTCGCCAGACTCGGGCATCCCAGGATCACCTGTCCATGAGATCGGGAACCGCTCCCTCGATCGTGGCACACGATCGCGATCCCCGTCAGGCATCAGACCTGCTCCTTGACCTTTACGCAACGTCAACGTCTGTACTGGTCCCCATGCGGATAGGAGAACTCGCCGCGGCCGTCGGCGTCACCACGCGGGCCGTGCGGCACTACCACCACCTGGGGCTGCTGCCGGAGCCGGAGCGGCGGGCGAACGGGTACCGGGACTACACGCTGCGGCACGCGGTCGTGCTGGCCCGGATCAGGCGGCTGACCGAGCTGGGGCTGGGGCTGGCCGAGGTGCGGGACGTGCTCGCGGACGACGCCGGGAAGGACCTCGTCGAGGTGCTGACGGAGCTGGACGAGGACCTGGCGCGGCAGGAGGCGGCGATCCGGGACCGGCGGGCGCGGCTGCGGACGCTGCTGGAGACGGAGGGCGGGCCGAGCGCCGAGGGCCCTCTCTCCCCGGAGCTGGCCGCGCTGTTCCGGGAGATGTCCCAGGTCACCGACTCCCCCATGGCGGCCAAGGACCGGGAGGTGCTCGCGCTGATCGAGACCGCGGCGTCGCCGGAGGAGCGGAAGCGGTTCACGGAGCTGCTCAGCGGTGCGCTGAGCGCGCCGGGTGCCAAGGAGCAGGCGCTCCACGCGTACGCCCTGCTCGACGCGCTCGCCGACGCCGGCCCGGACGATCCGCGGGTGGACGAGGCCGCCCACGCCCTTGCCGCGTGCCTGCCCGTCGGCCTGCTGCCCGAGGGCGTGAGCATCGACCAGGACAACAGCTTCCTGCGGGCCTTCTACGCCGACTTCGCCCCGGCCCAGGCGGAGGCGATCCGCCGGACGCTGCGGATCGTCACCGAAGGGGAGCAGTCGTGAGGGCGGTCGTGAAAGCTCTCGGCATCCCCTGGATTCTCGCCCGGCACGAGCTGAGGCTCCTGGTGAGTCTGGTGCTGTGGCTGGCACGGCGGACCCATGGCGTCCGAGGCGGGACGGCCTTCGGGTACGCGCGGGCGCAGGGCCCGCTGCTGCTCGGGTTCGGGTTCGTCTGCCTGGTCGAGACGGTGATGATGTCCGTGCTGCTGCGCAACTGGCCGGTCGTGCACGCGGTGGTGCTCGTCCTGGACGTGTACACCGTCGTCATCGTCGTCGCCCTGCACGCCGCCTCCGTCGTGCGCCCGCACGTCCTGGAGGCCGGTGCCCTGCGGATCCGCCGGGCCGTCCACGTCGATCTGCGGATACCGCTGGAGCGGATCGCCTCCGTCCGCCGCGAGCTGCGCACCTCCCACGAGCGGGCCGACGGCGAGCTCGATGTCGCCGTGGGCGCGCAGACGACCGTCACGCTCGAACTCACCGAGCCGGTCACCCATGTCACCTTCTTCGGCCGCCGCCGGACGGTGCGTGTCGTCCGCTTCAACGCCGACGACCCCGATGCCCTGGTCCGGGCCCTGACGGCAGCCGGGGAGTGCACCGCGCGGGCCTGAGGGGCGGGCGCCGTACGCTTGCGGCGGAACCGTCCCGAACACCGGACCCGACCACCGAAGGAGTACGTGTGCTCGTCCTGCTGCCGCCGTCCGAGGGCAAGGCCGCTTCCGGCCACGGTGCTCCCGTGCGGCCCGAGTCGCTGTCGCTGCCGGGGCTGACCGCCGCCCGGGAGGCCGTGCTCACCGAGCTGGTGGAGCTGTGCTCCGGGGACGAGGACAAGGCCCGCGAGGTGCTGGGGCTGAGCGAGGGGCTGCGCGGCGAGGTCGCCAAGAACGCCGGCCTGCGCACGGCCGGGACACGGCCCGCCGGGGAGATCTACACCGGGGTGCTCTACGACGCCCTGGACCTGGCCTCCCTCGACGCCGCCGCCCGGCGGCGCGCCGCGTCCTCGCTGCTGATCTTCTCGGGGCTGTGGGGCGCGGTGCGGGTGACCGACCGGATTCCGCCGTACCGGTGCTCGATGGGGGTGAAGCTGCCGGGTCTGGGAGCCCTGTCGGCGCACTGGCGTGCGCCGTTGGCCTCCGTTCTGCCCGAGGTGGCCGGGGACGGGCCGGTGCTGGACCTGCGGTCCGCCGCCTACGCCGCCGCCTGGCGGCCGAAGGGGGAGGTCGCCGGGCGGACGGCGACCGTGCGGGTGCTGCACGCGCCGACCCGGAAGGTCGTCAGTCATTTCAACAAGGCGACCAAGGGGCGGATCGTGCGCAGTCTGCTGACCGACGGGGCCGCGCCGAAGGACCCGGCCGAGCTGGTGGAGGCGCTGCGGGACCTCGGGCATGTGGTGGAGGCCGAGCCGCCCGCGAAGGCGGGGAAGCCGTGGACGCTGGACGTCCTGGTGACGGAGGTCCACTGACCACTGAGGAACCGGCGAAAGCGCGTTGCAGTGTGTGCAACGTGCATTGCGCGCTGCACTCGCCCTGGGCACGATGACGCCATGCCCTCCCCCCTGCCGGCCGGCTCCGTGCTGGACCTCGCCCCCGTCGTGCCCGTCCTGGTCGTCGAGGACGCCGCCGACGCCGTACCGCTGGCGCGGGCCCTGGTGGCCGGGGGACTGCCCGCGATCGAGGTGACGCTGCGGACACCGGCCGCGCCGGCCGCGATCCGGGCCGTCGCCGAGGAGGTGCCGGACGCGGTGGTGGGGGCCGGTACGGTCCTCACGCCGGCGCAGGCGGCGGAGAGTGTGGCGGCCGGGGCGCGGTTCCTGGTGAGTCCCGGCTGGACCGGTGCGCTGCTGGAGGCCATGCGGGCGTCCGGGGTGCCGTTCCTGCCCGGGGTGTCCACGGCCTGTGAGGTCATGGCGCTGCTGGAGCGCGGGGTGCGGGAGATGAAGTTCTTCCCGGCGCGGGCGGCGGGCGGCACCGCGTATCTGAGGGCGCTGTACGGCCCTTTCCCCCAGGCCCGTTTCTGCCCCACCGGCGGCATCGGGCCCGACAGCGCGCCCGGATATCTGGCGCTGCCCAACGTCGGCTGTGTCGGCGGCAGTTGGATGGTTCCCGCGGACGCGGTGGCCGCCCGGGACTGGGCGCGGATCGAGCGGCTGGCCCGTGCGGCGGCGGCGCTCAGCGCAGATGGGACGTGTCGTTGAACAGACGGACGCTCGCGTTGCCGTCCGCGTAGTACGCCACCGCCGACAGCGACGCCGCCGCCACCTCCATGCGGAACAGGGACTGCGGCGGGGCGCCGAGGGCCAGCTGAATGAGCGTCTTGATCGGGGTGACGTGGGTGACCAGCAGGACCGTGCGGCCCGTGTGGGCCGCGATCAGCTTGTCGCGGGCGGCGGCGATCCGGCGGGCGGTCGCCGCGAAGCTCTCGCCGCCGCCGGTGGGTGCGGCCTCGGCGGAGGCCAGCCAGGCGTTCAGGTCGTCGGGGTAGCGCTCGCGCACCTCGCCGAAGGTGAGCCCCTCCCAGGCGCCGAAGTCGGTCTCGCGCAGTCCCTCCTCCACGGCCACGTCGAGGCCGAGGCGGGCGGCGACGATCCCGGCGGTCTCGCGGGCACGGGCGAGGGGGGAGGTCACGACGGCCTGGATCGTGCCGCGCCGGGCGAGCGCCGCGGCGACCCGCTCGGCCTGTTCCCGGCCGATCCCGGACAGCGACGGATCGGTGCCGCCGCTGCCCGAGAAACGCTTCTGCGGTGTCAGTGGCGTCTCCCCGTGCCGCAGCAGCACGAAGGTGGCGGGAGGGCCGAGGTCGGCGGGCCCCCAGCCGGGGGTGGCGACGGTCCGCGCGGCACGGACGTCGGCGTCGGCCCGCGCGGCCGCGTCCGGCGCCGTGGTCCGTGCCGGCGTGGTCCGTGCCGGCGCGGCCTGCGCCGGTGCGTCCGGTGTGTCCGGTGCCGTCGCGGACGCCGGGGCCGGCCCCTGCTCTCCCCGCACTCCCGCGTCCATCGCCTCGTTGGCCAGGCGGTCGGCGTGCTTGTTCCGCTCCCGCGGGACCCACTCGTAGGTCACCCGCCCGGGCGGGAACACCCCGGCCGCCTGGGCCGCCAGCGGCTTCAGATCCGGGTGCTTGATCTTCCAGCGGCCCGACATCTGCTCGATCACCAGCTTGGAGTCCATGCGGACCCGGACCCTCGCCGAGGGGTCCAGTGCGTGCGCGGCGCGCAGACCGGCCAGGAGACCGCGGTACTCGGCGACGTTGTTGGTGGCGACCCCCAGGTACTCCGCGGTCTCGGACAGGGGCTCCCCCGTCGCCGCGTCGAGCACCACCGCGCCGTAGCCCGCGGGACCCGGATTGCCCCGCGAGCCGCCGTCCGCCTCGACGACGAGCTCCCGGCCGGACTCCCGGACGGTCTCCTGCACGCCCACCGCCCCCTACAGACCGGACTCGGCGGTGCGCACCAGGATGCGGCGGCAGTTCTCGCAGCGCACGACCCTGTCGGGGGCCGCCGCGCGGATGTCGTTCAGCTCGGTGATGGCGAGCTCCTGGCGGCAGCCCTGGCAGGTGCGCTGGTGCAGCTTGGCCGCGCCGATGCCGCCGTACTGCTCGCGCAGCTTGTCGTAGAACTTCAGCAGGTCCGCCGGGACGGCGGCGGCGATGACCTCGCGCTCCTTGGTCACGGAGGCCACCTCCTTGTCGATCTCCTCCAGGGCCGCGTCCCGGCGCGCGGTGGCGTCGTCGGCCTTGGCCTGGACGGAGGCGACGCGCTCGGTCAGCTCCTTGACGCGTTCCTGTGCGGCCTCACGGCGCTCCATGACCTCCAGGACGATGTCCTCGAGGTCGCCCTGCCGCTTGGCGAGCGAGGCGATCTCGTGCTGGAGGTTGGAGAGGTCCTTCGGCGAGGTGACCGCTCCGGAGTCCAGGCGCTGCTGGTCGCGCTCGGCACGCTTGCGCACCTGGTCCACGTCCTGTTCGGCCTTGGCCTGCTCGCGGGCGCAGTCGCTCTCCTCCGTCTGCGCGGCCACGAGCAGGGCGCGCAGCTGTGCGAGGTCCTTGGACAGCGACTCGATCTCGGCGTGCTCCGGCAGGGACTTCCGCTTGTGCGCGAGCTGCTGCAGGCGGACGTCGAGAGCCTGGACGTCGAGGAGTCGGATCTGGTCGGCGGGCGCGGCGTTCAGTTGGGGGCTCCTGTCAGTCGGTGGCAGAGGGGGCGCGTGTGGCGCTCCCCGGAGGGGGGACGGCGGGCGACGGGCGGACGGACGCCGCGTGGGCGGTCCACGGGTCGGTGACCGTCGTGGAGACATGGACGCGAAGGCCCCATCCGTGCCGGTCGGAGATCTCGTCGAGCTGGGCGGCGGCCAGCTCGCACCAGGGCCACTCGGTGGCCCAGTGCGCCGCGTCGAGCAGCGCGACCGGACCGCGGGAGCGGTCCGCCGTGAACTCCGACGCCGGGTGGTGACGCAGGTCCGCGGTGAGGAAGGCGTCGACCCCGGCGGCCCGTACGGCCTCGAAGAGGCTGTCGCCGGAGCCGCCGCTGACGGCGACCGTGCGGACCTGTGCCTCGGGGTCGCCGGCCACCCGGATGCCCTGCGCGGTGGCGGGCAGCCGCTCGGCGGCGCGGGCGGCCAGCTCGCGCACGGTCAGCGGGTGGTCCAGCTCGCAGACCCGGCCCAGGCCCCGGCGGCCGGCGGGGTCGGTGGGGTCCGGCACCAGGGGGCGTACGACCCGCAGGTCCAGGGCCCCGGCCAGTGCGTCGGAGACCCCCGGGTCGGCGGTGTCGGCGTTGGTGTGGGCCACGTGCAGGGCGATGTCGTTCTTGATGAGGGTGTGCACCACACGGCCCTTGAAGGTGGAGGCCGCCACGGTCGTCGTACCGCGCAGATACAGCGGATGGTGCGTGACCAGCAGGTCGGCGCCCAGCTTCACCGCCTCGTCGGCGATCTCCTGCACCGGGTCGACCGCGAACAGCACCCGGCCGACCTCCTGGTCGGGGTCGCCCACGACGGTGCCGACCGCGTCCCAGGACTCGGCCCGCCCGGCGGGCCACAGGTTCTCCAGCTCGGCGATGACGTCAGACAGAAGGGGCACGAGTGCAAGGCTACCTGGGTGTTCGCCGTGGCTGCACCGCTGCCGTCGCCCCCCCGTGCGAGGCCGCGCCCGCCGAGCACCGCGGACCCGGTTCCCGGACAGGCACGACCGGCCCCGGTTTCTCAGGCGAATCGTTCCTGGGCCACCCGTATGTGTGAAGCCGCCGCCCGCCGGTCCGCCCCCTGTGCGCACGAAAACTACCGTCCTCACAGGAGGTGACCGAAAAATGACGGCCTGTGTTGTCGAGCCTTCGGCGGCCGGCGAGGACGACGGTGTTCCGCGGGCGGGCTGCACGATCACGGCGGACGGCGCCTACGCCGCCCGGCTCGCCCGCAGCGGTGACTCCTGGTATCCCGAGCGGTGGACGCTGGACGGCCCCGAGCCGTACGCGGTCCCGCTGCCCGGCAGCCGGTCCGAGGAGCCCGGCACGGAAGTGCAGCCGATGGGCGACGGCCGGGTCCTCATCCGGCGGCCGATGGCCGGCCGGCACGCCTTCTCGCTGCTGTATCCGACCGGCCCCGGCACCGGCGAACTGCCGCTCGGCGCCCTCGAGTGCGCGAAGGACGCCCGGCTGCGGCTGCTGCCCCCGGCACCGGGGGGCAGGCGGGCGTACGCGCTCGCCGCGGGCCCGCGCTCCACGGCGGTGTGGCTGGTGGCGGGCGGCGCCCACGGACCCGAGCAGCTGGCCGAGGTGCCGGGCCGCTGTTCGGGCGGGGTCTGGCTGGACCGCACCGGACGGCTGCTCGCCCTGGACCGGCGGGCCGGCGGACGCACCAAGACGGTCGTGGTGGACCTCGAACGCGGCGGCGAGATGTCCCCACTGCTGCAGATCGCGGCCGACAGCAACGACCGGCTGCTGCTCGCCGACCCCGACAGCGGGCTGCTGCTGATCCGCTCGGACGCGCCCTCGCCCGGCCGGGAGCGGCTGGGCTGGGGCATCCTCGGCAGCACGCTGCCGGTGCGCTTTCCGGAGTGCCTGATGCTGCCCGACTGCGTGGTGACGCCGTTCGCGATCCAGCCGGGGCAGGCGCTCACCCCGGAGCACTGCGCGGTGGCGCTGCGCTGCGACGGCGCCTACGGCAGCTGGGTCGGCGTATGGCGGCCCGCGGAGGGCTGGGTGTGCCATCTTCCGGCGCCCGAGGGGTGGTTGACCGGGGCGGGGCTGTGGACGGGCGACGGTGTGCTCCAACTGCCGTGCGCCACCGGGGCGGTGCCGTGCGGGCTGGCACGGTGGACGGCCCCGGCTCCGGCCGGCGCCCCTCACCCGGCCGCGCCCGGGGCGTGGGACCGGGGTCAGGGATTTGGGCCGTGCCCCGACCCCGCGTCGTCTCCCGGACCGCACGGCGAACCACAAGCCGCACATCATCCGCAGCCCTACGCCTACGCCCATCCCTACCTCGACCCCGCTCCCTCCCCCGGCCCCGCCCCCGTTCCCGAACAGAAGGCAGCCGCAACGGAATCAGGCCTTCCGGCCCACTTCGCTCCCCGTCCCGTTCCCCTGCAACAAGCACCTCTGGGGCAGCTTGTAACGAAATAGTGCCGGTTGACGCACTGTCTGAATTCGCCCCCCGGTGCGCTGGTTACACTCGCCCGGCCGTACAAAAGATCATGGTTGACGGGGTGAATTTCTTCCGATGAGCGACGTCAGCACGACCCAGCCGCTCGAGACCGCGGGCCAGGGAGACCAGCCGGCCCCCGGCCGCGGCAGGCACCGCGGCCCGGCCTCCTCCCACGACGTCGAGGCCCCGCCCAGCGGCCGGCACCGCAAGCCGGCCGAGGGCACCGAAGCGGCCGCCTGACGGCACTTGGAGCGGCGAACGGCCCCGTCCCCGCCCGGCTCCCGGACGGATGCGACGGCCGCGCCGGCCGGCACCGCCGCGTCCTTCCCCTTGCCGCCCGGCCGCACCGCCGCCTCCCGCCGGAACAGCCCCGCCCACAGGAACGCCTTCCCGAAGTACGGCGACTCCTCCGGCTCGTCCCGCATCCGCCGCAGCTCCACCTCCGTCAGCTCCGCGAAGATCCGCCGCAGCGACCCGGGCGTGTAGGCGAGCCCGCCGTGCAGACGGCCGTCGCGGTACAGCTCGGCGTCGGACAGCTCGCATCCCATGCTCCCGGCCGCGAAACAGGTCAGCACCAGATGACCGCCGGGGGCCAGGACCCTCTCCACCAGGGCCAGATAGCTGATCCGGCGGTGCGGCGGCAGATGGTGGAAGCACCCGGAGTCATGGACGAGGTCGTAGGGGCCGGTGAGCCGCGCGCCGGCCTCCCCGAAGGCGTCCCCGTGCACGAACCGCACATCGGCCCCCGCCGTCCGGGCCCGCTCCCGTCCCCAGGCGATGGCCTCGGCCGACAGATCGACCGCGTCCACCTCGAACCCCCGCGCGGCGAGATACAGGGCGTTGCGCCCCGGCCCGCACCCCAGATCCAGTGCCCGGCGCCCGGTGACGATCCCCCGCTCCACCCACTCGGCGAGGTTCTCGTCCGGCTTGGCCACGAAGAAGGGCACCGGCCGCGACCGGTCGGCGTAGAACCCGTCCCACCAGCCGGCCGCATCGCCCGTCCAGCGGTCGGCGTCCGGTGCGAACAGCCCGTCCAGTAGCCGGAGCACGTCGTCCACGGTGCGGATGTCCCGGTCCATGCGGGTCCCCTCTCCCGGGCCCGTCCAGGGCCCGCTCCCAGTACCGCGACCGTAGCGCCGAACAGCCTGAAAGCCCAGGTCAGTTGGGGTGGGTGCGGTCGTGCGGGGCGTGCTGTCCGGGTGTGTGCGGGGCTGCCGCGGGCGCCGGAAGGGGATCGCACCGGGGCCGGACGGAAATCCCGCCCGGCCCCGCGTCACAGGCCTCCTGGGCGGCGAATCACGCCGTGCCTAGGAGACTTTTTCCGCGGAGCGCGGCAGCCACACCAGCATCAGCAGCGCCCCGAAGAGCAGCACGGCCGTACCGGTGAGGAAGACCGCCGCGTACCCCTCCGTCAGGGCCACCGGAGTGTTCCGGTCCCCCGTGCGGGCCGCCGCGACGGTCGACATGACCGCGAGGCCCAGGGAACCGCCCATGGTGCGGGAGGTGTTGATGAGCCCGGACACCAGCCCGGCGTCCTCGGGCGCCGCCCCGGAGGTGGCCAGCGCGGCGAGCGGGGTGCCCGCCACTCCCGCGCCCAGCATCATCAGGATCCCGGGGAACATGATGTCCGTGAGATAGGTGCCGTCCGCCCGCATCGTCGACTGCCAGGCGAACCCGGCGACCGCCACCAGCGTGCCCAGCACGGCGACATTGCGCTCCCCCGCCGCCCGCATCAGGCGCGGCGCCACCTTGGAGCCGACGACCACCGCCAGCGAACTGGGGACCAGGGCGAGTCCGGCGGCCAGCGGCGAGTAGCCGAGGACGTTCTGCGCGTACAGGGTCATGAAGAACCACATGCAGAACATCGCCGCGCCGGAGAGGAACATCGCCACGTTCGCGGACGCCACCGAGCGCACCCGCAGCAGCGCGAGCGGCATCAGCGGGGCGGCCGTGCGCGCCTCGACGGCGAGGAAGAGCCCGATGAGCACGAGCCCGGCGAGCAGGGGCACCAGCGTGGCCGTGGCCGTCCAGCCCTCCGCCTCGGTCTGCGAGATCCCGTACGCCAGGACCGCCAGCCCCGCCGTCACCAGCACCGCTCCGGGCAGATCCAGCCGGCGCCCGTCCCCGGCCCGGCTCTCCACCAGCCACCGCACGGCTCCGGCGAGCACCACCGCACCGATGGGCACGTTGATCAGCAGCACCCACCGCCACGACAGCCCCTGCACCAGGACTCCGCCGACCAGGCCGCCCGCCGCTCCGCCGCCCGCGCCGACCGCCGACCAGGTGGCTATGGCCCGGGCCCGGGCCGCCCCCTCGGGCACGGCGGCGGTCAGCAGCGTCAGGGTGGAGGGCGCCAGTACGGCCGCGCCCAGTCCCTGCACGGCCCGCGCGAGCAGCAGCTGCCACCCCTCCTGGGCCATGCCGCCGCCCAGCGAGGCCAGCGTGAACAGGCCGAGCCCCAGCAGGAACATGCGCTTGCGCCCGTACAGGTCCCCGGCCCGGCCGCCGAGCAGCATGAAGCCGGCGAACGCGATGGCGTAGGCGTTCACCACCCACTGCAGTCCCGAGGCGCTCAGCGCGAGGCCGGCCCGCATCGACGGCAGCGCCACGTTCACGACGGACACGTCCAGCACGACGAGGAACTGTCCGGCGCAGGCGAGGGCCACCACGAGCCAGGTGGGCGGCGACGCGGTGCGGCGGCGGACGGTCGGGGCGGTGTCAGCGGCTTCGAGCATGAGTGCCATGCTCTCAAGCCGCCCGTGCCCCTCGCATCGGATATTCGCCGGGGTGCCGATCGGTCCGCGGACCCAGGTCCCGCGCCCGGCCGACGCCGTCCGACGGGCGTACGGCGGGCCGTACAGCGGCCGTGTCGACGGCGGTATCGCGCCGGTATCGGCGGCGGTACGGCGTCCCGCCCGGCGCCCGTGCGCGTCCGGCTGAGATCCACGTCACCGCACCCCTGTCACCCGGCCGGCAGGGCGTGCGGCAGCATGGCCGCCGGAACGCACGCACCAACCGGAAGGACCCCGCCTCATGCCCGCGGTGCCCCCGTCCAAGCTCCCGGCCGCATCCGAGCAGGGAGGACCCCCGCCGGAGATCCTCGCCGCGTTCGAGGCCGCGAAGGGGTTCATGCCCGTCGACGAAGGGCTCGCGCTGTACGCGGCGGCCGTGGAGGCCGGGCGGCTCGGGCTGCCGTTGCTCGAGATCGGCACGTACTGCGGGCGTTCCACCCTCCTGCTCGCCGACGCGGCCCGGCGTGCCGGGGTCACCGCGCTCACCGTGGACCACCACCGCGGCAGCGAGGAACAGCAGCCCGGCTGGGAGTACCACGACCCGGAGACGGTCGACCCCGAGATCGGCCTGATGGACACGCTGCCCACCTTCCGGCGCACCCTGCACCGGGCCGGGCTGGAGGAGCACGTGGTGGCGCTCGTCGGCCGCTCGCCGCAGATCGCCGCCCTGTGGAACTCCCCGCTCGGCCTGGTCTTCATCGACGGCGGCCACACCGACGAGCACGCCGGCGCCGACTACGCGGGCTGGGCGCCACATGTGGCCGTGGGCGGCCTGCTGGTCATCCACGACGTGTTCCCCGACCCCGTGGACGAGTTCACCGGGCAGGCCCCGTACCGCATCTATCTCCGGGCCCTGGAGTCGGGGGAGTTCACCGAGGTCTCGGTGACCGGCTCGTTGCGCGTCCTGCGGCGAACGGAGGCGAGCGCCTCCGGGCACCGTTAAAGTCGCAGTCGTGTCCTACCCAGACCCCGTCTACGGTCCCCCGCAGTCCGAGCGTCCGCGCCGCCCCCGGCGCGGGCTGCTGACCGTCGCGCTCGCCGCGCTGGTGCCCGGGGCGCTGCTGGGGTGGGTGGCGTACGAGGCCGTGGGGTCCTCGGGCGGGGACTCGGGGCAGGCCGCCGCGCCGCCGTCGGCCACGGGCGGCCCCGCGCAGCCCGAGGAGTCGCTGCCGCCCTCCTCCGGCTCCCCCGGCCGGGACGACAGGAAGCCGAGCGCGTCGGCGAGTTCGACGCCCACCACCTCCGCACCCGCCGCCTTTGGGCCGCTCAAGGGGAAGGTCGTCGTCATCGACCCGGGACACAATCCCGGCAACTTCCGGCACACCGCCGAGATCAACCGCAAGGTGAACGTCGGCACTCACTTCAAGGAGTGCGACACCACCGGCACGTCCACCAACGACGGTTACACCGAGGCCCGGTTCACGCTGGATCTGGCCCATCGGCTGCGCGCGCTGCTCGAGGCGCAGGGCATCACGGTGAAGCTGACCCACGACAACGGCTCGCCGCCTTGGGGCCCGTGCGTGGACGAGCGCGCCCGGATCGGCAACGCCGCCCGCGCGGATGCCGCCGTCTCCCTCCACGCCGACGGATCGGCGCCGGGCAACCGCGGCTTCCATGTGATCCTCCCGGGGGCCGTGCACGCCGGCGCCGCCGACACCCGTCCGATCGTCGCCGCCTCCCGGGAACTCGGCGAGCGCATCGCGGGCAACCTCGTCCGCGCCACGGGTGAGGGACCGTCGAACTACCTCGGCAACGGCACCGGTCTTGTCACACGCAAGGACCTGGGCGGTCTCAATCTGTCAACGGTTCCGAAGGTGTTCGTCGAGTGCGGCAACATGCGCGACAGCAAGGACGCGGCGCTGCTGACCAGCGGTGATTGGCGTCAGAAGGCGGCGGAGGGGATCTCTGAGGGAATCGTGGGGTTTCTGCGCGGGTCCTGATCGGAGGGCTTGTCCCTGCGGACAGCCCGGGCATACGGACGATAATGTCGTCCGTACATTGAGGGCACCCCCCGCGCTTCGCACCGCGGCCTGACGGCGAGATGGTGACAGCGACGCCTCTACTGACGACGAGACGACCTGTGAAGGACCTGAAGTGAACATCCGCTCCCTCACTCGGGGCGATGGCGTGGTGATCGGAGCAGCGGTGTTGCTCTTCATCGCGTCGTTCCTCCGCCTGTACGACACGGACTTCGTGAAGACCACCGCCTGGGACGGGCTGGGTACGGGCCTCGGCCTCTACATGGGCGGGGTCATCGGTGCCGCGCTGATCGTCGTCAACCGGTGTCTGCCGCAGCCCCGCAAGGTGGCGGGCCTGGACCTGGGCACCGTGGGAACGGCGTTCTCGGTCCTCGCGGCGTGGATCCTGTTCTGGAACCTGGTGGACATTCCCGGCTCGGTCGACGCGGGTGCCGGTCTGATCCTCGGCTTCATCGCGGCCCTGCTCATGGCCGCCGCGGCCGTTGCCACCCCGCTGGTTCCCGCCCTCCAGGGGGCGCTGATCCCCGCCCCCAAGCCGGGCGCTCCGCAGCCCTACGGCGCGCAGCCCGCGGGCGGTTACGGCTACCCGGGTGCCCAGCCGCAGCCGTCGTACGGCGGGCAGCCTCAGCCGTTCGGCGGCGCCCAGCCGCAGCAGGGCCAGCAGAACCCGTCGGCGGGGACCTTCTCGCCGTTCTGGTTCGCCGTGCCGGCACCGCGTCCGCTGTTCGCGGAGGACGGCTCCCCCGCGCCGATCGCCGAACTGTCGCCGGGCGTGTGGTACTTGGCCGTGGAGCAGCGCGGCCAGGGCCTGCTGACCGAGATGCAGGACGGCCGCCGCGGTGTGCTGCAGGACACCTCCAACATCCAGCGCGGCTGACCGGCTCGCCCCGACAGTCCAACGGCCCCTCGCTCCTTCGGGCGGGGGGCCGTTGCCATGGCCGGCGGTGCCGGACAAGCCGGAGAAGGGGAGCAGGTCTAGGACTTGGCGCCCTGGTACAGCTCGGAGGTGGAGGGCACCTTGTTCTTGACCTCGGCGCCCGCGCTCTTCCCGGCTTTCTTGACCTCGTCGATGGTGTTGTTGATGTCCTTGACCGCCGAGCCGTCGCCCTTGCGGAGCTTGGACGGCAGCTGCTTCAGCTCGTCGACGCTCTTGGTGACCGGGGCGATGGCCTTGGAGAGCGTGGGGTCGCCCTTGGCGTTGCGCACGGCCGCCTTGAGGCGGTTGTACGCGAACGCGCCCGCGAGGCCGGCCTTGACGAGCGTCACCTTGCGGTGCTTGGCGCCCTTCTTGAACTTGCCTTCCTTGTACGGCTTCCAGATCCACTGATAGACGGCCCCGGCCGCGAGAGCCGCGTTCGCCACGAAGCGGGTCTTGGCGAACTTCTGCTTCTCCTCCGGAGTCGTGGGAGTGGGCGTGGGGGCCGCCATGGTGACGGTCGGATCCGGCCGCGTGGCGTTCTGCCCCATGGCCCACGCGGGGGAGGTACCGACGAGCAGAGCGCAGCAGAGAGTGAGGGCCACGACGAGGCGTCGTATCGGAACACGCACGGTTCCTCCAGAAACAACGGTGCTGTGAGTACTCCGTTGATCCGGGTGATCCCGGGTGTCCCTGCCGAAACAGTGCACCGAGGGCGTCCGCCCGTCACTCTCCGCACGCATGACGGGCGCCGTCCACCCCCCCTCGGGCGTCGCTCCGTGACCCCTCCGACACATCCGGTGCGCCATCGGGCCGGAGGGGAACCCCGGCTCCTCGCCGGCCGTGCCGTCCCCGGCCGTCCGCACCGCCGCCGACGGCGGCAGCGCCGGCGGCCCGTCTCCGTCAGTCGCAGCAGTCCGGGTCCAGGCCCCGGGGCAGGCGGTCGCCCGCGAAGACCGTGCAGGTGGCCTCGTGGCCGCCGAGCGCGGCGACGGCGAGGAGGAGCGCCCCGGCGGTCCAGGTGGTCAGTTCCTCCGGCCACACGGCCTTGTCCTCGTAGACGTAGCCCGTCCAGTACAGGCCGCTCTCCGGATCGCGCAGGTGCTGGATGGACTGCAGGATGTCCAGTGCGCGGTCGGACTCGCCCACCGCCCACAGGGTCAGGGCGAGTTCGGCCGACTCGCCGCCCGTCACCCACGGGTTGGGCACGACGCACCGCACCCCGAGGCCGGGCACCACGAAGCGGTCCCAGTCCGCCTCGATCCGCGCCTTCGCCTCCTCTCCGGTCAGCACGCCGCCCAGCACCGGGTAGTACCAGTCCATGGAGTAGCGGCTCTTGTCCAGGAACCGCTCCGGGTGCCTGCGGATCGCGTGTCTGAGCGCGCCCACCGCCAGCTCCCAGTCGGGCTGGGGCTCCTCACGGTGCTCCGCGATCGCCAGCGCACAGCACAGCGCGTGATGGATCGACGAGCAGCCGGTCAGCAGCGCGTCCGCCGTGTCCGTGCCGTCGTCCTCGCGCTTCCAGCCGATCTGCCCGCCCGGCTGCTGCAGCCGCAGCACGAACTCGACGGCCGCGTACACCACCGGCCACATGCGGTCCAGGAACGTGTCATCGCCCGTGGACAGGTAGTGGTGCCACACTCCGACGGCGACATAGGCGACGAAGTTCGTCTCCCGCCCGCGGTCGGTGACGTCGTCGTACGCCCCGTCGGCGTAGGCCGCGTACCAGGAGCCGTCGCCCAGCTGATGCCGGGCCAGCCAGAGGTACGCCCGCTCGGCCGCCTCGTGCTCTCCGGCCGCGTCCAGCGCCATCGCCGCCTCGACGTGGTCCCACGGGTCGAGGTGGTGGCCGCGGAACCACGGGATCGCCCCGTCGTCCCGCTGTGCGGCGAGGATGCCGCGCACGGTCGCAGCGGCCTGCCCGGCGGTGAGGACGCCGGGCAGGACCAGATGTTCGGTGCGGGGAGTGGTCACGGGGCGGCCGCCTCGCCGCTCGCGGCCGGCCGCGGCAGGTGCGGCTTGGTCGCGTACACCACGAAGCTCTTGCCGATCAGCGGGTTCAACGCCTGCTCGGCCACCCGCGTGACCAGCGGCTTCTTCATGATGTCCCAGACCAGCAGCTTGTGGTACGCCCGCACCGGCAGCGCCTTGTCGTTGTCGACGCCGAACGCGCACTTCAGCCACCAGTACGGCGAGTGCAGCGCGTGCGCGTGATGGGTGCCGTACGGTCTCAGACCGGCCTCGCGCATCTTCCTCAGCAGTTCGTCGGCCTTGTAGATGCGGATGTGTCCGCCCTCGACCTCGTGGTAGGCGTCGGACAGGGCCCAGCAGATCTTCTCCGGGCCGTAGCGGGGCACGGTGACCGCGATCCGGCCGCCCGGTTTCAACACCCGTACCATCTCGGCGAGTACGCCCTTGTCGTCCGGGATGTGCTCCATCACCTCGGAGATGATGACGACGTCGAACGACTCGTCGGGGAAGGGCAGGGCGAGGGCGTCGCCCTCCATCGCGGTGGCGGTGGCCCCGGCGGGTGCCTCCCCGGCCTCCTTCATCGCCGCGAACCACTTGGCGACCTCGCGGATCTCCTCGCCGTTGCGGTCCAGGGCCACGACCCGCGCGCCGCGCCGGTAGCACTCGAACGCGTGCCGGCCGGCACCGCAGCCGAGGTCCAGGACACGGTCGCCGGGAGCGAGCGGGAACCGGGAGAAGTCGACGGTCAGCACGTGGCCCTGCTTTCGTAGTCCGCTTCCACTGGGGCTTGTCGTACGGCTCGGTCCGGGGCCGTGGAGCCGCGTGGGCCCGGGTCCGTGGCGGGGGTCCCCCCGCGGGCGCGACGGCGGTCGCGGGCGAGGGCGAGGGCCTCGCGGTAGCGGGCCACCGTCCCCTCGGCGGCACGGGCCCAGGTGAAGTGCCGCAGCACCCGTTCGCGTCCGGCCGCGCCCAGCCGCGCCCGCAGCTCCGGGTCGCCCAGCAGCCGGCTCAGCCCGGCGGCCAGCGCCCCCGCGTCACCGGGCGGCACCGCGACGCATGTCTCGCCGTCGCGTCCGGCGACCTCCGGGATCGCGCCCCCGGTCGTGGCGACCAGCGGCGTGCCCGTGGCCATCGCCTCCGCCGCCGGCAGCGAGAAGCCCTCGTACAGCGACGGCACGCACGTGACCTGGGCCGAGCGGATCAGGTCGACCAGCTCGGCGTCCGAGATGCCCTTGACGAACTCGACGGCGTCCCCGATGCCGTACCGCTCGATCGCCTGCGCGACCGGCCCGTCCTCGGGCCGCTTGCCGACGACGACGAGGTGCGCCTCGGGGTGCTCGGTGCGGACCTTCGCCAGGGCCTCGACCAGGAAGACCAGACCCTTGAGCGGCACGTCCGCGCTGGAGGTGGTCACGATCCGCCCGGGGACCTGCGGCACGGCCGGGTCGGGCGAGAACAGGTCGGTGTCGGCGCCGATGTGGACCACATGGATACGGTCCTCGCGCACGCCCAGATGGTCGACGATCTCCTGGCGCGACGTCCCGGAGACGGTGAGCACGGACGGCAGCCGCCGCGCGACCCGCTTCTGCATACGGGTGAAGGCGTACCAGCGTCGTACGGATATCCGGCGCATCCGGCTGTCGGCGGCGTCCAGCTCCAACTGCCGGTCCACGGTGATGGGGTGATGGATGGTGGTGACCAGGGGCGCGCCGAGGTCCCCCAACAGCCCGTATCCGAGCGTCTGGTTGTCGTGGATGATGTCGAACTCGCCGCGGCGGGCGCGCAGATGGCGGCGGGCGCGCAGGCTGAACGTCAGCGGCTCGGGGAAGCCGCCGGTCCACATGGTGGCGACCTCCAGCACGTCGATCCAGTCGCGGTACTCGTCGCGCCCGGGGGTGCGGAAGGGGTCCGGCTGACGGTAGAGGTCGAGGCTGGGCAGCTTGGTGAGACTCAGTCGGCCGCCGCCGTGGCCGTCGCCCTCGTCCAGGGTGTCGAGGACCGGGTACGGCTGTGCGCCGATCACCTCGACCTGGTGGCCGAGACGGGCCAGCTCGCGCGAGAGGTGGCGGACATAGACACCCTGGCCGCCGCAGAACGGGTTTCCCTTGTAGGTGAGGAGTGCGATCCTGAGCGGTCGCTCGCCGTCTGCGGCGAAGTCCGTCGGGGACCCCGCCCGACTGGCCTCAGCGGTCACTCTGGGCCCCCTTCTGACTGCATTGCCCCGCGAGGTTACGCCGGGACGCTAACCTAGAACAAGTTTCAGACTTGATCGTCCAGGAGGCTTCGAATCTACCGGCAGGTAGCCGCGCTGTGAGCAGTGGATCAGGTGATTCGCGCCACGACCCGACGCCACTGCCTGCGGTCCGATGACCGGGCCTCACCGACTGTCACGGAACGGGACCCATGTCCGCGCACGCCAGGCCCTCCCGGCTCGTCACACCGCCCCTCACCGAGGGGCAGAAGGCCCGTCGCCGTCGCATTCTGCACGCGAGTGCGCGCCTGGCCTGCCGGGGCGGCTACGACGCCGTGCAGATGCGGGAGGTCGCGGACGCCTCGCAGGTGGCGCTCGGCACGCTCTACCGGTACTTCCCGTCCAAGGTGCATCTGCTGGTCGCGACGATGCAGGACCAGCTGGAGCATCTGCACGCCGCGCTGCGCAGGAAGCCGCCGGCCGGTGAGAGCGCGGCCGAGCGGGTGGCCGAGACGCTGATGCGCGCCTTCCGCGCCCTGCAGCGCGAGCCGCAGCTCGCCGACGCGATGGTCCGCGCCCTGACCTTCGCGGACCGCAGCGCGAGCCCCGAGGTCGACCAGGTGTCCCGGCAAACCACCGCGATCATCCTGGACGCGATGGGCCGGGAGAACCCCACCCCCGAGCAGCTGTCCGCGGTCCGCGTGGTCGAGCACACCTGGTTCTCGGCCCTGATCGCCTGGCTGTCGGGGCGCGCGTCGATCGCTCAGGTGAGGGCCGACATCGAGACGGCGTGCCGGCTGATCGAGCTGACGGCGCCCGAGGAAGAGCGGTGACAGCGGCCCGGAAGGGCGGCGGCGCGGGAGACGGCGCAGAAGGGCACGGGAGACGGCGCAGAAGGACGGGGAAGCGACGGGAAGCAGGGACGGGAGCGGCGGCCCGAAAGGGCAGGAGCCGGGAGACCCGGAAGGCCCGGAAGAGAGCCGGGAGACAGAGAGAAGACAGAGAAAGGACCTACGAGACGGGTTCCCTTCGCCGGTATTGTCCGGATCAGGTTCCAGGGGTCGCCGTCCAGTCCTGAGACTTTCCGGCCTCTCAGCCCGACCGTCGACGTCGGCCTCGGCGGGACACCTCTCGGCACCTCGCCCAAGTCGGCTACTCCGGTCGAACTCCCTCACTCGCCTCGTAGGCCACTTTCACTATATCCCTCCATAGTGGAACGGAACCACCCGAGACAGATTTTTCTCCTCTTTTTCTGCCGATGTCTTCCCGGCCGGGAATACCGGCTCGGGGCCCTTGCAACGGGCCGGTACAGTGATCGGCGTCGTCATCACACCCGTACGGGGGGAAGCCGGTGCGAATCCGGCGCTGACCCGCAACCGTGAGCCGTCCCGCGAGGGCGGTGAGCCGGAATGCCCCGGACGGGACGTGACCGGCTCATGTGCGTCGGCGGGCCGCCGGCGCACGGCACCGTCGAGGTCTGCGGAGCCGAGCCGCCGGGGTGTCCTGTCCCGTGCTGCCCGGCTCCCCCAGGGAGAGCCGAAGGGGTCCTCGCCCCAGAGGCGCACCGAACAGCACAGGGAGGCACCCGCCGATCATGAATGTCCGCCGCAGCGCCGCGGTCATCACCGCCGCCGTCACCGTGATCGGCCTCGCGGCACCCGCAGCCGTCGCAGACTCCTCCCCCGCTCCGTCCGCGTCGCCGTCGCTGCCCTCGGGGCTCTACGGCAGCACCGATCCCCAGTACGACGGTGTCTGGCGGCAGTCCCTCGCCCTGCTCGCGCAGCACACCGTGGGGGTGCGGCCCGCCGCCGAGGCCGTGGACTGGCTGACCGGACAGCAGTGCGCGGACGGCTCGTTCCCCGCCTTCCGCGCCGACCCGGGCAAGGCCTGTGACGCCAGGACGGCGGTCGACACCAACAGCACCGCCGCCGCCGTGCAGGCCCTCGCCGCGCTCGGCGGACACGACGCCGCGACCGGCAAGGCCGTCTCCTGGCTGAAGTCCGTGCAGAACAAGGACGGCGGATGGGGATACACGCCGGGCGGGCCCAGCGACGCCAACTCGACCTCGCTCGTCATCGGCGCGCTCGCCGCCGTGGGCGAGAAGCCCGAGAGCGTGGTGAAGAACGGCACGTCGCCCTACGACGCCCTGATGGGGTTCGCCCTGCCCTGCTCCGGTGACGGAGGCGGCGCCTTCGCCTACCAGCCGGACAAGAAGGGCGAACTCACCGCCAACGCGGACGCCACGGCCGCGGCGGTCGTCGGTGCCCTCGGGCAGGGCATGGCCGCCAAGGGCGGCAGCGGCAAGGACGCGGACGGCGCCGCCCGGTGCGTCGACGCCGGCAAGAACAACAAGAACAACAAGGGCGACAGGCCCGACCCGGCCCGGGCGGCGGCCAACGGGGCGTCGTACCTGGCGCGGGCCGTCGCCAAGGACGGTCACCTGGTCTCCTCGCTTCCCGGGGCCGACGACCAGCCCGACTACGGCAACACCGCCGACGCCGTCGTCGCCCTCGCCGTGCAGGGCGGGGCCGCACAGGCGCAGAAGCCGTTGAAGTGGCTGGAGCGGAACTTCAAGGAGTGGGCCGAGCAGAGCGGACCCGCCGCCTACGCCCAGCTCATCTTCGCCGCCCACGCCGCCGGGGCCGATCCGCGGGACTTCGGCGGGGTGGACCTGGTCGAGCGGCTCAACGCGACCGGGCCGGCGCCCCGGGCCGCCGACGGCAAGCAGGCCGAGGCCACCGCGAAGAACACCGCGAAGGATGTGGACTCCGCGCAGAACTCCCCATCCGGTACCTGGTGGGCCGTCGCCGGCGGCGTCCTTCTCGCCGCGGCGGCCGGCGTCGGCCTGGTGCTGCGCGGGCGCGGGAACAAGCAGCGGGAGCAGCAGCCGTGATACGCCGGGTCCGGATGTTCTGCGCCCTGACGGCGGCCGTCCTCCTGCTGGCGGCCGGTGCCGGGCAGGCCCAGGCCGTGGGGTACCGGTACTGGTCCTTCTGGGAGCGTGACGGCGACCGGTGGACGTACGCCACCGAGGGACCGTCCACGGCACGCCCTTCCGACGGTGAGGTGCAGGGGTTCCGGTTCGCGGTGAGCGAGGACTCCCAGGACGCCACCAAGCCGCGCGGGACGGCCGACTTCGCGGCCATCTGCGCCAGGACCCCGTCCCAAAAGGGCAGCAAGCGGGTCGCGCTCGTCCTCGACTTCGGCACGCGCGAGGACGCTCCGGCCGGGGAGACCCCGCCGGCCCCGCGCACCGTCTGTGCCCGGGTGCCCGCCGACGCGACCACCGCGGAGGCCCTGGCGGCTGTCGCGGGACCGCTGCGCTACAACACCAACGCCCTGCTGTGCGCCATCTCCGGATATCCGAAGAAGGGGTGCGGCGAGCAGGTGACCGCGGAGAAGGACTCCGCGGGGAACACGGAAAACGCAGCGAAGGGGAAGAGCAGGACCGCCGAGGAGGAGAGCGGGTCCGGACCGGGCCCGTCCGTCGGTCTTCTCGCCGGCGGTGCCGCGGTGCTGGCGCTGGGCGCGGCGGCGGTGTGGCAGGCGCGGCGGCGCGGGAATGCGTGACAGCGTGCACGCGGGGGCCTGGTGGCTGTGGGCCTTGGGTCTGGGGACCGCGGCCACCCGCACCACCAACCCGCTGCTGCTCGGTCTGCTCCTCGCGGTCTCCGGCTATGTCGTGGCGACCTGCCGTCCCGCCACGCCCTCCGCCCGCGCCTACACCGCCTTCCTCAAGCTCGCCCTCGCCGTGCTCGTCATCCGTCTCGTCTTCGCCGTCGTGCTCGGCTCGCCCATCCCCGGAACGCATGTGCTCGTCTCCCTTCCCGAAGTCCCCCTGCCCGACTGGGCGCAGGGCATCCGGCTCGGGGGCAGGGTGACGGCCGAGGCGGTCGTCTTCGCGCTGTACGACGGCCTGAAGCTGGCCACCCTGCTGGTCTGCGTGGGCGCCGCGAACGCCCTCGCCACCCCCGCCCGGCTGCTCAAGTCCCTTCCCGGCGCGCTGTACGAGATCGGTGTCGCCGTCGTCGTCGCGCTCACCTTCGCCCCGCATCTGATCGCCGACGCCCGGCGCCTGCGGGCCGCCCGCCGGCTGCGGGGCCGCCCCGACCGGGGGGTGCGCGGGCTGCTGCAGGTCGGACTGCCGGTCCTGGAGGGCGCGCTGGAGCGCTCGGTGGCCCTCGCCGCCGCGATGGACGCCCGCGGCTACGGCCGTACCGCCGAGGTCCCGCCCGCCGTGCGCCGGACGACCGCCGCGCTCACCCTCGGGGGTCTGCTGGGCGTCTGCGCCGGGACGTACGGGCTGCTCACCGCCGAGGGCGGCACCTATGGCCTTCCGGTGCTGCTCGCCGGGCTCGCCGCCGCCCTGGCCGGCCTGTGGCTGGGCGGGCGCCGGTCCCCTCGCACCCGCTACCGTCCCGACACCTGGAATCCGCGGTCCTGTGCCGTGGCGGCGTCGGGCGCGGTGGTCGCGGCGCTGCTGGCCCTCGCCGCCGCCCGGGACCCCGGGGCCCTGCACCCGGGGGTGGTGCCGCTGGTCGCGCCCGCTCTTCCGCTGTGGCCCGCCGCCGCCGTGCTCCTCGGTCTGCTCCCGGCCGTCGCCGCGCCCGCACGTCCCGCCCCCGCGCACTCCGCTGCCGCACGTCCTGTCCCCGCGCACTCCGCTGCCGCCCGTCCCGTTGTCAAGGAGCCGTCGTGATCCGCTTCGAGAATGTCTCCGTGACGTACGACGGGGCGGACCGGCCCACCGTCCGGGGCGTCGACTTCGAGGTGCCCGAGGGGGAACTCGTGCTGCTCGTCGGGCCGTCCGGCGTCGGCAAGTCCACCGTGCTCGGTGCGGTCAGCGGGCTGGTGCCGCACTTCACCGGCGGCACCCTGCGCGGACGGGTCACCGTGGCCGGACGGGACACCCGCACCCACAAGCCGCGCGAGCTCGCCGATGTGGTCGGCACCGTCGGCCAGGACCCGCTGTCGCACTTCGTCACGGACACCGTGGAGGACGAACTCGCCTACGGCATGGAGTCGCTGGGGCTCGCCCCGGACGTCATGCGGCGGCGTGTGGAGGAGGTCCTGGACCTGCTGGGCCTGGCCGGTCTGCGCGACCGTCCCCTCTCCACGCTCTCCGGCGGCCAGCAGCAGCGGGTCGCGATCGGCTCGGTCCTCACCCCGCACCCGAAGGTCCTGGTCCTGGACGAACCGACCTCGGCACTCGACCCGGCCGCCGCCGAGGAGGTCCTCGCCGTGCTGCAGCGGCTGGTGCACGACCTCGGCACGACGGTCCTCATGGCCGAGCACCGCCTGGAACGTGTCGTCCAGTACGCCGACCAGGTCGTCCTGCTGCCCGCACCGGGCGCCGCCCCGCTGGTGGGCGCCCCGGCCGACGTCATGGCCGTGTCCCCCGTGTATCCGCCGGTGGTGGACCTGGGCCGGCTGGCGGGCTGGTCCCCGCTGCCCCTGACCGTGCGGGACGCCCGCCGCCGGGCCGCGGATCTCCGGCAGCGACTGGACGGGCGGGAGCCCGTGCCCGCGGGGCCGGCACCGGCCACGGCACCCCCGTCTCCACCGCCCCGGCGGCCGTCGCGGTGGCGGCTGCGGCGCCGGGACGTGCCCGAGGCCGCTCCGGCGGGCGCGCCCGCGGCCGAGGTCCGCTCCCTCACCGTGGTCCGCGACGGCGTCCGGGCGCTGCGGGGCGTGGAGCTGTCCGTCGCCCCGGGGGAGACCGTCGCGCTCATGGGCCGCAACGGCGCCGGGAAGTCCACGCTGCTCGGCACGCTCGTCGGACTGGTCGAGCCGTCCGGCGGATCGGTGCGGGTGGGCGGCGCGGTCCCGCACCGCACGGCACCGCGCGAGCTGGTACGGCGGGTCGGCCTCGTCCCGCAGGAGCCGCGCGATCTGCTGTACGCCGACACGGTCGCCGCCGAGTGCGCGGCGGCCGACCGGGACGCGCAGGCCGCCCCCGGAACCTGCCGTGCGCTGGTCTCCGGTCTGCTGCCCGGTGTCACCGACGACACCCACCCCCGGGATCTGTCCGAGGGGCAGCGGCTGGCCCTGGCGCTGGCCGTCGTGCTCACCGCGCGTCCGCCCCTGCTGCTGCTCGACGAGCCGACGCGCGGACTGGACTACGGCGCGAAGGCCCGTCTGGTCGCCCTGCTGCGCGATCTCGCCGCCGAGGGGCACGCCATCGTGCTCGCCACCCATGACGTGGAGCTGGCCGCCGAGCTGGCCCACCGGGTGGTCCTGCTCGCCGAGGGCGAGGTGATCGCCGACGGTCCGACGGCCGAGGTGGTGGTGTCGTCCCCGTCCTTCGCCCCGCAGGTCACCAAGATCCTGGCTCCGCAGCGGTGGCTCACGGCCGCCCAGGTCCGCGAGGCGCTGGCATGAAGTCCGTACAGCCCGCGCACCCCGCACAGCCCGCGCCCTCCGCGCAGCCCGCGCGATCCGGGCGGTCCGGGCGGCCCGTTCCCCAGGTCCGGCCCGTCCGTCTGGGCCCCCGCTCCCTCGCCGCGCTCGTCCTGGTCAGCGCCGTCGGGGCGGCCGCCTTCGTCTGGCCGTTCCTCGCACCGCCCACCTCGCAGCTCAGCGCTCACGCGCAGGACGCGCCCTGGCTCTTCGCGGGCCTGCTCGTCCTGCTCGTCGCCGTGGTCGCCGCGACGATCTCCGAGTCCGGGCTCGGCCCGAAGGCCGTCGCCCTGCTCGGTGTGCTGGCCGCGACGGGGGCCGCGCTGCGTCCCATCGGGGCCGGGACGGCCGGGATCGAGCCCATGTTCTTCCTGATGGTGCTGAGCGGGCGGGTGCTCGGGCCGGGCTTCGGGTTCGTGCTGGGCGCGGTGACGATGTTCTCCTCCGCGCTGCTCACGGGCGGGGTGGGCCCGTGGCTGCCGTTCCAGATGCTGGCCATGGGGTGGTTCACCATGGGCGCGGGCCTGCTGCCGGGCCCGGACCGTCTGCGCGGCCGCGCGGAGTCGGTGCTGCTGGCCCTCTACGGCTTTCTGGCCGCCTTCGCCTACGGCACGGTCATGAACCTCGCGGGCTGGCCCTTCATGAGCACCCTCGCCTCCTCCATCGCCTTCGACCCGCAGGCGGACGTCACCGCCAACCTGGCCCGCTTCGTGGCGTACTGCCTGGCCACCTCGCTCGGCTGGGACCTGGGCCGGGCCTCCGTCACCGTCGTCCTGACCCTGACGATCGGCCCCGCCGTCCTCAGGGCCCTGCGCCGGGCCACCCGCCGGGCCGCCTTCGAGACACCGGTCACGTTCGACGCACCCGCACCGTGACCTCCGGCGACACGCCCTTCACCGTGGGCGACGCGCCCGGTGAAGAGGCGCACATGACGCAGATCACCTCCGAAGCCGGGTCGTAGTCGCGCACGCCTGGCATGCTCGCGACTTCACCCGCGCTGACCTGGGCGGTGAGAGCCGGCTCACACAAACGACCTTCACCCCGAATGCGACGACCACTAGTAAAAGGGGTGTTTGCCGACGGATGGGCCTCCTGCTTCTCTGGGCGGCGTCGCCGGGCGCCGGCGGACCCCACGGGTCCCGGACTGTCCGCGACTTCTGTCCGTCCCGACGCATGAGGTTCCCAGAGGTTCCCCCGTGACCGTCTCCTTCGTCCGCCGCATCGCCGCCCCGAAGAAGGCCCTCACCACCGCCGCCGTGGCCGCCGCCACCGCCGGCGTGGCCCTCACCTCCGCTCCCGCTCCCGCTCACGCGGCGCCGACGTACTCGGCCGCCGAGGCGAAGGCGATCGCGCGTCAGATGATCCCGGACGACGCGCAGTTCCAGGCGTTCAGCAACATCGTCCAGCGCGAGAGCAACTGGAACGTCACGGCCACCAACCCCTCCTCCGGCGCCTACGGCCTGGTCCAGGCGCTGCCCGCCTCCAAGATGGCCTCGGCCGGCCCGGACTGGAGGACCAACCCCCGGACCCAGATCAAGTGGGGTCTGGACTACATGAAGTCCCGCTACGGCAGCCCGGTCGGCGCCTGGAAGTTCTGGCAGGCCAACGGCTGGTACTGACCTCGAACTTCCGTGACGGTCCGCCGACGGAGTCGGCGGACCGTCACGCTTTCGGCGGCTGATGGTGGGCATGCCAGGTGCCCGAGTGTCGCCTCGGGTGGGCACCGGGTTCCACTGCTCCAAACTGAGCTGGTGTTTTCGTAGGAGCGGGGAAGATGCTGGTCAGCCGGGGTTCGGAAGGTGGGGGAGCCGTCCGAGGGCGCCTGTGATCTCGTGGGTCCATGGCCAGTGGGCCGCGAGGCGGAGGATGCGGCGTCGGCCGGTGGTGACGAGCTGGGCGGCCGCGGAGAAGAGGCGGAACCGCAGACGGCGGGGTTCCCAGAGACGGGCTTTGCCGGTCAGGGCGAGCAGGGGCATCCTCCCCCGGACTCCGTCCGGGGGTACCCCCAGCCAGCAGGTCGAGGGCGATCTGCACGATCTCCAGCCAGACCCGGTTCTGCGTGGTGTGATGCAGGGGCAGGTTGCGCAGACCGGTGGCCCGGGCGGTAAGGATGCCCCGAGTCAGCGTTCGGCGGCGTCCCTCCAGTAGTCCTTCAGCATCTCACTGGGCCACGCGGGCTGGGTGACGGTGCCGCGCGGCAGGAACTCCTTGAAGACCGCCACCAGGTCCACCACCAGCGTGCCGTCGTCCGCATCGAGGTCGGCGACGTGCAGGTCCCGTCCGTCGACGCGGAGCAGCCTGGGGAACGAGGTCGCGAGGCGAGCCGGACGCCGGTGGTTGTGGTGCACGAAGGTTCCCGTCGCCGGCCAGTCCGGGTTGTCCCGCGGGCTGCGCGCGTGGAGGGCAACGTCTTCAGGAGAGCCGAAGTTGAAGAACCAGGTGACCTGGAGGTGAGAGAACTCCTCGATCCCCTGCAGGGTCTCCTCCGGGTACTCCGGGCGCAGCCGAATGATCGACTCCACACCGCCCTTGAAGTCGTCGAGGCGTCCCTTGTGACCTCCGACCACTTCGGCGATCACCGGCACCTCGATGGACTGTGTGGACACGGGTCCCCCCTCCTCCGCTCGCGGCCCGGCGAGGCGGTCAGCCACAGCGTACCCGCCTCCTTCACCATGGCACCGTCAGGCTACTCGTTCGAGTACGGCCTTGGCGCGCTCGTCGATCTCCGCGGCCACGCCGATTCCCCGATTGCGGAAGGGGGACAGCACCCGGCGCATGGTCACGGCTGCCTCGCGCGCTCTGCCCGACTGGACACCCTCCATCGCGTCCGGGGCCTGTGCCCACGTGTGGCACGCGGCCTCCACGTTCCCTTTGCGGGCCTGCACCATACCCATGTAGCCCAAGGTCACCGCGTGGGTCCGGCTGAAGGTGTCGGCCTTCCTGGTCAGCACACTGTTGTTGAATTCTCGGAGCGCTCCGTCGAGATCGCCAAGCGTCCACAAGGCGCGGGCGGTCTCGTGGGCCAGGGATGCCTGCTGGAAGAACCACACCCGACTCGGATCCTCGTCGCCGACGTCCGCCGCAGTGAGGTCGTCCTCGGCGCGGAGAAGCGCTGCGATCGCGGCCCGCTTCTGTCCGTCGGCGGCAAGGCTGCGTGCCTGCACCACACCGAGCAGTGCCCGCTCGCGAGGGGTCACGAGGGTGTACCGCTTACGCTCCACGGAAGCCGTGGCGAGGTCGACGGCAGTCCGTGGGTGGCCGAGGTCCATTGCCTGGTGAGCCATCGCCCGCAGGATGTGGCCGGCGAGCGGAGCGTCGTCGGCTTCCGCCGCGAGCTTCAGGGCCAGCGTGAAGTAGCGACGGGCAGCCTCATGGTGGGAGGCGTCGAAGCTCATCCAGCCGGCGACGTACACCGCCTCGGAGGCAGCGGCGAGGAGGGCACGACGGGTGTCGTCGCTGGTGAACACCCCGCCAACGTACCTGGCAACGTCGTCGACGAGGTACTGGCAGAAGGCCGTGCGGCCGTCCATGCCGCCGTGGCGCTGGTCTCTTCGAGAGAAGAAATCCGTCATCTCACGCACAGCGCTGACTTCGACGGACCCGACCCTGCGGCCCGCCACGGCGGGGCGGGACCTCGCCCGTTGGGGAGCCTCATCCCACCACTGCTGTCCAGGAAGAACCAGGCCACCGACCGAGTAGGCGGCGCCGGCCAGCAGTCGGCGGCGTTCGAGATCCACGTCTCTTCTCCCAAGGTCTACCAGCGCAGTCAGCGTATCGACATTCCACTCCGATGCTGTGACTGCGTCCGCGCCTGACACGGAGAGCCCGATCTCAGCTGGTGTGATGGGGCGTTGCAGTCGCCGGGACAACGTCTCGCACAAGACAAGGGGCGCTCTGCCCGAGGGCTGCGTTCCCGCCACCCACATGGCGATGTGCGAGCGGCTGGTGCCCAACAGCTCCTTTGCTCCCACCTCGGCCGCAACCCTCACGAAGGCAGCCGCCACTTTCTGCTGCGACCAGCCTGTTTCCGCGATTGCGTCGGCCAGCTTCACGTTCCGCTCGCGCGCCATCGTCTACCTCGGTCCACCAAAACGATCTTTGACGGGTTTGACGGCCCCGGCAGCCGCCGGGAGATACCGCCGCGATGTGATCCACGGTTCGCTTGTGGTCAACGAAACCACCAAGTGCCTTTGTCCGGGAGGAAACCGGTGAAGACCAGCCACACGACTGCATCAATACCCGGACTGGGTCGGGCGACGGACGCGCTCCCGCTCCGGCGTCCGGCGTACGGCGCCTCGACCACCCCCACCAGTGGCCGTACTCGTGCAGAACCTCCGCCGCTTCGGCCACTCCGACAAGACCGCCGATCGAGTCCTCCGCGGGCTCAAGCACCAGTTGTGAGAAGGCGAGCATGGACCGAATCGAAAGTCTGGGCAGTGTGATCAGCACTCCCGAACAGAAGAAGAGCCTGACGCTCGCCGCCAACGACAGGGCTCCGGGCAAAGCCCGGTCCTTCACCCGGGAAGCGCTGACGGCGTGGGGAATGGAAGACCTTCTGGACCAGGTTGTATTGATCGTCAGCGAGCTCACCACCAACGCCGAGCGGCACGGCCGAACTCCGGGCGCCGGCCAGAGCCTTCCGCCCAGAGTGGAAGGCGAGCCCGTCGAAGAGATCACGCTGACGTCAGCCCTGCAGGCCGGTGTTGTGGGGATCGAGGTCGAAGACAACTCCCCTGAGCCCCCAGTGCCTCAGACCGTCTCGCTCCATGCCACCAGCGGACGGGGTCTGCACATCGTGTCGGCAGCGGCCGACGCCTGGACCGTCTGCCCCAGGGAAGACGGACGCGGCAAGAGAGTGATCGCTCTCGTGAGACGCACCGAGTCGCCCTTCACCTCCTGACGCCTTCCCTTGGAGATTCCTGATGTCATCCCGGCCTGCTTCCTCACCCGCGCCGACCTCCGGCGGAACGAGGCGGGGCCTCGACGCCGATGCCGTACGTGTGCTGCTGCTGGACCTGGACGGTGTGCTCGTCGACACCCGCCCGGTCATGGAGTGTGCGTGGCGCCAGGTCCGTGAGGACCACGGACTCGACGTGCCGTTCGGGGAGTACGAACGCCACCTGGGCCGCCCTTTCGCCGACATCATGCAGCAGCTCGGGCTCGCTGACGCTGAGCCGATCCACCAGACCTACTCCAAGGCGTCGACGGCCGCTTCTCACCTCGCCCGGCAGTTCGACGGCGTCGCGGAGGTCCTGCATGCCTTCGCCGCTGCCGACTGGCGGCTGGGGGTTGTCACGTCCAAGCCGTTGGCGCGAGCCACCCCGCTCCTGGCTCAGCTCGGCGTCCCTTTCGCCACGGTGCGCACGCCGAACGGGGTAGGGCGGGGGAAACCCGCTCCAGACCCGATCCTGCTCGCCCTGATCGACCTGGGCGCCGACCCGGCCGATGCCCTGTACGTCGGAGACACGGCGGTCGACCAGGAGGCAGCCCGCCGCGCCGGCGTCTCGTATGTGCATGCGGGCTGGGGCTACGGCACTCCGAGCCCCCCGGCCCCCGTTATCGCCGAATCGCCGAAGGACCTGCTGCGACTGATGGACACCGGACCGATCCCCGAAGGGAGCCCGGTATGAGGCCGACCAAGCGCAGCGCCTTGGGCATCGCCCGCGCCGACTCCGATGGCAAGCCCCTGTGGGCGCTGGTCGGCGAGCACGCGCTCGCGACCATGAAGTCCGACCGGATCACCGTGTCCGAACTGGAGGCCCTGCCCTTCAACCAGCGCGATGCTGAAGCACAGGTCGACCATGTGATGGAGGCCCTCGAAGCGTACGGTGCTGACCTCGCGAGGACGCCGGGTGGTGCGGGGTGGCTGTACGTCCAGCACGTGCCGGCGCGGCGCCTGGTGGCACAGGCCGTACGTAAGTTGGCGGCGCTCAGCGCGTGGGAGCCGTTCGCGAAGGCCCCGGGTCGGCTGAGGCTCGCGCCGTATGAAGGACTCGTCGGGCTGCGGTCGAGCAGCTCCCGCGAGTACCGGGCGTACACCGTCACCTGGTCGGGCATCGCCTACCTGCTCGGAGCCGCGGCCCGGCGCAACCCCCTCCGCTCCGCGCGGTTACGCAATCTCCCTCCTGCCCCGGCGGCTGCTTCGGTGCCGAGCCCGGTTCCCTCGGTACTTCCAGTGAGCGAGGTGGTGGCGTTGTCGTGGTCGTCCCGTCACGCGGCCACTCTGCTGCCAGTGTTGGAGGAGTTGGCCCAAAACGGGCACCCCAGCCTCGTGGTGGACTTGGCGACCGACCCGGCGGAGCGGTGCCCGGCTCCGGGCGTCGCGGGGGTGAACCTGTGCTCGCCGCCGACCGGTCTCTTCGGCCTTTCCGGCGCCGTGGACGGGTTGAGGCCGCAGGACGATGGCCGCGTCGTTCGAGTCGGCGAGCACGAGGTTCATCTGGCCCGGCTGGTCCGCCTCGTGTCCGTCCTGCTGGAGACAAGCGGCGGGTGCACCCAGCCGTCGTGGCGATCCGTGGTGCGTACGGAGACATGGTTGGACGCCGTCCTCGCCGTCGTCCGGCCTCACACCGTCCTGGTCAGCAACGACACGAGCCCGCTGGGTGCACTGGCCGTACATGTGGCAGAGCGCCATGGGGTGAACACGGTGCACGTCCAGCACGGGGCCTGGACGGCGGAGTCGGTCGCATGGCCCGCGCTGCACAGTCGCCACATCGTGGTCATGGGCGAGCGGGATCTCCCCCTCGCCAGGGCGTGGGTGCGCCACCCTGACGCCGAAGTCCATGTCCTGGGCCAGCCCCGCTTCGATGCACTCGCCGGCCTCGGCCGCGAGACCCAGCGGCACTACCTGGAAAGCCTGCTGGGCCCGGGCCGGCAGCAAAGTCCTGCCCGCATCGCGGTGTGGGCCTGCCAGCCCTTCGGTCCTGACCGGCTCAAGGCCCAGGCCGACCTGCTGCTGGACGGTCTGTGGCAGGCCGGCAGCGACTGGGGCCTTGTCATCGCACCGCATCCGGCACAGAGCATCGACGTCTTCGCCCCCTTGCTCGAACGGGACGGTCGGCCGCCCGTGGCCGTGGCCGATCCCCGGGTCGGCGCTCGTGGCTGCCTCGCCGGTGCCGACGCCCTGGCAAGCGCCTACTCGACGTGCGGCATCGAAGCCGCGCTGGTAGGCGTGCCGGTGCTCGAACTGGGTTTGCCCGGCGAGCGCACGCTCGGACTCTCCGACCACGGCCTTGCACGGCGGTGCAGCACCGCCGATGACATCGCCGACGCTCTCGTCGCATTGCGCGGTCCGCACCCGCCTGCCGACCGGGCGGCGTTGGACGCGGTCTGCCGGTGGCGCGGTGACAGCGCAGCCCAAGTTGCATGCCTCATCACCCGCCGATCGGGCGACCGTGTCATGCACTCCCATCACATCAGCCACGATGCCCGCGCCGCCGAGTCCGGACGGCCGCAGGGCGAAGGAGTACCTGTCCGATGACACACCTGACCGCCGGCAGCGTTGCCGAACTCTTCGTCGGCGCTGTCGCCCTGGCCAAGAGCGGCGAGAGGGTCAGCCCCCGTGGTATGGCGACCCGTGAGGTGCTCGACGTTCATATGCGGCCGACCCAGCCGCGGGCGCGCCTGCTGTACGCGCCGCCGGCACGCGTCATCAACCCCGCGTTTGCCGTGGCGGAGACCGTATGGCACCTCTCCGGCTCGAACGCCCCGTGGATCTTCGATTACAACGCGCACCTGCGGAAGTACGCCGACGATGGTGTCCTGCGGGGCGCGTACGGGCCGCGGATGCGGAAGTGGGCAGGGAACGTGGATCAGCTGAGCCGCGTCGTCGAAATCCTCAAAGAGGACCCCGACTCCCGCCGGGCCCTGATCCAGCTCTACGACCCGGCCCAGGACGCTGCAGGGCACAAGGACGTGCCCTGCACGCTGGGCTTCGGCTTCCATCTGCGCGCCGGCCGCCTGCACATGTCGACGACGATGCGTGGTCAGTACGAGCAGTCTGGCCCTGGCCCGGCAACTCCGGCCGCGGCGGGTACTCGGTCTCGACGCGGCTCCGGCCTTGATCGAGCAGGCCCTACGCCGCGCTCAACGGCTCCCCGACGTCCCCGTCAGCTTCCTCCTGGGCAACTTCCACCAACTGCCTCTTCCTGCCCAGTCATTCGATGTCGCCGTCGCCGCCTTCTGCCTCTACCACTCTCCGCGGCCTCAGACGGTGGTCGCGGAGATGCAGCGGGTGCTGGCTCCGGGAGGGCTGGCCGTGCTCGTCACCAAGGGGCTCGACAGCTACCGGGAGATGGACCAGCTGGTCGCTGCCGCCGGCCTCGACCCGCGGGCCGAGCAGCACGAGAGCCTGTACACCTCGGCGCACAGCGGCAACCTCGCCCACCTGGCCGCCGCGTCGCTCGACGTGCTCGCTGTGGAGCACGAGGAACACAGCTTCACCTTCGACGGCCACGACCATGTGGCGGAGTACCTGGCCACCAACCCGAAGTACGACCTCGCCCCGGGCCTTTACGGCAATCCGGGCGCGCTCGCGGCAACACTGCATGAGGTCCTGCCGGACCGGCCCCTCACCACCAAGTCCCTCGTCACCTTCGTGGTGGCCCAGTCACGGAGAAGACGGTCGTGAGCGTTCGCCAGTTCACCAAGCACTACGAGACCCCCGGCCGGGTGGCCTCGGCCGCCCGCCATCACGCCTGGCTCGCCGAGCACGCACCGCCGCTGCGGCTGCCGGCGCTGACGGTGGTGGGGCCGACGAGCCTGACATACGAGTGGATCGACGGCCGTCCTGCCCAGACCGAAGACCTGCCCGCCCTGGCTGGGTTACTGGGCGACGCCCACGGGGCTGCCTGGACCACCGACCTCCGGTCGGCCGCGCTCAACAGGCCCCACCGTTTCCGTGACGGCATCGCTTTCGGCGACTACATCGGCCCCCGACAGGCTGCCCTGCGAAGAAGGCTGGAACACGGGTACCTGCCGGACCGCGCGGCCTTGCACGCCTTGCTGACGCTGCTGGAGAAGACCGCCGAGGGGCCGACCGCCTTCTACAAGGACAGCAACCCGCGAAACTTCGTCATCACCGAGGCCGGTGAGATCTACACGGTCGACACCGACGATCTGACGCTGGCGCCGATGGGGTACGACCTGGCGAAGCTGATCGCGACGCTGGTCTTGACGTACGGGCCTTTGCCGACTCCAGCCATTGACTCGGCTTTGCGCGCCTACAACGAGGCCGCCGAACGCCACGACCCCCGGCTTGGCATCACGGATCGCGAGCGGCTCGACGACTTCCTCGCGCTGCACGCCGTGCTGACCGCTCCGTACGCCGGGCGCAACGGCTACGGCCACAGCTGGTCGCCCCGACCCTGTCCCCGAGGATCCGCATGATCACCACCGAACTCGTCTTCGTCCGCCACGGCGAAGCCCAATGCAACGTCGACGGCCTGGTCGGCGGTCCGCGCACCTGCACCGGGCTGACCAACCGCGGATACACCCAGATCGAACGGGTCGCGCTCCGCCTCGCCACCGAGCACCGCGACAAGCCGTTCGCAGCGCTGTACGCCGGCCCTCGCCTCCGCCTGCGCCAGACCGGCAAGATCATCAGCCAGGCTCTCAACCTCCCCATGTCCACCGACGACCGTCTCGACGGTCCGGTCCACGGTTCCGCCGACGGCAGACCCTGGACCGAGGTGAAAACCGCTGCCGGCGGTGGGCCGCACGCCCACCCGGACAGGCCCTGGGCTGCTGGATCCGACACGTGGAACGGCTATCTGGAGCGGGCCGGCCGCCTTCTGCAGGAGCTCATCGACCATCACGAGGGTGAGCGCATCCTGTTCGCCGCGCACGGCGAGACCGTGATCGTCGCCCACACCCTGCTCCTGGGAATCCCGCTCGGTTCTCCGGCCGGATTCACGGTCTCCCACGGGTCCATCACCCGGTGGCAACACCACCTCAACCGGCTTGGACAGAGACGGTGGATGCTCGACCGACACAACGACACCGAGCACCTGGCCGGGTTGGCGCAGGAGGCTGCCGCGTGATCACGCCGTCCGATGATCCGCGCCTGAGCCTGGCACGCGGCGCGCTCGGAGCGGTCCGGATCGTGCACGATCCGACTCTCCCACCCCGAGTCCTGCGTCTGGTCGACGCCGACGGCAATGAGTTCTTCGCCAAGCAGCACAGCAAACGCGACCGATACATTCGAGAACTCCACGCCTATCTCACCTGGGGAGCTCACCTGATCGGGCACGTCCCCCGAGTGGTGGGCCGACAGGACAGAACATGCACCCTGCTGCTCACCGCAGTGCGCGGCGTACGGGCGGATACAGTCGCGCCAGGGTCGCCGGAGGAGGAACGGGCTCACTACGAGGCCGGGCGCGTGCTGGGCAAGCTGCATCACGCCACCTCGGTACCGCGCACCGGCGCGGTCGGCACCGAACTCGCCCGGCGGCTGCGCGACTGGATCGCCCGTGCAGACCGGGCCGGCCTCATCTCCACGGCCGAACGCGACCGCATGGGCCACAGCGCGGACGTCCTGGCGAACACACTCATGGACAGCGCGGTGTGCCACCTCGACTACCAGCCGCGAAACTGGCTCCTTGGGGACGCCTTCGGAATGTGCGACTTCGAGCACATGCGCCGGGACGCCCGCATCCGCGACTTCGCCCGGCTCGAATTCCGCCGCTGGCAGGCCGCCCCCTACCTCCGCACAGCCTTCTTCGCCGGATACGGAACGCCGCTGAACGACACCGAACAGCGGCTGCTGGAGTCCTTCGGCGCCATCGAGGCCGTCACCGCCCTGGTCCGCGGACACGAACAGGACGATCTCGCCCTCAGTGCCCACGGCCGCACCGTTCTCGCCCGGCTCGCCTGAACCACCCCTCCTCGGATTCCTGGAGAACTCCGTGTCACAGCACGCATCCCACCTGACCACCGCTGCCCCCGCCGGGCTGTGGTGACCGGCGCCGCCGGCTTCATCGGCTCCCACCTCGCGCATGCCCTCGTCCAGGCCGGTGCCGTCGTCGTCGGCGTCGACCGTCGCGACCCGGCCGCCGACCCCACGGCCGCAGCCAACCTTGCCGCCCTGCAGAGGCTCCCGGGGTACATGCACGTCACCGCTGACCTCCTCAACTGCGCGATCGAGCCGCTTCTCGTGGACGCGAACGCCGTCTTTCACCTGGCCGGCATCCCCGGGGTACGCCCCTCCTGGGGGCCAAAGTTCAGCGAGTACGTCGCCTCCAACCTTCTCGCCACCCACCGCGTCATGGACGCTGTCACCCGTATGGGCGTTCCCCGGCTGGTGGTGGCCTCATCCTCCAGCGTCTACGGCCCCACCGAGGACGGTCCGAGCGCCGAAACCGACCGGCCACAGCCCGCATCCCCGTACGCGGTCACGAAGCTCGCCGAGGAGCAGCTCTGCCTCGCGTACTCCGCCCAGGCCCATTGCCCCACCACCGTCGTCGCTCTGCGGTACTTCACCGTTTACGGCCCACGGCAGCGCCCCGACATGTTCACCCACCGCGCCCTCAGGGCCGCCCTGACCGGCCAGTCACTACGTCTGTACGGAGACGGTCACCAGCGCAGGGACTTCACGTACATCGACGACGCGGTCATCGCCACCATCGCCGCGGCCACGATCCCGACCGCCAGCGGAGTGATCAACGTGGGGAGCGGTTCGAGCGCCTCCCTGCTGGAAGTGATCAATATCGCGAACAGCCTCTCCGGCCGCGAGATCCAGGTTCACCAGGAAAACCCCCGCAGCGGCGACGTCCTCACCACCCGCGCCGACCCCAGCCGTGCTCATGAGGTCTTGGGCTGGCAGCCCCAGGTCGACCTTCACAGCGGCATGCGCGCCCACATGCAGGCGCTGGCTGCCGAGACCGCCGCGTACGGCCACGTGGCATAACCAGCGGGACACCAGGAGGAGTTGCAGTGGAGAGTCCCGAAAAGGCTCGACTGGAAGCCTTCTTCCGGCAGATCACAACACGGTTCCCCCCTGGCGAGCACGTCACCACGCTGATCATCACGCACCTGCTCTCCGAGCGGCCGGCGTTCCTCCGCGCGATGGCCGCGATGTCCACGGTCGGTGCCGTGCTCCCCAAGCCCAGGTCAGTCGACCGGCCGACGCTGGAAAAGGTCCGACGTGCCTTCACCATCCATGACCTGAGCAGAGAACTGTTTGCCGACTCGACCAGGGCGTTGGAGTACCTGGAGGACACAGCGGGCGGCCGGAACGTCATCCTGATGGACATCGGCGGCTACTTCGCACCGTGCCTCGACACCCTGGTAGAGAAGTTCTCCGGCCGCATCCTCGGCGTCGTCGAGGACACCGAGAACGGACACCAGCGGTACGCGACACTCGACCGCCTGCCCTGCCCCGTCGTCTCGGTGGCCCGCTCCCCGCTGAAGGACTGCGAGGACCACCTGGTGGGCCGGTCCATCGTCTTCTCGACCGACGCCCTCGTACGCGCCCGCGGCGACATTCTGACCAGCCGAAACGCCTGCGTCATCGGGTTCGGCAAGGTCGGCCGGGCCATCGCTCAGACGCTGCGCGCCCAAGACCTGCGCGTCACCGTCCACGACACCGATCCGGTCAAAAGAGTGCAGGCGCATTCCCATGGCTTCCGTACGAGCGCGTCGACGGCCGAGGCGCTCCGCGAGGCGGAACTCGTCCTGTGTGCCACAGGCAACCTCGCCCTCCGGCAGGGCGATTTCTCCGCCCTGCGCAACGGGGCGTACCTCGCCTCAGTGACGTCCTCAGAGGACGAACTTGAACTCGGCAGCCTCCATGGCCTCTACAAGCGCACCCCGGTCAGCGAGCATCTGACGCGTTACGAGATCACGGGCCACTACTTCTACGTCCTCGCCGACGGCGGCGCCGTCAACTTCGTGCACGGCGCCGCCGTCGGCTCATACATCCATCTCGTTCAGGCCGAGATACTCGCCGCCACCGCGGCCCTCAGCCATGGCCGCTTCGAGTCCGGTCTCCATGAAATGCCCACACCCGACCGCCAGGCCATCGCCAGGATCTGGTTCGACTACTTCGACAGGTGATCCCATGCCGCCTTCCCCCGACCACATCCGCGCCACCGTTGAGGCGTACCTCACCCGTCACCCGTCCGAGCGGGACGCCCTGGCTGCACTCTTCGTCGTCCTTACCGGCGAGGACGATCCGACCAGCCGCAAGACCTTTCCCACGCACGTCACCTGCAGCGCCATCGTCATCAGCAGCAACGACCGGGTGCTCCACATTCAGCACAACGCCACGGGCAAGGCCCTCGCGCCCGGCGGTCACAACGAGCCAGGCGACAAAGACCTTCCCGGTGCCGCCCTTCGTGAACTGGGCGAGGAGGCCGGCATTCCTCGTGATGCAGTCGTCCCCCTGCCCGGCTTCGAGACCGTGCCGCTGGACATCGACGTACACGACATCGCCGCCAACCCCGCGAAGGGCGAACCGGCACACCAGCACGTGGACTTCCGCTGGGCCTTCCTCCTTCGGGCCGAACGCACCGTGAAGCTCCAAGCCGAAGAGGTCAGCGGCCACGAGTGGCGGTCCTTCGAGGACTCCGCCTCACCGACCGTCCGCGCCAAGCTGGCCCTCCTCCCCCACCCCACTCATTCCTGACATTCATCGACGGGAGTACGCCGTGGCAACCACCACCGCCGCACCGCCGAGCACCGCGCACCGCCACCACATAGCGGTCATCCCCTGCCGCTGGGGGGCATCCCGATTTCCAGGAAAGCCCCTTGCCCAGCTCGGGGACAAGCCGCTGCTGTGGCACGTCCACCAGCGCTGCCTGGAGGCAAAGTGCCTCGACGGGGTGGTGGTCGCCACCGATGACGAACGCATCGAGGAGGTGTGCCACCGTCTGGGCATCGAGTGCATGCGGACCGGAGAACACCTCACCGGCACGGACCGCGTCGCGGAGTGCGCAGAACGCCTGCCCGCAGACGCGTACATCAACGTCCAGGGCGACGAGCCGTTCATCTCCCCCACCGCGATCGACGCTGTCTCCCAAGCCATGGAGCACCTGACACCCGGAACCCTGGCGGTGAACGCGTACACGGAGCTGGACGACGCCGGTGCCGTCCTGGACCACAACGTCGTCAAGGTCGTCGTCGACGCCGAGCACAACGCCCTCATGTTCTCCCGGCAGCCGATCCCGTACCCGCGCGGTGACCGACCGAGGTACCTGCGTCAGCTCGGTCTCTACGGCTTCACCGGAGCAGCCCTCAACACGTTCCGGCATCTCCCCCAGGGGCCGCTGGAACGTACCGAAGGCGTGGAGATGCTGCGCTTCATTGAACATGGCCACGGCGTACGGATGCTCGGCGTCGCGGACGAAGGGTTGGCGATCGACACTCCCGAGGACCTCGCGAGGGCCGGCGCCTTGTTGCGGATTCACACCGAGCCTGCGATTTCCCGCTTCTCCTGACAACGGCGGTCGACCGCCGCTCCCTGGATCCGGCTCTCTGCTCGCCCGCTTCCGCTGGACGCAATACCGGTGATTCAGGTTGTTTTCCAGCTGGTGGGGGCGGCTCTGACCGGCCCGGCCAGCCGGACCGTGGGGGTGTCCGGTCGTGGTGGGCTGTGGTGCCCGGCTCGTTTGAGGGCCCAGGAGGAATTGACCTCACCCCATTTGACAATATGTCATGCGCATGCATTGCTCCACTGGCACAGGGGCAGGGCCATCACCCCTCCTCCTGCGCCTACGGCCTGATCCAGGCGCTGCCCGCCTCCAAGATGGCCTCGGCCCGCTACGGCAGCCCGGTCGGCGCCTGGAAGTTCTGGCAGGCCAACGGCTGGTACTGACGGCCGGCACCGAAGGCGCGGCCACGGTTCGCGTCACCTCACGGCACCTGTGACGGCGGCGGCCCCTGATCCCCGGGCCGCCGCCCTGCCGTGTCAGAGCCCGATGCGGGTCGGTGGCTCTGCTTTCCTGACCGCATGACGACAGAGCCGCAGGCAGACGACCGCAGGGCACGCGGGCTGCGTCTGGTGACGGTGCTGCTGGGGCTGACCGTGGTCAGCGGAATGATCGACGCGGTGAGCTTCCTGGGGCTCAACCACGTCTTCACCGCGAACATGACCGGCAATGTGCTGGTGCTCGCCTTCGCCGCCGCGGGAGCGGTCTACTTCTCCGTCCCGCACACCGTCACCTCACTGGCGTGCTTCCTGGCGGGCGCGGTGATCGGCGGCCGGGTCGCGGTGCGCTACGGCGGTGCGCGCCGCACCTGGGTCCGGGTGACGCTCGCCGTCGAGGCGGTCCTGGTCGGCGGGGCGGCGGCGGTGGCGCTCGCCGCACCGGATGCGGGCGGCACGCTGTACGCCGTGATCGCCCTGACCGCCTTAGCGATGGGGCTGCGCAACACGACGGTCGTCAAGCTGGGCGTGCCCGATCTGACGACCACCGTGCTGACCAGGACCCTGGCGAGCCTCGCCGCCGACTCCCGCGCGGGCGGCGGTACCGGCCGGCGCACCCCGCGCCGTGCGGCCGCCGTGCTCGCCATGCCGGCGGGCGCCGTCCTCGGTGCCTGGCTGGTGATCCACCACGGCCTGGGGCCGCCGCTGCTGATCGCGGCGGGGGTGACGGGGCTGCTGGCGCTGGTGGCGTCGGAACGGGAGTGACCGGGAGCGGACGGCCCCTTCTGATCCCTTTGACTCCTTTGACCCTATTAAGTCCTTCTCATCCGGTCAGCTCAGCTTCCGGCAGTACAGGGCGTCCGGGGTCCGCGCGGAACCCAGCCGGCCGGTGTAGGCGATTCCGGCCACGTACTCGTCGTTGGCGCACTGCCCCTTGTAGTGGCCGTGGGCGAAGTCGCCGCCCTGGGGGGCCGGGCCCCTGTTGTCGCCCCGGTCGAACCAGACGGTCCGGCCGCTCGTGCCGAGCGTCCCGGCCGGGGCGGACACGCACAGGGCGGCGGAGACGGCACGGCCGCGGACGCTGTAGCCGGCGAGGTACTGGCCGTCGGCGCACTGGAGTTTGGTGTATCCAAAGGCCCAGTCCTGGCCCGGTGCGACATGGCGCTCGTCGACGACCACCTCATGGGTGCCGGCCGGGTCCGCCAGGGGGCCGGTGGACACGTCCGAGCACAGGCCGCGGTTGCCGGTGTGGGCGAGGCCGAGCAGACGCTGCCCGTCGGGGCAGACGGCCTTGCGGGCACCGGGGTCCCAGTCGGGCAGGGCCCGCATCCGCCGGGAGGCGATGAAGTCGCCGTGGTCGGGGCTGAGCATCGACCAGTGCGCCACGGGGGCGACGGGGCCGGTGCGGCCCGTGGCCCGCATGAGCCGGGTCCAGGCGGCGGCCCGCCAGTCGTCCCCGTCGTAGAGGCCCATGCGGTGGCCGCTCGCGTCCCAGTGCAGCAGGGCCCAGCCGTTGCCCCGGCGTCCCTCGTGCCAGCCGACGAGCGGCCAGTACGCGAAGTCGGCGTCGGTGCGGATCAGGTGGTCGACGAAGTTCTCGAACCAGGCGCGCGCCTTGGCACTGTTCTCCTCACGGCCTCCGACCCCGAACTCGCTGATCCAGACGGGAGCGGTGAAGTGCCGGTCCTGTTCGGCGGTCACGTAGAACGCCTGGCGGTTCAGGACGTCGACCAGTTCGGCGGGGGTCAGGTCCTGGTAGCGCGGGTCGCTGGTCTCGCCCAGTCCGGTGGCGCCGCTGTGGTTCGGGCCGGTGTAGCCGTAGAAGTGGGCCGAGTACACGAGCTTGCCGGAGTCGACGAGCGTGTGCGACAGGTGGCGTACGGGTTCCAGGGTGGGGCGTCCGTGCGGGAAGCCGTCGACCGGGATGCCCGTCCAGTTGATGCCCTCGACGATGATCAGAAGGTCGGGGTTGGCCTCCGTCAGGATGCGGTCGCCCAGGTGCTGCGAGGCGGCGAACCAGTCGTGCTTGTCGCCCAGGCCCCAGTTGGGGTCGTCCCAGATGTCGCGGCGCACCTCGTTGTAGAGGTCGGCGCCGACGACACGCTTGTTGTCCTTGTAGCGGCGGACCATGAAGAGCCAGTCGTTCTCCCAGGTCTCGGTGGACTGGCTGGCGTTCCAGCGTTCGTTGCCGTCGATGCCGCAGCACCAGCGGGTGGTGTTGGTGTGGTTGTTGAGGATCACCGCGAGGCCGGCGGCGGTGAGTTCCCGCACCACCACGTCGTACACCTGCAGGGGTGTCTTTCCGCGCAGGGAGGGGTTGGCGGCGACGGCGCCGTCGGTGACGGGACGGGTGTCGTGGATCATTTCGTTGGAGAAGGGCAGCCGAATGCTGTTGATCCCGATCTCCTTGAATCCGGCGATGATCTCGGCCATGGGTGCCCGGTCCAGGCCCAGCGGGATGCGGCCGGAGTTCTCCCCCGCGTGGTGGCTGGCGTTGTCCTCGCGGCTCCCCGACCCGTTCCAGGTGCCGCTGGCCCCGTGCCAGTTGCCCGACCTCAGCTTGAAGCGGTTCCCGTCCGCGTCGACGATCCAGCGGCCCCGGGTGCTGAGCGGCGGCGTCCAGTCCTCGGCGTTCACGGCGGGCGCGGGCGGCGCGGCGGCCGCGGACGGCGCGGTGGTCCCGGCGCCGGCCTTGTGCGCCGTGGCCGCCGCGGGGGCGGGCGCCAGGGGCGTCAGCAGAAGTACGGCGGCCACAGTGGCCCCGATGAAGGATCCGCGCACGGTCACCGTCCCGGACGACTGGATTGTCATGCTTGCGTCATGATAGTCGTGCCGGAACAGCATGGGGGACGGCGGGGCGTCCGTCCAGACCCCGCCGGAGCACCTCACCGTCGACGGCCCACGCCCGTCACGGCCTCCGCGGGAACGCAGGTTTCCGCAGGAGCGGCGCGGGGCCGTGCGGGGCGGCCACAAGGGGGTCCCGGCCGCTCGTACAGGCCCGGCCGTCCGTACAGGCCCGTCAGCGGGCGGCGAGTTCCCCCTCCGGTTCTTTCTCGGGTTCGGGCGCGGGGAGCACGCGCGGCCCCGCCAGCGCGTACGTCAGCGCGAAGCCCGCGCCCACCACCAGCGCGCCGCCCACCGCGTCGAGGACCCAGTGGTTGGCGGTGGCCACGATGGCCGTGACGGTGAAGAACGGGTGCAGCAGGGCCAGGATCTTGATCCACCGCCTCCGCGCCACCACGGCGATCACGATCCCGCACCACAGGGACCAGCCGAAGTGCAGGGACGGCATCGCGGCGTACTGGTTGGTGACCGCGGTCATCGCGCCGTAGTCCGGGCGGGAGAAGTCCTGGACGCCGTGGACCGTGTCGATGAACCCGAGGCCCGGCATGAGCCGGGGCGGGGCCAGCGGGTAGAGCCAGAAGCCGAGCAGGCCGAGGAGCGTGGCGAAGCCCAGGGCGGTGCGCGCCCAGCGGTAGTCCACGGGCCGCCGTACGTAGAGGACGGCGAGGATCGTCAGCGGCACCGCGAAGTGGAACGCCTTGTAGTAGAAGCTGAGGAAGCTCTCCAGCCAGGGCAGCCTCACCACCGCGTGGTTGGCCCAGTGCTCGATGTCGAGGAACAGGGCCCGCTCGAGGGAGATGACCTGGTGGCCGTGCGCCTCGGCCGTGGCGCGATCGCCCTGGACGGCGATCCGCACGGAGGAGTAGGCGGCGTAGGTGACACGGATGAGAAGCAGCTCGAGGAGCAGGTTCGGGCGGGTGAGGACCCGGCGCAGGAGAGGCAGCCAGGGGAGGCGGCGGAAGCGGGCCGGGGCCGGCGCGTGCACGGTGGGGGCGGGTGACGCGTAGTACGGCGACGTACGGGACAGGAACGGGACCGCCGTCGCCGCGGCCAGGGCCGCCAGCAGGACGGCGTTGTCCCGCAGGGGGTGCATCACCGACATGTTCGGCAGCAGCATCTTCGCCGGCAGGGTCATGACCAGGACCACGGCGACCGGCCAGACGTACCGGTCGGAGGCCCGGCGGCCGGCGCGGCCGGCGACCGCGAGGAGCACCCACAGCAGCTGGTGCTGCCAGGCGGTGGGCGACACGGCGATCGCCGTACAGCCGGTGATCGCGACGGCGAGCAGCAGCTGGCCGTCACGGGCGTAGCGCACGGCCCGGCGCAGGCCGAGGACGGCGACCGCGGCGCCGAGCACCAGGAACAGGCCCACCTCCAGCGGGCCGGTCAGGCCGAGCCGCAGCAGGGCTCCGTGCAGGGACTGGTTGGCGAGGGCGTCGGCCCGGCCGCCGAGCCCCGCGCCCGCCACGTGGTGGACCCAGTAGGTGAAGGAGTCGCGCGGCATCGCGGCCCAGGCGAGCGCGGTGCACACGGCGAAGGTGACACCGGTGGAGACGGCGGCCCTCCGGCGGTCGGTGAACCACAGCAGGGCCGCGAAGAGGAGCACCGGGGGGTGCAGGGCCGCCGCGAGGCCGATCAGCGCGCCGCCGGCCCGCTGCCCGCGCACGACGAAGCAGCCGAGCAGGACGAGCAGGACCGGGATGATGCTGGTCTGGCCGAGCCAGAGCGTGTTGCGCACCGGCAGCGACAACATGAGGAGGCTGATCGCGACCGGGGCGGCCAGCAGGGAGACACGGCGGCCGGCCGGCTGGGGCAGGGCGCGTGCGGCGATCAGGCCGAGGGCGGCCACCAGCAGCAGCGTGCCGAAGGTCCATCCCCAGCCGAGGGCCTGTTCGGCGGCCCTGGTCAGCGGTTTGAGCGCAAGGCCCCCGAAGGGGGTGCCGGTGAACCGCGTCGAGTCGTACAGCGACCCGTTGACGCGCAGGACACCGCCCGGGCCGACCCAGGTCTCCAGATCCGCCAGCCGGCTGCCGCGCGGGGTGCCGAGGACGGAGGCCATCTGCCGTATCGCGAGGACCCCGGCTATCAGCCACAGGCCGAGACGTATCGCGTGCAGACGGGCCGTGTCCGTGGCCGCCGCTCCCCATGCCCCCGCCGGTCCCGCGACCGGTCTCCCGCCGTGTTCCGCGTTCCCCACGCCTCGTCGGCCTCCCACCCCTGTGCTTTCGCGCCGTACCGCGCACGCCCGTGCGCCGGGCCCCCTCCGCGAACCCTATGCGGCCCGCCCCTTCTCGGGGAGAGACGCAGGCAACCCCCGCTTCACCTGTCGTCCGCTCGCATTCTGTCCGGCTGAGGGAGGTGCGGGGACGGTCCGGGACGTCCGCCGGACGTGAGAAAGGGCACACGGCACAGGGCCGCGGGACGCGGTCGGGGCGGTCCGCGGCCTCGCATCCCCGCAGCCGTGCCGCGGTCGTGCCGCAGTCATGTCCCCGTCCGGTCCGTCTCGGCTCATATATGAGTGGCGGCGTCCGGACGAAAGGCGTTGACTCGGGGGCGCATGCCCATCCCCGACGCATGAAAGGCCTGTGCATGAGCGACCCGCGGCTCTGGGACGATGTCGACGCCTACTTCACCACCCTGCTCTCCCCGGAGGACGACGTCCTGCAAGCCGCGCTGCGCGACAGCGAGGCGGAGGGCCTGCCGCCCATCAACGTCACACCGACCCAGGGCAGACTGCTGCAACTCCTCGCCCGGCTCCAGGGCGCCCGCGCGATCCTGGAGATCGGCACGCTCGGCGGCTACAGCACCATCTGGCTGGCCCGCGCGCTGCCCGCCGACGGCAGGCTGGTCTCGCTGGAGTACGACCCCCACCACGCCGATGTGGCCCGCCGCAACATCGCGCGGGCCGGGCTGGACCGGATCGTCGAGGTGCGGGTGGGCCCGGCGCTGGAGTCGCTGCCCCTGCTTGCCGACGAGAACCCGCCGCCCTTCGACCTGGTCTTCATCGACGCCGACAAGGTCAACAACCCGCGGTACGTGGAGTGGTCCCTGCGTCTGACGCGCACCGGCAGCCTGATCGTCCTGGACAATGTCGTACGCGGCGGCCGTGTCACCGACGGCTCCGACACCGACCCGAGCGTGCGCGGCACCCGGGCCGCGCTCGAGCTCATCGCCGGGCATCCGAGGCTGGAGGGCACGGCGATCCAGACGGTGGGCAGCAAGGGCTACGACGGCTTCGCGCTGGCGCGGGTGGTGGCGTAGCAGCTGCGGGGAGCCGTCACACCTCGTGGTAGAAGCCGACGTTGATGCTGCGCGGACTCAGGCGGTCCTGGATGACGATCTCCCCGGAACCGCCCCGGGGCAGCGGGACGGTCCCGCCGTAGGCGACGGGCTGGGTGTACCCGCCGATCGTGAGACGGACCTCGGAGGACGGGTCCGGCTGGGAGCCGCGCAGCCAGGTGACCTGCCAGGTGCCGTCGGGTCCGCAGACGAACTCCAGGTGGGACCGGGAGACGAACAGCCAGTCGTCGGGCGTCACCAGGCGGCACACGGCCCGGTCCCGGCCCACCCGCAGCACGGCGCCCGGAGCGCTGGGGGCATCGGCCATGAGCATTCCGGCCGTGGCGCCCTCGTCCGTCCCGGAGACGGCGGCCATGGTGAGTTCGAGCACGTGCGCTCCTTGTGTCCGGGGCGCGCGAGCCGCTGTGCCGGCTCGGCTGCGCCCATGCCCTGCACGGTGCTCCGGGTCGGTGCACCGCGGCGGCATGATAAGTCGCCCGGACGGTGTACGTCCGGCACTATCAGCTCATGACCGAGCGAAAGCCCCCCGGCATTCCGTTCGAGTCCTGGGTCGACCGGCAGATCCGTGAGGCGCAGCAGCGCGGTGAGTTCGACCGGTTGCCAGGGGCGGGCAGGCCGCTGCCGGACGACGCGTCGTACGAGGAACTGTGGTGGGTCAAGCGGAAGCTGGCCCGTGAGGGCCTGAGCGTCCTGCCTCCGACGCTGGCGCTGCGCAAGGAGGCCGAGGACGCGCTCGCTGCGGCCCTCGCCGCTCCGTCGGAGCGGATCGTCCGCACGATCGTCGCGGACATCAACACCAAGATCCTCGACATGATGCTCAAGCCTCCGCCCGGCCCTCCGCTGGGCCTGAAGCGGTACGACGTCGAGGAGGTCGTCCGCGAGTGGCGCGAGCGGCGGCGGGCGGGGGCCGAGTAGCCGAGCAGGCGGTTCCCCTCCGGCTCCCCGGCGGCCCGCGTCCGGCTCCCGGGCGGGTTCACGGGCGGGCCGGGCGCCATGGCCTCCCGGGCGCCCGCCACCACGGCCATCCGGGTGCGTGGCCGATGTCCGCCGATATCCGGTTGCGTGACCGTCGGCCCCCCTGCCGAGACCGCCCGCATGTCCCTCGCCCCCAGCCGCGTCCCCTCCCTCTGGTCCCTCTGGTCCCTCTGGACCGTGGCCGCCGAGCCGTACGACTCCCCCGCCGCCGTCGCGCTCTGGCGGGCGTACTGCACGGAGGTCAGCGACCGCTGGTATCCGCCGCACGAGGGGCGCCGCACCGCCCCCGAGGGGCTGGAGCGGGAGATCGCCGCCCACACGGGCGCCGAACTCACCCCGCCCACCGGACAGTTGCTGCTCGCCCGCTACGACGGCGCCCCTGCCGGCACCGCGGGCGTACGGCTGCCGGGCGCCTCGACCGCCGAACTCACCCGGGTGTTCCCGCGCAAGGAGACGCGCGGCAGGGGCGGCGCCGCACCGCTGGTCGCCGCCGCCGAGGACGCGGCCCGCGCACTCGGCGCCCGGCGGATGGTCCCCGACACCCGCAGCGACCTCGTGGAGGCCCGCGCCCTGTACGCACGGCTGGGCCGCCAGGAGACCGAGCCGCACAACGACGCCCCGTACGCCGAGCACTGGTTCGGCAAGTCCCTCGTCTGAAAGTCCCTCGTCGGAGTACCTCTCGTCCGGGGGTCAGGCCGGGCGGATCACCGGCCGGCCGTCGTGCGGCCGCTCCTTCTCGGAGCCGCACAGCTCCTCAGTCAGCGCCTTCACCAGCTGCGCCAGGTCGGTCGGCCGGTCGGGCCCCCACCAGTCGCCCAGCAGCTCCGCCAGCGACTCCTCCCGGGCGTGTGCCAGACGGTCGGCGACCTCGCGGCCCGCCTCGGTCAGGACGAGCTCCGGGCCCCGGCGCTCGGCGAGGTGCCGTTCCTCGACCTGGCGGGCGGCCTCGACGATCACATGCAGCGGGATGGAGCTGTGCTCGGCCAGCGCGGCCGGATCCACCCAGCCGTGCTTTCGCATCCGCAGCAGCTGCCAGCTCGCCGCGGGCTCGAGGTCGTAGCCCGCCCGTGCGGTGATCTCCCGGTAGATCTCGCGCCGTCCCTCGCGCGTGCCCAGCAGGGACAGCGCCCGGCACACCTCGTCGTAGGAGGACCGCTCGACCGGGTTGGTGGCCAGCGTCTGCGTGCCGTCGGGGGCCATGACCGAGCCGCGCAGCCTGTCCTCCTTCAGGAACCAGGTCAGCACGAAGCCGAGGAGGACGACCGGAGCGGCGTAGAGGAAGACGTCGGTGATGGCGGAGGCGTACGCGTGCAGGGCCGCCGGGCGCAGCGCGGGCGACAGGGCGGCGATGCCGCGCGGGTCCGCCTTGAGCGTGTCCACCGAGATCCCCGGCGGCAGCGCGACCCCCCTGAACGCGGCGGTCAGCGTCTCCTCGAGGCGGCTCGCGAAGACCGTGCCGAAGACGGCCACGCCGAAGGCGGCGCCGATGGAGCGGAAGAAGGTGGCCCCGGAGGTGGCGACGCCCAGGTCCTCGTAGCCGACGGCGTTCTGCACGATGAGGACGAGGACCTGCATGACCAGGCCGAGCCCCAGTCCGAAGACGAAGAGGCAGCCGCTCGTCGCGGCCGTGGAGCTGTGCTCGTCGAGCCGGTACAGCAGAAGCAGGCCGACGGTGGTGACGGCCGTGCCCAGGACCGGGAACACCTTCCAGCGGCCGGTGCGGCTGACGATCTGCCCGGAGCCGGTGGAGGCCAGCAGCATGCCGGCCACCATCGGCAGCGTGTGCACACCGGACAGCGTCGGGGAAATGCCCCGTACGACCTGCAGGAAGGTCGGCAGGAAGGTCAGCGCGCCGAACATGGCGAAGCCGACGACGAAGCTGATGACCGCGGAGAGGGAGAAGGTGCGGATGCCGAACAGCCTGAGCGGCAGGACCGGCTCGGCCGCCCTCCGCTCCACGGCCACGAAGGCGACCGCGAGCACGACGCCCAGCACCGCCAGTCCGGCGATCTGCGGCGAGCCCCAGCCCCAGGTGGTGCCGCCGAGGGAGGCGATCAGCACCAGGCAGGTGGCGACCGAGGCGACGAGGAAGGCGCCGAGGTAGTCGATGACGTGCCGCTGCGTCCGGCGCGGGATGTGCAGGGCGGCGGCGATCACGGCGAGGGCGACGACGCCGACGGGCAGATTGACGTAGAACACCCAGCGCCAGCTCAGATGCTGGGTGAACACTCCGCCGAGCAGCGGCCCGAGGACGCTGGTCGTGCCGAACACCGCGCCGAACAGGCCCTGGTAGCGGCCGCGTTCGCGGGGCGGGACGACATCGCCGACGATCGCCATGGACAGCACCATCAGCCCGCCGCCGCCCAGGCCCTGCAGCGCCCGGAACACGATCAGCTCGGGCATGTTCCGTGCCATGCCGCACAGCGCGGAACCGATCAGGAAGATCACGACCGCGATCTGGAAGAGCTTCTTGCGCCCGTACTGGTCGCCGAGCTTGCCCCACAGCGGGGTCGCGGCGGTCGACGCCAGCAGATACGCCGTGACCACCCAGGACAGATGGTTGAGCCCGCCGAGGTCGCTGACGATGGTGGGCAGCGCGGTGGAGACGATGGTCTGGTCGAGTGCGGCCAGCAGCAGCCCGAGGAGCAGCGCGCCGATCGGGACGAGGACGCGGCCGGGTACGTGCTCGGGTCCGGCCGCGGCTCCGTCGCGCGGGGATGGCGCGGACGGCGGCCGTGGTTCCCGCGCCTCGCCGGCCGTCCTGTTTCCGCCGTGCGCATCCCCGGCCATGGAAGACCTCCCGAGGCTCGTGTGACCTCTTCCATCGTCATCGGTGTGACCCGTTGTGGCCCGTTGAGTCCGGTCCGGACGCCGCCATTCCGGGGGCTTGGGGAGGAGGTGTGCGCAAGATCTGCATAATCCTTGAAAGTTCGCGAGGGAGGGGACTGAGGCGTGGAAGAGCAAAGGGGGCATGTCTGCCCGGAGTGCAAGGCGCCCCGGGGCGCGGACGGCGTCCCGTCGTGCGCCTGCGGGAGCCGGGCGTCCGACGCGCCGCGCGACGCGCGGACGGCGGAGGCGGAGACGGCCGAGGACTTCAGCCCGCTGCGGGTACGGCCGTACGTGGAGATCCAGGAGAGGGAACAGGGCACCGAGAACGAGGGAGCGGGGCAGGGCTCCCGGGGCGGGGAGAGCGCGCGGGAGTGCCCCCCGACGGCACCGGCGCAGACCGCCCCCATGGACGCCACGATGCCGCTGCGGGCCATATCCGCAAACACCCCGCCACCGGCGCGGACCGCTCCCGCGGGCACGACGGCACCCGCGCAGGCCGCTCCCACGGACACCCCCACGCCACCGGCGCAGACCGCCCCCGCGGACCCCGCGGCATCCGCACAGGCCACCCCCGCGGCCACCACGGCACCGACGCAGACCATCCCCACGGGCGCCACGGCACCGGCGCAGACCGCCCCCATGGACGCCACGATGCCGCTGCGGGCCATATCCGCAAACACCCCGTCACCGGCGCGGACCGCTCCCGCGGGCACGACGGCACCCGCGCAGGCCGCCCCCGCGGACGCCACGACGCCCTTGCAGGCGGTGCCCGCGCTGCCCACCCCGCTGGCCCCGCAGCAGGACGGGCCGAACGCGTCCGACCTCAGCCTGTTCGAGTCCACGGCCGCCGGACCGGCCGTCAAGGCCGAGGGGCCGCGGCCCGCTCCCCGGGGCGGGCGGCGCCGCCGTACCGCGGTCGTGCTCGCCGGGTCCGCGGCCGTGGCCGCGGTCGCGGCGGCCGGATTCGCCGGTGGGCTGCTCTCCCCCGACTCCCCGCGGCAGGACCGCGCGTCGCACTTCGTGCGGGAGAGCGCGCCGGAGGCGTCGGAGGACGTCTCCGGGGCGCCCTCGCCGACGGCCTCCACGGTGTCGGCGCCGGCTTCCGCGCCGGCGTCGGCGAGCGGGTCGCCGTCCGCCGGCGAGAGCACCTCGCCGTCCCCCTCGGCGCCGGCTTCGAGCACGGCGTCGCAGTCGCCGTCGGCGTCCCCCTCGCCGACCGGGGCCGGTCCGTCCGCCGGGCCGGAGCAGTCCGAGCCGGCTGGGCCCGCGACGACTCTCAAGGCCCCCGCGCCCGAGAACCCCGGTCCTGTGCTGCGCCGCGGCGACCAGGGCGCCGAGGTGGCCGAACTCCAGCAGCGGCTGCGCCAGTTGCACCTCTACACCGGCAAGGCGGACGGCTTCTACAGCGGCCGGGTCGAGAGGGCCGTACGCACCTACCAGTGGACCCGCGGCATCAGGGAGGACGAGCCCGGGGTGTACGGCCCGGCGACAAGGGCGCGCCTGGAGGCGGAGACGGGGGCGTCCTGAGCGGAGCACCGGCCGCCGCTCCCCGGGGGCTGCCCCAGGGAATCATCCCACGTGCAGCCGAATCGTTCCGTCTTCCATGGCCCGGACCCGCACCTGGGTCAGGTCCCGCACCACCGCGTCCGGCCGGTGGACCCCGGCACGCGGACCGACACCGATCACCCGCATCCCCGCGGCACGTCCCGCCGCGATGCCCGCGCCGGAGTCCTCGAACACCACGCAGTCGGCGGGCCGGACACCGAGTTCGGCGGCGCCCTTCAGAAAGCCCTCGGGGTCGGGCTTGCTCGCCCCGACGCACTCCGCGGTGATGCGGACCTCGGGCAGGGGCAGCCCGGCGGCGGCCATCCTGACCGTGGACAGCCTGGCGTCGGCCGAGGTCACGAGCGCGTGCGGGAACCCGCGCAGTTCCGCGAGGAACTCCGGCGCCCCGGGGACGGGAACCACACCGTCCGTGTCCTCGGTCTCCTCGGCCAGCATGCGCGCGTTCTCGGCGAGGTTCTGCTCCATGGGCCGGTCCGGCAGCAGCAGCGCCATCGAGGCGTGCCCCTGGCGCCCGTGGACGACCTTCATCACCTCGTCGCCGTTCAGCCCGTGCCGGTCGGCCCAGCGCCGCCAGATCCGCTCGACGACGGCGTCCGAATTGACGAGGGTGCCGTCCATGTCCAGCAGGAGGGCGCGGGCGGTGAACACGGCGGTGGCCGTCATCGGCAGCTCCAGGGCGCGGCGGAATGACAAGTGGCCCCGCCCGCTGGTCAGGGAGGAACGAGCGGAAGCCACTTTGTTCCTCCACGGTACAAAACATCGCGGGAGCCCGCCACCACCCCCTCACCCGTCCCCTCGGAGTCCTCTCCCCTCCGCCTCCCGCCCTTCTCCCGTCTGCTCCCCTCCGCTCTCCCGCCCCTCTCTCGTCCGCTCCCCGCCCGCCTCCCGCCCCTCCCGTCCCCCGGCCCCGGCCTGCGGGCGGAGAAGCCGGCCGGGGCCGGGCCCGTGCTGTTCGGGGTGCCGCCCCCGCGCGGCACCGGAGGTCCGGGCGGTTCACCGGTCGAGGACGCTTGCACGAGGTGCGCGGGGCGTGATGACACTGAGGCATGTGCCGAAGCATCAAAACGCTGCGTCCGCCCGCCCTGCCCGAGGAGGCGACGGAGGAAGAGGTGCGAGCCGCCGCGCTGCAGTTCGTGCGGAAGGTCTCGGGATTCCGGACGCCGGCCGCGCACAACCGTGAGGTGTTCGACCACGCGGTGGACGTGATCACGCGGGCCGCGCAGGAGCTGCCGGCGGGACTGGAGGTACGGGGGCGAACCGCCCGGAGGGCCGGGTGAGCCCGCGGCGGACGGAGCGGGCCGTGTGCGCTCTCTACGCCTCCGCCGGCACCGGCGCGCGCCGCATCAGATACACCGCTCCCGCTCCCGCCGCGAACAGCGCCGCCACCGACACCCCCGTGGCCAGCCACGCCGCGCCCAGCCACCGGGTGCCGAAGTAGCCGAGGGCCACGCTGTAGGCGGCCCAGGACAGGCCCGCCAGGGCGGACCAGGGAAGGAACTCCCGGACGCGGCGATGCGCGGCACCGGCACCGAAGGAGACCACCGAGCGTCCGGCCGGGGCGAAGCGAGCGAGGACCACCAGTGCGCCGCCGCCCCGTGACAGGGCCTCACCGAGCCGCTCCTGAGCCCTGCTCAGCCGCCGCGACCGCGAGAGCGCGCGGTCCAGCCGCTCGCCGCCCCGCCGGGCCAGCCGGTAGGCGAAGAGGTCGCCCAGCACCGAGGCCGCGGCCGCGCACAGGATGAGGACCAGGATGTCCGGCACGTTCTGCGGGACATGTCCCGTCGCCGCACTCGTGCCCGCGGCCGCTGCCGCCGTGGCGGCCGTCACGATCAGAACGCCGCTGGGCAGCACCGGCAGGAAGACGTCCAGCAGGACGGACGCGGTCACCACGGCATAGATCCATGGAGTGCCGGTGAGCGACCCCACCCGCGCCAGACTCTCCAGCACCGAAGCCCTGCCCCCTGTCATCCCCCCCCGTGGACCGCCGACCGTGCCGCGCGTCGCGGGGGAGCGGCGGAAGCGGCCCCAACGGCCCCACAGCGTACGCCGGGAGTGTGACAGAAGTTTCACCAGGGGTCACCTGTTCGTTCCTGAACCGGTTCGGACTCCGCGGCCGTCCCTGCCGTGGCTCCCCCGCCGCCCTCCGCCGTGTTCGTCGCCCCGTACGGCCCGGAACGACGGAGGGCGGCGGGAGGATCCCGGGTCAGCAGGCGGCGAGACGGCTCTGCAGGGCGCTCTTCTCCGCCGGGTCGACCGACAGGTTGTAGTAGTACTTCACCTGCACCCACGCGCGTACATAGGTGCAGACGTACGCCGACCGGGGCGGGACCCAGGTGGCGGGGTCCTGGTCGCCCTTGGCCTGATTGACGCGGTCGGTGACGGCGATGAGCTGCGGGCGGGTGAGGTCGTTGGCGAAGGCCTGGCGCTGGGCGGTGGTCCAGGCGCTCGCCCCGGAGTCCCACGCCTCGGCCAGCGGCACGACGTGGTCGATGTCCACGTCGGAGGCGGAGGTCCAGGTGGCGCCGTCGTACGGCGAGTACCAGGTGCCGCTGACGGCGGCGCAGGAGGAGTTGGTGACGACGTCGGTGCCGTCCCGCTTCAGGACGGTCTCGCGGGTGTTGCAGCTTCCGCTGATGGTGATCCAGTGCGGGAAGAGGTCACGGCTGTAGCCGGTGCGGTTCTCGGCGGCCACGGTGAGGGAGGCGAGGTAGCTGCGCGCGGTGGCCGCGCTGACCGGGGTGGGGAGGGCGGCGGAGGCGGGGGGAGAGGCGAGGAGCGTGACGGAGGTCATGAGGCCGGTGAGGGCCGCGAGTATGCTCAGCCGTCGACGCGCGTAGCGCTTGGGCATGCGAACTCCCTTGTGGGGTAGGGGTGTTGAACGCGGGCACAGGCATGCTGACGCCGCCGCGTTACAGGGAGATGGGCGCCCGGTGAGACGCTAGTGACGCGCGCATGACATGACAAGGTTCACGAATGAACTTCCGGTCGCATACGATGGGCGGCGCGGAAGGGGAGTAGCCCTGTGCCGGGACCGTCGACATACTGCTCAGCCCGCCTGAGCCGGCGCCCGGAGGCGGACCCTCGTCAGGGACGGGGTCGGCCGGCGAGACCTTCGGCAAGCAGTGCACGCCCGTGCCGTACGGCACGGGTCCAAGCCCGTGTGCTGCCCTGCCGAGACGTCTTGCCGCCCCGACGCAGCACTCTCGGCCGGGCAGCCCCGACCGATTGAGGAACAGTGATCAGTCTCAGCGTCCTGGCACTCACCTTTGGTGTCGTCTTTCTCGCCGAGCTGCCGGACAAGACGGCGCTCGCGGGGCTCGTCCTCGGCACCCGCTACCGCGCCTCCCACGTCTTCGCCGGCGTCGCCGCCGCGTTCCTGCTGCACGTGGTGCTGGCCGTGGCGGCCGGCAGTGTCCTCACGCTGCTGCCGCAGCAGATCGTGCAGGCCCTGACGGGCGCGCTGTTCCTCGGCGGCGCGGTCATGCTGCTGAGGAAGCTGCTGGGGAAGACGGACGACGACGAGGAGGAGATCCGCCGCCCCGGGGACCAGTCCTTCTGGAAGGTCGCGGGGGCGGGCTTCACGCTCATCCTGGTCGCCGAGTTCGGCGACCTCACCCAGATCATGACGGCCAATCTCGCCGCCCGCTACGACAGCCCCTTCTCGGTCGGCCTGGGGGCGGTCCTGGCCCTCTGGACGGTCGCGGGCCTGGGCATCGTGGGCGGCAAGGCCCTGATGAGGCGGGTCCCGCTCGGCCTGATCACCAAGATCGCGGCCCTGCTGATGCTGGCGCTCGGCGTGTGGAGCCTGTGGGAGGCGGTGGCGTGACCGCCGCCCCGCCTCTTCGGCGGACCGGCCGCGGGCCGGTGTCACACCGTGACCCGGCCCGCCCCGGCCCCGCGGTCCACCCCCGGCCCCACGGCCCGCCTCCCCCGGACGGCGGACTGCTACGCACAGTGACCACATTTCGAACACATGAGCCCATCGAAGGAAGTCGCACCTCGGATTCGAACAGGCATAGCATTGTGCCGTGGCTGAGTCCTATGACTTCCCGAGTGACCTCCTGGACGCTCAGGAGGAGTTGCACCAGGTCCGAGCCGAGCTGTCCGCCCTGCTCAAGCGGCTGCCCTGGTCGGTCGAGCCGCTGGACGGGTTCAGCGACGACACCGGCTGGCGCAAGGTGGAGCGCCCGGCCTCGCCGGGGTGGACCGACGACGAACAGGCCGAGGTCGAGAAGCTCCGGCGGCGCGAGCGCGAACTCGCGGTGTTCATCACCACCCACCGCTACTGGTCGGAGCTGTCCGGCCCGGACTGCGTCAAGGCCCGCAGCCGCCTGAAGCACGCCCATGAGACCCGGCGCGACGAGGACGCCTGAGGCACGCGACGGGTTTGTGCGGCAGTCCCCCCGACAAGGTAGGCTGTCGACTCGCCGCGGGTGCGTAGCTCAGGGGTAGAGCGCCTGCCTTACAAGCAGGATGTCGGCGGTTCGAAACCGTCCGCGCCCACCGGTGCGGAAACACCAGTGAAAGCCCGGGCCGACGGGTGTCACCCTCCGGCCCGGGCTTTCGCCGTGTCAGGGGGCCGGTATTGCGGGGGTTTTCCCCACCTCGATTCGGTGGCGCTCCGGATTCAGCCGGGCCGGCGCCTCTTCGTACGGTCGTCGCGTAGTCCGCAGGGGCTCACCGTCCGTACCTCAGAGGAGATCGCCATGTCCCGCACCGTCCCCGCTCGTGTCGCCGCTCTCGGTGGTGCCGTCGTGGTCCTGCTCGCCACGGTCACCGCCTGCGGCAGCTCCGCGGAGGAGGACAGGAGCCCCGAGCACCGTTCCTTCGCCCTGCGCGGACACACCCTGACCGTCGACGCCGACGACTCGGCGCTGGAGATCGTCGCCGGCTCGCACCGGGCGGGAGGCATCCGGGTCACGCAGTGGTTCACGGGGTCGGTGCTGGTGGGCGAAGCCCCCCGGGCGACCTGGGAGATGCGGGACGGCAACCGGCTGGTGCTGCGGACGAAGTGCCGCGGGTTCCTCCCCGACTGCGACGCCAGGCACCGCATCGAGGTCCCGCACGGGGTCACCGTGAAGGTCGAGGACGAGAACGGCCGGGTGCGGGCACGCGGGTTCAAGGACGCGCTGGACATCCGGACGCGCAATGGCTCCGTGCACGTCACCGACACCAGCGGACCCCTGGAGCTGCACTCCGACAACGGCTCGGTGCGGGCGGAGGTGTCCTCGCGGCGGGTGCGGGCCGGCACCAGGAACGGGACGGTCCGCCTGCGCCTGGGCGCCGTGCCGGACCGGGTGGGCGCGACCTCCGAGAACGGCTCCGTCGGCATCACGCTGCCGCACGCCGCGTACCGGGTGACGACGAGGAGCGACAACGGCCCCGTGAACGTCTCCGTGCCGCGCGACGACTCCAGCCCCCACACGGTGTCCGCGACCACCAGCAACGGAAGGATCACGGTTCGCACGGCGGGCTGACCGCCCCCTGTGCTCGCCGTCCATGAATGGGACAATGGTCCCAGGGACCGCGATCACAGCACGGGAGAGGGATGTGACGGCGACACCGGCGACACCCGCACAGCCGCACTCGCCGCCTGCACGGTCCCGGGGCACCCGTCCGGCCCCGGCGCCTTCCCGCTCCGTCCCCGCCCGCACCGTCCGGGCCGGCCGCGCCGCTCGGGCCGCCCGGGCCGGCCGCCTTGTACGCACCGCCCGGGCCGCGCACGACGTCCTCGTCCTGATGGGCCTGCCCGTGCTCGCCGCGCTCGCGCTGCCCGCCGCCTTCGCCGGCGGCGGCACCCGGCGCTGGTTCGGCGGACGGGCCGAGACCCAGCGGGCCGAGGCACAGGCCGCCAAGGACGCCGCCGCGGCCGCCTTCTACGAGCTGGATACCGCCCAGCGCGACCTGCGGATCTCCATCGAGACGATCACGGCCGCCGACGACTCCCCCGCCGCCCGCCGTGCGGCCGCCGACTTCGAGGCGCTCAGCCGGCGCGTCGACGAGGCCAGTCACCGCTACATCCAGGCGATCGACGCACAGGACCTGGACCGGGACGACCTGGACGCCTCCGCCGCCAACCGGGCGCGCATCGCCCTGACCGCCGCCAGGGACGAGCTGTGCGACGTCAAGCGGGAACTGGATCGTTTCGCCCGTGGCCTCGGCCCGCTGCTCGACAAGGCCGAGACCCAGCTGGCCCGGGTGGCCCCCGGGGTGGAGCGCGCCCGGCAGGCGCTGAGCGCCGCGGCTGCCGCACTGGACGGTGCGCGGGCCTCGGGTTTCAGGGCGGACGACCTGGCCGCCCGGCTCGCCGCGCTCTCCCCCGAACTGACCAAGCTGAACCAGGGCGCGGGGCAGCACGGTGTGCGGCAGACGCTGGAGCGCGCCGAGCGGGTGACACGGGAGGCGGAGGCGATCCGGGCGGAGGCCGCACGGCTGCCGGAGAGGGCCGCCGAGATCGACCGCCGGCTGGTGTCGCTGCGCACCCGCGCCCAGGCGCTGCACACCCGCACCGAGCAGGTGGAGCCGCAGCTCAGCGAGTTGCGGCGGCGGTTCGCGCTCGCCTGCTGGCAGGACCTGCAACAGGTGCCGGAGCAGGCCGCCGGCCATGTCCGGCAGGCGGAGCTGCGGCTGAAGGAGGCGCAGGCCGCACGGGAGGAGCAGCGCTGGCCGGACGCGACCGCGCTGCTGTCGACGGTACGGGCGCTGCTGAACACCGCCGACGAGGCGGTCTCGGCCGTCGGGGACCGGCTGCGGCGGCTGAACGAGGTGCAGAAGGATCCGCAGGCGGAGATCGAGAGGACCCGCTTCGCGATCCGGGACGCGCAGCGGCTGGCCATGGCGGGCCGTACGACGCCGGATCCGCGGCACGCCGGCCCGCTGGACGCGTCGGTGGCCCGGCTGGAGCGCGCGGCCGCCACGCTGACCGGCCACCACCCGGACTACTGGCACTTCCTGACGGAGACCGAGGCGATCCGGCGGACGGTCGCCGACGTGGTCGCCCTGATACGCGAGGAGCGGGGAGCCGGCCGCTGAGGGACCGGCTCCCCGCTCTCACGGGGTGTCCGCGCTGCCGCTCAGGTGCGGCAGACGCCACCGCTCAGGTGCGGCAGACGCCACCGCTCAGGTGCGGCAGACGCCACCGCTCAGGTGCGGTAGGCGTAGTAGTACGCGTTCGGGTACGAGGCGATGATGCTCGCCACCGACCGGTTGTAGGTGTCGGTGGAGTGGTACGACAGATACGGCACGCCCTGCGGGCTGCGGTACGTGACGATCATCGTGTGGTCCTTGGACCCGTCCCGGTTGAAGTCCATCTGCAGCACGTCGCCGACGTCCAGCTGGTAGACGTTGGCGAGGCTGGTGACCCGACCGGAGGACAGGGCGAACCAGGAGAACTCGTTGACCCCGATGAACGAGTGCGACTGGATCTCGGAGTTGCCGAACCACTTGGTGTAGTCGTACACGTAGCCCGGAACGTGCTTCCAGCCACCCGCCTTCAGGGACTGGCTGACGAAGTTGGTGCAGTCACCGCCGGCACCCGCCCCGTCGAAGCTCGGGTACTCCGGGTTGTAGTTGTTCCAGTGCTTCGCCGCGTAGTCCGCCATGGCCTTGTAGTCGTAGCCGGAGGCGGAGAAGTTCTTCGGCGCGGCGGGCGGGTTCGGGGTGATGGCCGCACGGGGCGCCGCCGGCGGGTTGCCGCTCTTGGGCGTGGCCGTCGTGGCGGACGGGGCCGGAGCCGAGGTGGACGGAGCCGGCGCCGAGGTCGACGGGGCCGGAGCGGAGGTGGACGGAGCCGGAGCCGTGGCCGACGGAGCCGGAGCCGAGCTGGACGAAGCCGGCGCCGAGGTCGACGGAACCGCGGTGGGCTCCGGGACGACCGGCGGGGGCTCGATCTGGTTGACCGCCACGCCGTCGTCGGTGTTGCGGATGTCGGTCAGCTGCCAGCGGCCCTTGCCGTCGGCCTTGAACGTCAGCTCGTGGTGGGCCTGGAAGCCGGTGGTCTTCGGCTCGTTGCCGCGGACCTTGCGGTAGGTCAGGGTCGTGGTCTCGGTGACGGAGACCTTGGCGGTGCGGCCCTTCACCTGCGTGGCGTTCAGCTTGACGCTGGTCTTGGCCGAGCTGTACTTCTCCCCCAGCTTGGCGAGCCGGGCCTTGCGTCCGCGCAGCTCGGACAGCGCGGAGCTCTCCTCGCGCGACTGCGCGCCGGACAGACGGACCTTGCCGGAGAAGCCGGACGCCCGGCGGCGGTCCTCGCTCCCGCTCTTGCCGTCCACCAGCGCCTGCGTGCGGTCGGTCAGAACCGCGGTGGCCAGCTTCTGGAAAGTGGCCCTGGTGGCCGCGTCCACCGTCGGGTCGTCGGTGATGGCGGCGCCCGCGCTCCAGCTGGGCACCAGCGCCACACCGGCGACCACAGAAGCGGCAGCGGCCGAGACTATGGTGACGCGACGCCGTTTATGGCTCAGTCTTCTTGATTTCAATGATGTTCCCCTCTACGCCGGTACACCTACCGGGCGAACGCATCTTCGCATGGCATGTGTGGCCCTTGTGAAGGGGGTGGCGCAAGACCTGCTGTCCCGCTAGGAATTGCCCCGCCGGGGATCGCCTCGCCGGGGATTGCCCGCTGGGGGCCTCACTTGATCACCGTCGACCAGTCGGGCGACTGGGCCGGGTCGAGCGAGCGCAGCCGCTGCAGGTTCTCGGGCTTCTGGACGTCCAGCCAGTCGGCGAGCTCCTTGAAGGACACGCACTTGACATCCTTTCTGGGGCATATGTTCTGAACGATCCGGTCCACGGCCCTCATGTAGATACCGCCGTTCCACTGCTCGAAGTGGTTGCCGATGAACAGCGGCGCCCGGCTGCCGTAGTAGACCCGGTTGAAGCCGGCCATGTAGGTGTTGACGGTCTCCTCCTCCCACTGCGGGTACTTGGCCGGATCGCCCTTGGTGTTCCCGTTCGACTGGTTGTAGAGGAAGTTGAAGTCCATGGACAGGCCCTGGTACTTGCCGTTCTCGTACGGGAGCATCTGGAGCGGGAAGTCCCAGATGCCGTCCTTCTTCGACGGCCAGATCTGGAAGTCACCGGGCGAACTGGCGTCGTAGCGCCAGTTGTAGTCCTTGATGGCCTTCAGCAGGTTGGGCTGGCCCTCCAGGCAGGGCGCGCGTCCGCCGACGACCTCCTTCCTGAAGTCGAAGGGCAGCGGCGGGACGTCGGTGAAGCCGGTGTTGGTCTTCCACTTCCCCACGACGGAGAAGAACTGGTCGATCTCCTGCTTCCACTCCTCCACGCTCCAGTCGCCGCCGCCCTTGGGGCCGCAGAAGTGGCCGTTGAAGTGGGTGCCGATCTCGTGGCCGTCCTCGTAGGCCTTGCGGAGCTGCTCCAGGGTGGTGCGTATGTGGTGCTCGGTGGGGTAGTCGATCGCCGCGGCACCCGCCGGGTGCTGCGGCGGCTCGTAGAGGTCCTTCTTGTGCTTGGGCAGCAGGTAGATGCCCGTGAGGAAGAAGGTCATGTGGGCGTCGTACTCATTGGCCAGCTCCCGGTAGTGCGAGAACAGCTGATCGCTGCCCTCCAGGGCGCCGTCCCAGGAGAAGACGACGAACTGGGGCGGCTTCTCGCCGGGCTTGAGCGGCTTGGGCTTCAGCAAGCCCTTCTGCGGCCCGGTGTAGGAGGTGGAGCCGTCCCCGATGACGCGGACCTTGCCGTCCCACTCGGGTTCCTCCGGCCGGCTTGAGGAGTCCTTGGAGGAGCCGTGCTGGGCACCGGTGGACGCGATCGGCTCGGCGGAGTCGGAGCGGGTCAGCGCCAAGGAGCCCGCCACCACCGAGGCGACCACCAGCAGGGCAGCCAGGGTCACGAACTCGGGACGGATGCTGCGACGGCGCGCACTGGCCTTGCGACGTCGACCGGTTGACTTCATGAGCGGCTCATTCTGCGAGTGACGTTCGGTGGGTGAGAGCGGCCTGGGAGCCGGGATCAGCCAAGTGGCTCCACGACCTCGGCCCAGATGGTGTAGGGGACACTGTCGTCGGACGTTCCGGCGAGTCCCTTCAGGGGCAGTGGTTCGAGGCTCTTGGCCAGGTCCATGCGGTAGACGACGACGGCCGTGGACACCGACTCGGCGGTGCCGACGTACCAGGCGGCGGTGTCGTCCTGGGTGGTGCCGATCTTGCCCACCACCGGGTTCGCGGTGGGCGCCGCGGTGGGGTGGGTGGTGCGGAAGGCGTCGCCGAGCGCCTGGGTGACCTCATCGGCCACTTCGGGGCTCATCGCACGCCGTGCGTCCGGGGTGTCGAGTTTGACGGTGGCACCGTTGCGGGTGATCCGGTGCACCGAGTACGGCTCGGTGTGCATGCCGCGGGCGGCGAAGGTGGCGTAGCCGCTGGCCATGCGGATCGCGCTCGGGGTGGTGGAGGTGCCCGTGGACAGGGAGGGCACCTGCGGGCCCAGGCTGGAGGGAAGCAGTCCGGCCGCCTGGGCGGTCTGCTTCACCTTGTCCAGGCCGGTGTCCATGCCGAGCTGCATGAACGGGGTGTTGACGGAGTTCGCGAGGGCCTTGCGCAGCGTGATCTGCCCCCAGGACTTGCCGTCGTCGTTGCGGGCGGTCACCTTGCGGCCGCTGCGGTCCCAGTAGGGGCCCTCGGGGGTGGTGACGGGTATGTCGTCGTCGCCGTTGTAGACGGTCTGCGGGGTGATCTGCTGCCTGGGGACGTCGCGCTGCTTGACCACGCCGTGCTCGAGCCCGGCCGCGTAGACGAACGGCTGGAAGGCCGAACCGGCGGGCACGGTGGTGGCATTGGACTCGTTGAAGCCCTGTTTGCGGTGGTCGGGGCCGCCGTAGACGGCGAGGATACGGCCGTCGGCGGCGACGGAAGCGGCGCCGTAGTGCACGGTCTTCGCCGGACCGGGGGCGGTCTTCTGCGCCTTCTCGCGGGCCTTGGTGACCGCCTTGGTGAGCTTATCCTCCAGCGTGCGGTCGAAGGTCGTGTAGATCTGGTAGCCGCCCAGGTCGAACTCCTTGTCGGAGATGTGCGCGGCCTTCTTGGCGTACTGGGCGGCCAGTTCGACCAGGTAGTCGCTCTGCTTGCCGGTGGCGTAGAGCGGGTTGCGCTCGAGCGGCTCGGGGAAGGTCGTGTACGTGGCGCGTTCGGCCTTCGACAGCTTGCCGATCTTGACCATGCGGTCGAGGATCCAGTTCCAGCGCTCCACCGCGCGGTCGTGGTTGGCCTTGCTGAGGGTGGGGTCGTACAGGCCGGCCCCCTTGAGCAGGGAGGCGAGGAAGGCGGCCTCGCTCGCGTTCAGGTCGTCGACCTCCTTGCCGTAGTAGGCCTGGGCGGCGCGCTGGATGCCGTAGGTGCCGCGGCCGAACCAGCTGGTGTTGAGGTAGCCCTCGAGGATCTTGTCCTTGCTCATCTGGTTGTCCAGCTTGAGCGCGATCATCGCCTCGGTGACCTTCCGGCCGAGGGTCCGGTCCTGCGACAGGTAGACGTTCTTGACGTACTGCTGGGTGATGGTGGAGCCGCCCTGGGTGTCCCCACTGCCGAGTGTGCGCCACACAGCCCGGGTGATGCCCTTGAAGGAGATGCCGGGGTCGCTGTAGAAGCTCTCGTTCTCGGCCGCGAGCACCGCCCAGCGGACGTCCTCGGGTATGTCCTTCAGCGGCATGGCCTGCCGTTGCACCCAGCCGGTACGGGCCATGGGGGTGCCGTCGGACCAGAAGTAGACGTTGTCCTGCTGGGTGGCGTAGCTGTTCAGGTTCTGGGGGACATCGGTCGCGGCGTAGGCGACGGCGAAGAGGACGGTGGACAGGCCGAAGGCCGAGAGCACGGCACCGAGCCACTGGCGCCCGGAGGGCAGCCAGCGGCGCCAGCCCACACGGTCCGGATGCGGATAGACGGGCTTGAGCCTGCGGGCGTACGGCGCGACCGCCGCGATGAGGGGAGCCAGACGCTGGGCGAGCGGGGAACGGGAGCGCGGCTTGCGACGGCCGGCACGCGGGGTGGACGATCCGCTCGATTCCTTCGATTCCGCCGATTCCGCTGATTCCACCGATTCCGCCACTCCGGCCGGATGGGCGGAATCCGCCGAGTCGGCGGAACCGGATGAGCCTGTCGATCCGGATGAGCCGGATGAGCCGGGCGAGTTGAGCGAAACAGCGCGCAACTGCATGGTCTCGTGCGGCTGCCGGCCGGCCGCGTTCCGTTTTCGCAGGGCGTCGACCTTCAATTGCATGGTCTCGTCCGCCGCGTGTGCCGCGTCGGTCTTCGCCCGCTCGTTTTTGCCCGATGCGCGCAGGGCGTCGACCTTCAACTGCATGGTCTCGTCCGGCTTGCGCGGTGCGCCCGCCTTCGAGGGAGCGGTCTCGCCCGGTTGGTGCGCCGCGTCGGTCTCCGACTGCGCGGTCGCCTTCTGTTTCCGGAGGGAGTCGACCTTCAACTGCATGGTCTCGTCCGCACGGCGACCTTCCTCCGGAAGGCCCTCCCCCTGCCCTGCCCTGGTCACGACCGCGTCTCCCTCCGCACTCCGTGTTGCTCGCGCGGGTCGGCACAACCACCGCAGGTGCGGCTGCCATCCCCCGTGGTCCCCCGTGGTCCACAGCCGCCACGCGGCCCTCGCGGCACTACAAAATTATCAGTCGTCTTTTCAATTCCTCCGCACAAGATCTGGACAGAAACCCAGACATAAGAAACACGGAGTCCTGTGCATCCGGTCACTCCCGTTAATCTGGACACATGCCTCGTTACGAGTACCGCTGCCGGAGCTGCGGCGACACCTTCGAACTGAGTCGTCCGATGGCGGAGTCGTCCGCCCCGGCGACCTGCCCCGCCGGTCACGAGGACACCGTCAAACTGCTGTCCACGGTTGCCGTGGGCGGCTCGGCCGCCGCGCCGTCGTCCGCACCGCGGGCCGGCTCGGGCGGCGGCGGGTGCTGCGGCGGGGGCTGCTGCGGCTGACGCTTCGGCGCGGGCCCGCTCCGGACAGGGCGCACCTGCCGGGGCGGGCCCGACGGCATCCGCCTACCGGGTTCCCCGGGCCGCCTCGAGGAACTCACGGGCGATCCTCTCCCCGGCGAGCACACCGCGCTCGGGCAGGGCGACGACGCCGGGGGCCGTCCATCCGGTGTCGGCCAGTTCGCCGTGGCCGGGCCGCCAGCCGCGGTCCACGGCCAGCAGCAGTTCGGCGTCCAGCAGCGAGTCACCGGCACCGAGGACGAGGCCGGCACCGGTGCGGCGGGCCACCTCGCGCACCGCCGCGCCCTTGGTGAGCGGCCCCGGGACGACGTAGAGCTTGCGGCCCTGCAGGGAGACCGTCCAGCCGCGGCTCCCCGCCCACGCGGTGAGCTCCTTCACCCAGCCCCGGGGCAGCAGTTCGCGCTCGACGACGAGGTAGACGAACAGGTCCTCGGCGACGCGGTGCTTGCGCACCCAGGCCGGGTCGGCGGTCCGCAGCAGATGCTCCCTCACCTCGGCGAGCGGAGCGCACTCCACGGCCAGCCGGCCGGTGACCTGCCGGTGCCAGTCGGCGTCCGGGACACCGTCCACCAGCAGATGCCCGCCGTTGGCGCAGACGGCGTACGCGGGCGCCGGGCCCGGCAGGTCGACGCGCAGGTACTGCTCGGGGGTACGGGTCGTGGCCGGTACGAAGACCGCGGTCCCGGCGAGATCGGCCAGCAGCCGGGCCGCCGTCTCGGTCATGTAGGACAGCGGCTCGCCCTCGTGCCTCTCCACGCACAGCAGCCGCGGCGGGGGCGCCTGCCGCGGGGGCGGGGAGGCGTCCGGCGAGGACAGCGCCAGGGCGGCGGAGGAGTAGATGAGCGTACGGTCCAGGTCGCTCGCCACCAGCACCGGCATCAGCGGGTCACCGCCCTGCCGTCGGCGCCGGTCGCCCCGCGTGTGTAGCGAGGGTGGATCAACCCCACGCAGCTGTACGGCAGTTCGTCGACCTCCTCGACCGGGACCCCTCGCTGCTCGGCCAGCAGGCGCACATGGTCCAGGTCGGAGCCCTCCCCCAAGCTCTCGGCTGCGCTCGAGCAGGGGGTACCCCCATCGGCCCGCGCCAGGACCTTCCACGGGACACGGCGCAGCAGCACGCGGGTGGTCTCGCCGACGCCCGGCTTGACGAGGTTCACGTCGTGGATGCCGTACTCCTCGCTGATCCGCTCGACGGCCGCCCAGCCCGCCCAGGTGGGGGTGCGGTCGGCGGACAGCAGCTCCTTGGAGGCGGTGTCGACGGCGTCGGCGACCTCGGCGAAGCGGGAGGAGATGGTGTCGAGGAAGAGGTTCGAGACGTCGGAGCCGGCGAGTTCGCGGTAGAACTTCGCGCCGTGGTAGTCGTGCGGGCCGACCAGGTCCGCGCGCAGCACGGTCCGTGAGACCAGGCCGGAGACGGTGGAGTTGAGGCAGGCGGAGGGGATGAGGAAGTCCTCCCGGGTGCCGTAGGTGCGCACGCACGAGCCGGGGTCGGCCAGCACCGCGATCTCCGGGTCGAACCCGCTGATGCCTTCTTTCTCCTCGAACTCGCGTATCGCCTGGGTGAGTTCGCGTGTGATGGCGCCCTTGCCGGTCCAGCCGTCGACGAAGACGGCATCGGCCGGGTCGTGGTGGGCGGCCAGCCAGCGCAGCGCATTGGCGTCGATGCCGCGGCCGCGCACGATCGACACCGTGTAGTGCGGCAGGTCCAGGCCGTGCCGGAACCGGGCCCAGCGGCGCATCAGCACCCCGATCGGTGTGCCGGCGCGGGCGAGCGAGACGAGGACGGGCCTCGGCGTCCGCTCGGCGAGGACCGTCTCGGTGACCACACCGACGGCCTGGGCGATCCGCGCGGCGGAGGCCGTCAGCGCCGCATGGAACAGCTCCTGGTACCGCTCGCTCGGCTGGTACTCCACCGGCAGCGACTCCGCGTAGTGCGCGCCGCCGCTCTGGATCGCCTCCTCGCGTTCCTCGGTCGGCGCCTCCAGCGCCACGTCCGACAGGTCCTGAAGCAGCCAGCCGACCTCGTCGGGCGCGTACGAGGAGAAGGCGGGGCCGCGCAGGGGCTCGGGCAGCATCGAGGACCTTGACCTTTCGGGGACGTACGAGGGGACGTACGAGGGGACGTACGAGGGCACGACCGCGAGCAGGACGTGCGGGACGTGTGCGGCGAGCCGGGCCAGCAGACCGGTGGGCGCGTGCAGTCCGGGGGTGTCGGCCACGGAGTCGACGACGGCGACCACGGTGTCGAAGCCGCCGCCGGCCACGTTGTAGGCGTAGCGCTCGCCGGGACCGTCGGCCGGGTCGTCGTGCGCGTCGAAGACCAGCCGGGTGCGGATCGCGTAGCCGGGGTCGTCCACGGCCAGCACGGGCGAGCGGGTGGTGGAGGAGTAGCGCACCTCGGCCGCCACGAGCCGCTCGAGCTCCCGGGCCAGCCTGAGCGGCGCGTACATCAGCTCCTCGAACCCGAGCACCAGCACCCGCCGTGCCCCTTCGGGCAGCGCCTCGGCCACCCGGGCGGCCATGCCGGGCAGCGCCTGCTCCAGCCGCTCCCGGTGAGCGGGCGTGAAACCGTGCCGCCCCCCGTCCGGAAGCCCCCGCGGCCAGCCCAGCTCGACCCGGCCGACCCGGCCATGGGCCTGCCGCCCCGGCGCTCCCGCGGCACCGCGCGGCCCGGCGACGGCCTCCTGTGGACGGTCCTTCGCCGGCCCGGCCTCGTGGCGGGCGACCAGTCGCCGGCCCCTCTCCAGGACGTCCGCCGGGAGACGGACCGTGCCCGAGGCGGTGGCGATCAGGTCGACGCGGGCGCCGATCTCCTGGGCGAAGGCGTCCAGGCGGGCGGCGTCGGAGGGGGCGCGCATGTCGACCAGGGCGGCCACGACGTACCGCCGCCGCGGATGGCGGGCGTGCAGGGCGCGGATGGTGTTCAGGACCGTGTTGCCGGTGGAGAACTCGTCGTCCACCAGGACCAGCGGGCCGTGCGAGGCCAGCAGGTCCGGGTCCTCGGGCAGCAGAAGGTGGGAGGTGGCGTGCGAGTGGGACTCCTCGAAGCCGCCCGCCGGGGCGACGCCGGGGACGGGGCGGCGCGTGGAGTGGAGGTAGGGCGCGGTGCCCAGGCCGTCGGCGACCGCGTGGCCGAGTGCGGTCGCGGTCTCCGCGTAGCCGAGGACCACGGCCTTCTCCGCCTCCTCGGGACCCAGCAGGTCCCGTACCCGCCGGCCGAGGGCGATCCCGTGGTCGTACACCACCGACGGCGACTGCGGCACGTGCTTGCCCAGCACATGGGACACCAGCAGATGCGCCCGCTTGGGGTTGCGGCGCAGTGCGAGTCCCAGCAGATCCGTCAGCGCGTCGTCGCCCACGAGTTCGACCCCGAGCCGCTCGGTGACCCAGGTGCCGGACCAGACTCTGTCGTTCACTGGCGTGTTCATGCGTTCCTTGTGCGAGCCCTCGCGGTGAGCGGTGCGGTCAGTCGGGAAGGGCGGCGGCGAGCAGTTCCACGAAGCCGACGTCCTCCCGGGCGACGCCGAAGACCTCGGCGCGCAGCAGGGTCCGCTCGGCCCATGCGCGGTGCGGCTTCACCTCGTTCATCTTGTTCGTGTACGCCGATCTCAGCACGCCCCCGCCGCAGCGCTCCGGCCGCAGGATGTCCGCCGCGTCGCTGAACTCCTCGTGGCTGACCACCGACAGCGCGTGCACCGGCAGGACGTGGGAGGGGTGGATGCAGGTCTTGCCGAGCAGCCCGTTGGCGTGGTCCAGGGAGATCTCCCGCAGCAGCCCGTCCATCGCGTGCTCGATCAGCTTCGCGCGCAGATCGGCCGCCTGCACCTCCAGGAAGGGGCTCTGCCGCAGCTGCGGCTTGAACATGCGCTCCTGTGTCCGGAAGTACTCCCACACCGGTCCGGTCACCGTGAAGCCGGTGCCGTCGGCCCGCCCCAGCATGTTCACCACGTCGGCGATCACGGAGGCGACGACCTGGACGTCGTAGGCCGTCATGTCGGGGGCCCTGCGCAGCCCGTAGGAGGAGCAGAAGTCCGTCACACCGAGACGCAGGGCGAGCACCCGGTCCCGGTACTTGTCGACCACGCGGAAGATCCCCTCCAGGGTCTCCACCCGCGACTCCCGGTACAGCAGCTCGGGCGACTCCAGGACCGGCATGGCGAACAGCCGCCGTCCGCTCACCGTCTCGGCGTCCTGCAGTGCCTCCAGGAACGGTATGCCCCGCTCCCCGGTGAACTTCGGCAGGACGAATCCGGACAGCAGCCGCACCGCGGGGCCGAGCCGCCGCACCAGGTCCGGAATCTGCTCGGGGAAGCGGACCCGGACGAACAGCAGGGGGAGCTCGTCCGCGGGGTTCCCGGCCAGCGTGGTGAGCTGCCGGACCAGGTTCTCCTCGCCGTGCTCCACGTCCGCGTCGTCGATCGAGTCCTCCAGGCACAGCACCATCGAGACCACACCGCGCCGGGCCTGCTTGACGATGTCCTCGGCCAGCCGCGGCCGGGTGGCCGGACTGTAGAGCGTGCCGCCCAGGGCCGCGGAGAGCAGCCGGGCCGGGGAGTCGGCGGTGAACTCGCACGGTTCCTGATGGAAGAGGCGCCGCCGCACCTCGGGGGCGAGATGCCCGAAATGACGCATGTGGCTCCCCGTCGCGCTGTCGATGGTCTGCTGCGATGCCGACTGCGATGTCGATCGCCTACGAAAGAAATCTGTCAAAGGTGGCCGATAGTAGTACGTGCGATCCTGCGTCTACGGTTCCTCTCAGGGGTGAACTTTCTGTTGCCCTGCTGTGCGGGTGGTCCGTTGTGCAGGTGGTCCGCGTTGTCGTGATCAGGACGGAGAAGGCAGGATGGCCGCATGACGCACGCGATGCTGAAGGGGTCGAATGTCCCGCTGGACGCCACCACGGTGCGGGCCGTGGTGCGCTGGGCACCCGGGCAGGAGCTCCCGGACGTGGACGCCTCGGCACTGCTCCTGGGTCCCGACGGCCGGGTGCGCTCCGACGAGGACTTCGTCTTCTACAACCAGCCCCGGCACCCCTCCGGGACGGTGTGGCGGCTCGGCAAGAAGCGGGTCGCCGACGGTCTGACGGACAGCATCCAGACCGATCTCGCCGGCGTCGACCCGGAGGTCGCCCGGATTCTGCTGGTCGCTTCGGCGGACGGCGTCACCTTCGACCGCGTACGCGCCCTGCGCATCCTGCTGTACGACGCGGCGGTCCCCGACGGGGAGCCGCTGGCGTATTTCGACATCGAGCCGGAGACCGGTCAGGAGACCGCGTTGATCTGCGGCGAGCTGTACCGGCGGGGGGACGGCTGGAAGTTCCGGGCGCTCGGTGAGGGCTACACCAACGGGCTGAAGGGCCTTGCGACCGACTTCGGGATCTCGGTGGACGAGTCGGAGGAGGCGCAGACGACGGCACAGCCGCTGCCTCCCGAGCAGCCCGCACCGACGGCCCCGACGACGGCCACGGCTCCGCCGCCGCCCACGACGGCACCGGCGGTCCCGGCGGCTCCTCCCACGGCTCCGCCGCCCCCGACGGTTCCGCCCGCCGCTCCGACGGCTCCGGTGCCCTCGGCGGCCCCGGCGGCGGGGTACGGGTATCCGTACCCGACGAGCCAGCCGGCCTACGGATACCCTCCGGCGGCGCCGCCGGCTCCGGCGGCCGGATACGGATATCCGCCCGTGCCCGACCCGGAGTTCCGGCTGCCGCCGCAGGGGCCGCAGTTCATCGGACGGTGAGGGGGCACCCGCCCGGGGTGCCCCGGCCCGGGCGGCCGGGGGGGCGTGCCCGCCCGCGGCCGGGAGTCACCGGCCGGTCTTGGACTTGTACCCCCTGCCCCACTGGAGCCCCCAGCCGTACAGGTGGTCCAGCTCCGACTGGAAGCCGTAGACGAACCTCACCTCGCGGTGGACGATCACTTCGCCCTTGACGTTCTCGATGAGCACGACCGCGCAGGACCGGGCCTGCGGCTGACGCTCGTCCAGGCCGATCTCGATACGGGGGCCGCTGCTCGGGTACAGCGTGACGACCGCGTGGGTGCGGTCGAAGGCGGGAGTCTGGTCGTAGATGTAGACGAAGACCAGCAGCCGCTTGATGGCGTTCCACTGGTCGAGGTTGATGTAGAGGGTCTCACCGGACCCCGATCCGAACCGGTCGTCGCCGCTGAGCTTGACGTACGGCGGTGCGTTCACATCGCCCAGCAGGTTGCCGAGGGGCTGCACGACCCCCTTGGTGCCGTCGGCCAGCTCGTACATGCAGCCGAGGTCGAGGTCGACGTCGACCATGCTCTGGCCGTGCCCGAGCACTTCCGGCGGCTTGAGCGCCTTGAGGGGGTGCCGCAGCAGGCTCTGGCGGGCGGGGCCGCCGATGTCTGAGGTCCGCATCCGCCAGGACAGGTTGATGCGCAGATGCCCGGTGGCCGCGCCCTGCTTGGTCAGCGAGATCCGGGGGCGCCGTTTGGTCAGCTCGACCGCGGTGGTCGCCGCGTTGCCCGAGTCGAACCGGTTCGCGCGCCCGCCCAGCAGGCCGTCGAAGAGCCCCATGTCCCGTACCACCACCCCCTGGGGCCGCTCACCGGCCCCGTACGCACATACGTCACGGGGCGGCCCCGTGGACCCGGCTCACGACGCCGTCGTCCACGTCAGGCCGCCCCGCTCAGAAGCGTTCCTCACCGCGGGGGCCGTCACACCCCCGGCTGTCACGCCTGCGACGAGACCGCGGTCTTCTCGTCCGAGCCCGCCGCCTCCTCGGCCGCCGCGAGCGCGCGGTTGCGGCGCACGGAGGACCAGAAGGACCAGGCGATCAGCAGCACGCCGATCAGGCCGGTGATGATCTCGTGGATCTGGTACTGAATGGTGATCATGAGGATCACGGCCAGCGCGCCGATCGCGTAGTGCGCCCCGTGCTCCAGGTAGACGTAGTCGTCGAGGGTGCCCTGGCGGACCAGGTAGACCGTGAGCGAACGGACGTACATGGCGCCGATGCCGAGGCCGAGGGCCATCAGGATGATGTCGTTGGTGATGGCGAAGGCGCCGATCACGCCGTCGAAGGAGAACGACGCGTCCAGGACCTCCAGGTAGAGGAACAGGAAGAACGCGGCCTTGCCGGCCAGGGCGACGGCCGAACGTTTCTTGCCGGTGCGCGCGGCCTCCTCCTCCGCCTCGTGCTCGCGTTCCTCCTCTTCCTCGAGCCTGTTCTCGAAGTAGCCGGAAAGACCGCCGACGACCATGTACGTGATCAGACCGGCGATACCGGCGATCAGCACCGTCTCCGTCTTGTCGGCGTGGCCGCCGCCGTGCTGGTGGGCCTGGGTGGCGACGGTGAAGGAGCTGATCAGCAGGACCACCAGGGCGATGCAGGCCGACAGCATGTCGACCTTGCCCAGCTTGGCCAGCGGCCGCTCGATCCAGTGCAGCCACTTGATGTCCCGGTCCTCGAAGATGAAGTCCAGGAAGATCATCAACAGGAACATGCCACCGAAGGCGGCGATCGCCGGATGGGCGTCGGTCACCAGTTCCTGGTAGCGGTTCTTGTCGGTGAGCGCGAGGTCGACGGCCTCGAGGGGCCCCATGCTGGCGCTGACGGCGACGATCACGACCGGGAAGACCAGCCGCATGCCGAAGACCGCGATGAGAACGCCGACCGTGAGGAAGATCTTCTGCCAGAAGGCATTCATCTTCTTCAGGATCCCGGCGTTGACGACCGCGTTGTCGAAGGACAGCGAGATCTCGAGGACGGACAGGATCGCCACGACACCGAAAGCGACCCATCCCCCGTAGAAGAACGCGGCGACCAGGCCGAGGGCAGTGACCGCGAACGACCACCCGAAGGTTTTCAGAACCACTGGTTACCCAATCCGTACGTATTACGGGTCTCCCCCGCGCCGCACTACGGCTTCACGAAACATTGACTCCGAAGTCTAGAGCGATTCCCCGCAGCCCCGACGCGTACCCCTGTCCCACGGCCCGGAACTTCCATTCGCCCCGGTAGCGATAGAGCTCACCGAAGATCATGGCCGTTTCCGTGCTCGCGTCCTCGCTCAGGTCGTAGCGGGCGAGTTCCTGGCCGTCGGTCTGGTTGACGACACGGATGAAGGCATTGGAGACCTGGCCGAAGGACTGCCGGCGGTTCTCGGCGTCGTAGATCGACACCGGGAAAACGATCTTCTCGCACTGCGGCGACACCTTGCCGAGGTCCACGAGGATCACCTCGTCGTCGCCCTCGCCCTCACCGGTGAGGTTGTCACCGGTGTGCTCCACCGAGCCGTCCGGGCTCCTGAGATTGTTGTAGAAGACGAACCACTCGTCGCCCAGCACCCGGTTGTCGCCGGCGCACATCAGGGCACTGGCGTCGAGGTCGAAGGGTGCTCCGGTGGTGGAGCGCGCGTCCCAGCCGAGCCCCACCATCACATGGGTCAGGTTGGGTGCGGCCTTGGAGAGGGAGACATTGCCCCCCTTGGCGAGCGTGACGCCCATGATGCGGATCCTCTCCGAGGTGGTGCCGGTGTGATAGTCCTGCGCGTCCGGCGCCGCGCTGAAACACGCGGCGCCGGACGCGCGGGATCGTGATCGGGACTGCCGGTGGTCCGGACCTGTGCTCAGACGTTCACGCCGAAGTCCTGGGCGATGCCGCGCAGACCCGAGGCGTACCCCTGGCCGATGGCGCGGAACTTCCACTCCGCGCCGTAGCGGTAGAGCTCGCCGAAGATCATGGCGGTCTCGGTGGAGGCGTCCTCGCTCAGGTCGTAGCGGGCGATCTCCGCACCGCCCGTCTGGTTCACCACGCGGATGTAGGCGTTGCGGACCTGCCCGAAGGACTGCTGGCGGTTCTCGGCGTCGTAGATCGACACCGGGAAGACGATCTTCTCGACGTCGGCCGGGACGGCAGCGAGGTTCACCTTGATCACCTCGTCGTCGCCCTCGCCCTCACCGGTGAGGTTGTCACCGGTGTGCTCCACCGAGCCGTCCGGGCTCTTGAGGTTGTTGAAGAAGACGAAGTGCTGGTCGCTGACGACCTTGCCGGAGCTGTTCAGCAGCAGCGCGCTGGCGTCGAGGTCGAAGTCGGCGCCCGTCGTGGTGCGGGCGTCCCAGCCCAGGCCGACGAGGACCGCGGTCAGGCCCGGGGCCTCCTTCGTCAGCGATACGTTGCCGCCCTTGCTGAGGCTGACTCCCACGAGTCCTCCATTGGTGTCCCGGGGGCGGGGAGCCCCGTCGTGCATCGGATATCGGGTCAACGACTCGATCGTAGTGACGGGTTCCCGGCCCTTGCAGACCTTCAGGACGTCGAGTCGCCGGTGTCGGGTTCCCGGATCACAGGGCCTCGAGTGCCTTGACGTACTCGTTCAGGTCACGCGCGTCCGGCAGGTCGTTGACCACGGTCCAGCGCACGACGCCCTCCTTGTCGATGATGAAGGTGCCGCGCAGGGCGCAGCCCTTGTTCTCGTCGAAGACGCCGTAGGCGCGGGACGTGTCGCCGTGCGGCCAGAAGTCGCTCAGCAGCGGATACTCCAGGTTCTCCTGCTCGGCGAAGACGCGCAGGGTGTGGATGGAGTCGTTGGAGACGGCGAGCAGCTGGGTGTCGTCGTTGACGAACTTCGGCAGGTTGTCGCGCAGCGCGCACAGCTCACCGGTGCACACCCCGGTGAAGGCGAACGGGTAGAAGAGCAGCACCACGTTCTTCTCGCCGCGGAAGTCGGACAGTCTCACGGTGCGGCCGTGGTTGTCCTTGAGCTCGAAGTCGGGTGCCTTGTCGCCGACCTGGATCGCCATCGTCCTGCTTCCCTTCGGTGGACTGTTCGGGTGAGACCACCCTACGCAGTGATCACCTCGGGCCGCCGGACGGGCTGAGCACGGGCCGGCCCGTCCGGCGCTCGGGACGGGGCCGTCGGGCCGACAGAAGGGATGTTCCGGGGCACACGGCCCCCGGGCCGGCCGCCTCAGCCGATGGTCACCGCGGGGAAACGGTCACCGCTTCGACTTCGCCGCCTTCGGTGTCACAAGACGGCTGCCGCTCCAGTCCTTCCCCACGCTGACGCTCTTGCTCGCCGTCAGGCCCGCCGTGGTCGCGGCTTCGGAGATGTCGCTCGGCTCCACGTACCCCGCACGGCCGGTCTTCGGCGTGAGAAGCAGGATCGCACCACCTTCTTCGATGTACGTGGTGGCGTCCACCAACGCATCCGTCAGGTCGCCGTCCTCGTCGCGGAACCACAGCACCACGGCGTCGGCCACGTCGTCGTAGTCCTCGTCCACGAGCTCGCCGCCGATCGCGTCCTCGATGGCGTCGCGGAGCTCCTGGTCGACGTCGTCGTCGTAGCCGATCTCCTGGACCACCTGCCCGGGCCGGAACCCCAGCCTGACGGCCGGGTTCGTCCGCTCCTCCGCGTGGTCCGCGGTCGCGCTCACGGGTTGCCTCCTGATGATGTTGCGATATAGGTCTTCGTAGCCACGCGCGTGCGCGAAGCATTGGCCGTAGTCCACACGGGCGGGCCGGATCGCGCAAGTACCCAACGGTCCGGACCGTCGAAACGGTGACGATCCCGGCGGTGTCGCCGCAACTCCTGACACGGTATCGCGGTCGGCGGTGACACACACCACACCCTTCTGCCCGGTTTGCGTGTCCGGGAACCGGGCGCGGGCGGGACGCGGGCAGCACGCGGGCAGGAGACGCACGGGGGCGCTCTTGTTACCTCGGGGTAGAGATGACGTCCGGCTCCCGCGCGGTACACGATGGGGAACGGTGCGGGCACAGGCGGGCGAACCGGCCTGGACCCGGGAAAAATCCAGAGCATTCCCCAGAACGATCTTCAGAAACACCCTCCTGAACGTCCCCGACATGTCAGCAGCACGTCCCAGGTATGTCAGCCCTCTGACAGGTAAGGAACACCGTGGCTTCCGGACCCGATCGAAACCCGATCATCATTGGCGGTCTTCCGAGTCAGGTTCCTGACTTCGACCCCGAGGAGACCCAGGAGTGGCTCGACTCTCTCGACGCCGCCATCACGGAGCGGGGCCGGGAACGAGCCCGTTACCTCATGCTCCGGCTGATCGAGCGCGCCCGCGAGAAGCGCGTGGCCGTGCCCGAGATGCGCAGCACGGACTACGTCAACACCATCCCCACCAAGAACGAGCCGTTCTTCCCCGGCAATGAGGAGATCGAACGCAAGATCCTCAACGCCACCCGCTGGAACGCGGCGGTGATGGTCTCCCGCGCCCAGCGTCCGGGCATCAGCGTCGGCGGCCACATCGCCACCTTCGCCTCCTCCGCCTCTCTCTACGACGTCGGCTTCAACCACTTCTTCCGCGGCAAGGACGACGGCCGCGGCGGTGACCAGGTCTTCTTCCAGGGACACGCCTCACCGGGCATCTACGCGCGCGCGTACCTGCTGGACCGGCTCACCGAAGAGCAACTGGACGGCTTCCGCCAGGAGAAGTCCAAGGCACCCTTCGGACTGCCCAGCTATCCGCACCCGCGCTCGATGCCGGACTTCTGGGAGTTCCCGACCGTCTCCATGGGCCTCGGCCCGATCAGCGCGATCTACCAGGCCCGGATGAACCGCTACATGCACGCGCGCGGGATCGCGGACACCTCCGAATCGCATGTGTGGGCGTTCCTCGGCGACGGCGAGATGGACGAGCCGGAGTCGATCGGCCAGCTGTCCCTCGCCGCCCGTGAGGGCCTGGACAACCTGACCTTCGTGGTCAACTGCAATCTGCAGCGCCTGGACGGCCCGGTGCGCGGCAACGGCAAGATCATCCAGGAGCTGGAGTCGATCTTCCGCGGCGCCGGCTGGAATGTGATCAAGCTGATCTGGGACCGCTCCTGGGACCCGCTGCTGGCCCAGGACCGCGACGGCGTGCTGGTCAACAAGATGAACACCACGCCGGACGGCCAGTTCCAGACGTACGCCACCGAGTCCGGCGCGTACATCCGCGAGCACTTCTTCGGCGACGACCACCGGCTGCGCAAGATGGTCGAGAACATGACCGACCACCAGATCCTGATGCTGGGGCGCGGCGGTCACGACCACCGCAAGATCTACGCGGCGTACAAGGCGGCCCTGGAGCACAAGGGCCAGCCGACGGTGATCCTGGCCAAGACGATCAAGGGCTGGACGCTCGGCCCGAACTTCGAGGGCCGCAACGCCACCCACCAGATGAAGAAGCTGACGGTCGCCGACCTCAAGCACTTCCGCGACCGCCTGCACCTGCCGATCCCCGACAAGGCGCTGGAGTCCGGCCTGCCGCCGTACTACCACCCGGGCCGCGACAGCGAGGAGATCCAGTACATGCACGACCGCCGCAGGAGCTGCGGCGGCTATGTGCCGACCCGGATCGTGCGCTCCAAGCCCCTGCGCCTGCCGGACGACAAGACGTACGCGTCCGTGAAGAAGGGCTCGGGCCAGCAGCCCATCGCCACCACCATGGCCTTCGTCCGGCTGCTGAAGGACCTCATCCGGGACAAGGAGATCGGCAGGCGGTTCGTGCTGATCGCGCCCGACGAGTACCGCACCTTCGGCATGGACTCCTTCTTCCCGAGCGCGAAGATCTACAACCCGCTGGGCCAGCAGTACGAGTCGGTCGACCGGGATCTGCTGCTCGCCTACAAGGAGTCGCCGACCGGGCAGATGCTGCACGACGGCATCTCCGAGGCCGGCTGCGTGGCCTCGCTGATCGCGGCGGGCTCCGCGTACGCCACGCACGGCGAGCCGCTGATCCCGGTGTACGTCTTCTACTCGATGTTCGGCTTCCAGCGCACCGGCGACCAGTTCTGGCAGATGGCCGACCAGATGGCGCGCGGTTTCGTCCTGGGCGCGACCGCCGGCCGTACGACCCTGACCGGCGAGGGGTTGCAGCACGCCGACGGCCACTCGCATCTGCTCGCCTCGACCAACCCGGCGTGCGTGGCGTACGACCCGGCGTACGCGTACGAGATCGCGCACATCGTGCAGGAGGGTCTGCGCCGGATGTACGGCGGCGACGAGCAGCACCCGCACGGCGAGGACGTCTTCTACTACCTCACCGTCTACAACGAGCCGATCCTGCAGCCGGCCGAGCCGGCGGACGTGGACGTCGAGGGCATCCTCAAGGGCCTCCACCGGGTCGGCAAGGGCACCGCGGGCGAGATCCCGGCGCAGATCCTGGCGTCGGGCGTGGCGGTCCCGTGGGCGTTCGAGGCGCAGCGGATCCTCGCCCGGGAGTGGAACGTCAGGGCCGACGTCTGGTCGGCGACCTCCTGGAACGAGCTGCGGCGTGAGGCCGTGGCGTGCGAGGAGCACAACCTGCTGCACCCGGAGGAGGAGCAGCGGGTGCCGTGGGTGACACGGAAGCTGAGCGGGTCCGAGGGGCCGTTCGTGGCCGTCTCCGACTGGATGCGGTCGGTGCCGGACCAGATCGCGCGGTGGGTGCCGGGGACCTATCAGTCGCTGGGCACCGACGGCTTCGGCTTCTCCGACACCCGGGGTGCGGCCCGGCGGTTCTTCCATGTCGACGCGCAGTCGATCGTGGTGGCCGTGCTGACGGAGCTGGCCCGCGAGGGCAAGGTCGACCGGTCGGTGCTGAAGCAGGCCATCGACCGCTACCAGCTCCTCGATGTGACGGCAGCCGCTCCGGGAACGGCGGGCGGGGACGCGTAGGCGCTGCGGCTCCTTCCCGGAGCCCGGCCCTCGCGGAGTTCTCTGCCTGGCTCTGCTTCCTGCCTGTCTCCGCCTGCCCGGGCGTCCGCCGTGTCCGGGCGGGCCCGCCGTGCCCCGGTCCGGCCGTGCGGTCCGGTCACGCGGTCCGGCCGTGCGCTCCGGTGTGGTCCGGCGATGTGAACCGGGGTGCCCGCGCGTTCCGCACCCGAGGCCCGCCGTCGTCGGCCTCCGCCCGTCGCCGGGCCGGAGCCGCCCCGGGTGCGGGGCAGCGGGCGCCCCGGTTCCGTCCCGGGCGGGGGGCGGG